>DATJEE010000215.1:0-17553 GCA_035496995.1 Solirubrobacteraceae bacterium | reverse complement strand
TGTGCCGTCTGTGGCTCGTGCTTGAGTAGCGCGCCGGTCGTCGCGAAGCCGAGCCCGTAGGGCGAGGTGCAGCGGCGATCGGCGCGCTGCGCGCGTCCGGGGCGAGGGGCCCTCTCGAGCGGCGGGTGACCGTCCACGCCGGGAGAGGATGTTGATGACCGTTCGTTTCTCTAATGCGCTGGTCGCCGAGGCGATCCAGCCGTTCTGGGCCGCGCTGCAGGCCGGTGAGTTCCTCACCGATGCGTCCGCGCTCGCCGGTACGCACCGTCATCGCGGCCGGGTGTGGCTGCGTGAGGCCGGTGGTGTGCGTCCGCGCCGCGGCCGCGATCTGAAGGGTCGCTGCCTGTCGTTCTGTGAGCGTGAGGAGATCGCGCTGGGCCGCGCCGGCGGCGAGAAGATCCGCGCGATCGCCGCGCGGCTGGGCCGTAGCCCGTCGACGGTCAGTCGCGAGCTGACGCGCAACACCGACCGCTCGGGGCGCTACCGCGCGACGACGGCGCACGCGCTCGCCTACGGGCGCGCGTCACGGCCCAAGCCCGCAAAGCTGGCGGTCAACCTGGTGCTGCGCGCGAAGGTCGAGCAGGATCTGCACAAGCGCTACTCACCTGAGCAGATCGCCGGGCGGTTGCGCCGCGAGTTCCCCGACGACGCGGAGATGCGGGTGTCGACCGAGACGATCTACCAATCGCTGTATGTGCAGTCACGCGGGGCGCTGCGCCGTGATCTGGCGCGCTGCCTGCGCACCGGGCGCGCGCTACGCCGGCCCTGCCGCCAGGTCGGGCAGCGCAAGAACCGCATTCCGAACATGATCAACATCAGCGAGCGTCCCGCCGAGGCCGCTGATCGCGCCGTGCCGGGTCATTGGGAGGGCGACCTGATCATCGGCAAGAAGAACCTGACGGCGATCGGCACCTTGGTCGAGCGCACAACGGGCTACACGATGCTGTTGCACCTGCCCGACGGCTACAAGGCCGAGCAGGTCCGCGACGCGCTCGCCGCCAAGATCCAGACGCTCCCGACGCAGCTGCGTGCGTCGCTGACGTGGGATCAGGGTCCCGAGATGCTCGAGTGGAAGCAGCTCAGCGTCGACGCCGACATCGACATCTACTTCTGCGACCCGCACGCGCCGTGGCAGCGCGCGACAAACGAGAACACCAACGGCCTGCTGCGCCAATACTTTCCGAAAGGCACCGACCTGTCGGCGCACACCGTCGCCGACCTCGACGCCGTCGCCGCCGAACTCAACGACCGACCACGTAAGCGCCTCGCCTTCGCCAAGCCCGTCGAGGAGCTCGGACCACTACTGTTGCGCTGACCGCCAGGATCCGCCGACCGGCTTGTGGACCCGAGGCCGTGCCGAGCCGGCCACCGCTCGCGGGCGAAAGCGGAACTCTTCGGGTGCGGGGCCGTTCGTCAAGTAGCTTTGAGTAGTGCCGCTCGATGAGGAGTTGCTGGCACGGTTCGACCGGTGCCTCAGCGATCAGCGACTTCCGTGGCTCGCGTCGCGGCGGCCCCCGCTCGCGGACGCCGAGATCACCCGGATCGCGACATCGGCGGGTATCCAGCTGGCGCCGGAGCTGCGTTTGTGGTGGAGCTGGTTTAACGGCGTCAGCACTGATGAGCGTGTCGAGATGACGCCTGTTCTGGAAGCTCTCGCACTTGAGACCGCCATCCTGGGCCGGGCTAAGTTGCAGGCCGTCGCAGCAGACGTGGCAGGGAGCAGTGACAGGGCAGAGCCGCGGACGTCCTACGCCGAGCGGCTATGGCCATCGTCGTTGCTTCCGCTGTTCGCGACCGGCGGCGATGCCACGATCGCCGCGGATACGGCCATGGGCCCCGCGACACCGCTTCACATGGTGTCGTGGCAGGACGCCGATCACCCCGTGGTCATGGTGGCGCCGTCGCTTGGCGACGCCGTTCATCGCTGGGTGGAGATGTACGAGGCTGGTTACTACCGATGGGATGTGCGGGAGGGGGCTTGGGACTTCGAGCGCTTCGACAGCGCGCGACAACCCACCATCACGCTCCTGTGATCCAGCCCGCAGTCGGCGTCGGCCGTAGACGTCATCAGCGAATATCTTGGACGCTTGCTGATCGGCCCAGCCGACAGGTGGCGGGTGAGAGCTTCCTTGCGTGAACCTCCCAGATTACGTGATTACTTCATTGCAATCCGTCGCTCCCCCGGCTTCTGGGCGCGCACCATGGCGGTGATCTTTCTTGGCCTGGGTGTGCTGCACTCCGAAGGTGTCGTGACCGTTGGGCTTGCGCTTGGCGCTGCGCTTGCGGTCAACGTTCTGGTTGGCTACCCGCTGTACCGACGGCGCGGGCGCCTTCCTAACTTCTAGTGCCACCGGGTGCATTCCGCCCGGTAGGTCCCGGAAAGACTCGCCCTCCAAGGACGCATCGGCTTGCCACAGGTCGGGCACCCGAACCACATCTAGGCGTCCCGGTGACGGTTCGTCCATTGGGTTGTCCGCGAGACGTGTGCTTGCTCGCGGTCAACCGGCCCGTGTCCGATAGAGCGCGTATGGACACCGACGCTGTCGTGGTGCCCGCCGCTGGACGCGACGAGCCGGTGGGATGCCACTGGTACCGATCTCGCGGGCAGCGCGTGTTGATCATGCTCGCGGGCTACTGCGGGACCGCGTATGTCGCAATCCTCGGTTTGGCACTCATTGGGGTTCCTAGTGCCGGCCCTGGAGCAGCAGCGCTGTTGCTGATGGCGGTTCTCGGTTTCATTGGAACGCACCGCAGCGCGCGAGCTGGTGCCCGCGTGGATGCGCACGGCGTCACGATCGTCAACCCCAGACGGAGCGTCACGATTCAATGGTCGATGCTCGAGAGGTTCTCCGTACGCCCTAAAGGTCTGTGGCCACGAGTTGGCATCGCGCACCTGCGCGACGGTTCGAGGGTGACGATCTGGGGGATCCAGGGCCCGAATCCACGGACCCGCCCAGAGAACCGCTCCGCTGAGAAATTGATCGACGCGCTCAACGCTCGCTTGGGGTCGATGCAGCCGTCCGAGTAACCGTTCCGGCAGCGGGATGCCGCCGGGCAGGGTGTGCGCAGGCGGACGCTCCGAGCGTCGCGAGCGCAATGGACGGTTTCCTGGCGTATGACTGCGACGACGACGTCGCCGCTCGGCTGCGGCGCGAAGTCCAAGAGGCCAACGGCGGCGGCTACGACTGCTTCGAGTTCAACACCTGTGACGTGGAGCTGTTCTACGGCGAGAACCGTGTGCGGGTGAGTGAGGCGGCGGCGCTCGGCTACGACGATGCCGAGCTGACCATGGCGGCGTTCCTCTCGGCGCTACCGGATGCCCCGCCGGGACCCAGGATGCACGGACGTCCCCGCCGCGTCATGGTGCTGCCGCCGCCGAAGGAATAGTCGGAGCGGCGCGCGCCTTGACGAGCAGCAGCGCCAGCCGCCCTACGTCCCGGCTGGGGTTGCTCTGCGAGACCAAGCAGCCCGGTAAGGGCGCGTCCCTCCCCGGCGACCTCCGTCGACCATCTCGTGAGGGCATTCGCTACTACCTCGACGGCGCGCTTCGCGCCGCCGCCGGCCCGGCCGCTGCCCTCGGCCCGCCTTACGCGCTGCGGACTGCGTCCTCCGCGGCCGGCGGCCGCGGCCCGGCCGTCTGGCACGGGAACGCGCGCCAGGAGGAGCAACCACAGCGGCGCTCGCGACCGTCAATGCGCCAGTTCGTCGCCGTTCGGATCGAAGACCGGAGTACGTGTACGGACGGCGTTCGAATCCCGCCCCGCCGCAGGGTGCACGCTCGGGCGGATGTTCGTGCGCGCCACCGCAAACCGGTGGTTCAGGCGGTATGGCGCTCGTACGATCGTCGGGATTCGTATGCGCCACCATGCGTCACGTCCTTCTCCGGCGGCGGACTCGCGGGCGACGCCGGCGCGCCCGCCGGCGCGCCCGCAGGTCGCCGATCGCGGGCGGGCGCCGCTCCCGAACGACGGCGCCGAGTTGCGCGCCGACGGCCTCGCCGGCGCGCTCGCGACCAGCGTGGTGCAGCGCAAGAAGAGCGTGAACACCGTCGCCGAAGCCGCCAAGGCGGATCTGAAGGCGTCGATCGGCGGCAAGACGGCGTCGGAGTGCAAGAAGCGACTCGACAAGCGCTTCCCGAAGGGCCCGTTGTTCAGCGACGCGAACCTCGTCGACATCCTGACGCTCGAAGCGTCCGCCGACGGCAAGAAGTGGCTCGACGAGGTCGGCATCGGCACCTACGCCGCCGCGAACAAGTACCTCAACGACGCCGACTACAAGCAGTGGCTCAAGCAACCGTCCGGGAAGCGCCTGTTGATCGCCACGATCGCCTGGAAGACGAAGCTCGGGGCCAACGATGCCAACCCACCGCCGTCCTACACGCTGGGCCGGGCGATGGCGATCCAGACCGGCGACAGCACGGGCACCCTGAGCCCCGCGGACAGAGCCCTCGCCGAGCAGGAGCGCGACGAGCACATCCGCAACGCGTTCGTCAACACGCTGATGCCGGTCGGCGACACGGAGCTCACCCAGGTCCAGCTGACCGCAGGCAACGACGCGAACGCGATCATCGCCGCCAACGCGCAGGCGCAGCACATCCTCGCGCGGATCCTGCTCATCCTCCAGGCCGGCCTGCAGGTGTACGACCCGACGCAGGCCACGCACGTCGACCTCAAGACGGAGGACGTCGTGCGCGCGCTGGCGCACGGCGGCCGCGTCAACATCCGCATCCCGGCCCTGTCCGGACAGAACAAGAACGACGACAAGTACGCGCTCACCGACTGGATCGGGATCACCAAACAGGGCAAGGAGGTCGCCGCGGTCAAGGAGCGCGGATTCGGCACCCACCACATGTCGATCGGCGAGAACAAGGCCGGTCCCGGCACGGGGCGATTCGTCGAGGAGGGCGGCAAGAGCGCGTCGATGGCCAACAAGCGGGCCGGCAACGTCAAGCTCTACGGCCTCGACCTCGCGGCGGGCGGACTCGGCAAGACCGACTTCAACGGCGACGTGATCCTTCCCGACGGCGCCCACGGCCACATGTTCATCGGCTTCACCAAGCCGACGAAGACCCGCGACGGCGCGCTGCAGATCGGGATCGAGACGACCGGCCCGGGCGCCCCGAGCATGGTCGGCTACAAGCACAACTGGAACTCGACCGAGGCGACCGCCAACCCCGAATCGAGCTTCTATGGACACAAGATGCAAAAGGTCGGCGGTGGCGGCCTCGCGACCAACCAGCGCCTCGTCGACCTCAACAAGCTGCAGGCGGACTCGGGCAAGAAGTGGGTCGACGCCCTTGACCACTTCAGCGCCATCCTCGACTACTCGCTCGCGGACGCGGAGGGTCAGGAGCGCGGCGTGTACGAGGTCCTCGCCGGCCCGCGCGTGTAAGCCCCCCGCGCTACGACGACAGGCGCCCGAACTTCGCCCGCAGCCGCCGGTAGAACGAGGCCCCCGGGAGCTGCGCCAACCGCCCGGCGCCGGGCTCGAAGCGCGCGCGCAGGACCTCGCCGGGGGCGATCTCGCAGGCCGGGCGGCCGTCGATCGACACGTCGACGGCGTCGCCGCCGTGGTTCGTGACGCGCAGCGTGTCGCCGGGCGCGACCACCAGGGCGCGCGCCGTCAGCGAGTGCGGCGCGATGAACGACACCCCGAAGCCCTCCACGCCCCAGGCGAGCACCGGGCCGCCGTTGGCGAGGTTGTAGCCCGTCGAGCCGGCGGGCGTGCAGATGACGAGCCCGTCGCAGCGCACCGACCCCACCTCCTCGCCCTCGACGCCGTAGGCGAGCTGCGCGACGCGCGCCCCGATCTTGCGGTGCACCGACACGTCGTTGAACGCCTTCGACGGGCCGTTGCCGCCGGTCTCCATCGCGATCGCCGGGAGGTGCAGGACGTCGAAGTCGCACGAGAACACGCGCCCGAAGCCGAACTCGTCGACCTCCTCGGGCTCCAGCGCGGCGAGGAACCCGACCTCGCCGAAGTTCACGGCGAACACCGGCACCGCCGTGCCGCAGTAGCGCCGCAGGCCCTTGAGGATCGTGCCGTCGCCGCCGAACACGATGCAGAGGTCGACGGGCGCGCGCCGCGGGGCGTCCACGACGACCGTGTCGTCCCCGCTCAGCCCGAGCTTCGCCGTCTCGTCGGCGTCGAAGTGCAGCACGACGCCGTACTCGCGGGCGGCGGCGATGAGCTGCTCCAGCAGCGCCCGGGTCTCGTGCGGGCGGTTGTGCGTCAGCACGGCGGCGGCGGCGATGCAGCTCATGGCTCGATCGTCCGCGCCGCGGCCTCGAGGTCGTCGAGCGCGCCGTCGCGGCCGCCCTCGGCGAGCCAGACGAAGCTCTCGCGGTTGCCCTTCGGCCCCGGCAGCCCCGAGGAGGCGAAGCCGAGCACGCTCGCGCCTTGGCCGCACGCGAAGCTCGCGACCGACACGAGCGCCTCACGCCGCAGGTCGGGCTCGCGCACGACGCCACCCTTGCCGACGCGTCCCTTGCCGACCTCGAACTGCGGCTTGACCATCGCCAGGACGTCGTAGCGCTCGGCCACGGTCGCGAGCACGGCCGGCAGGACCTTCGTCAGCGAGATGAACGACAGGTCCATCACGACGAGGTCGGGCGCGTAGGGCAGGTCGGCGGCCGCCATCGTGCGGGCGTTGCGGCGCTCCATCACCGTGACGCGCTCGTCGTTGCGCAGCCCCCAGTCGAGCTCGCCGTAGGCGACGTCGAGCGCCACGACGTGGACGGCGCCGGCCTGCAGCAGGCAGTCCGTGAAGCCGCCGGTCGACGCGCCGACGTCGAGCGCGTGGCGGCCCGCCGGGTCCAGGCCGAACCGCGCGAGCGCGTTGGCGAGCTTCACGCCGCCGCGCGAGACGAATCGCGGCCGCTCGTCGACGGCCACGGTGACGTCGGGATCCACGAGCTGCCCGGGCTTCTCCGCGCGCGCACCGTCGCCGCCGAGCCGCACCTCGCCCGCCATGACGGACGCGGCGGCACGCGACCGCGACGTGAAGAGGCCGCGCTCCGCCAGCAGGGTGTCCAGCCGTACGCGAGCCACGCAGCAACGGTACCCCTCGCGCTCTTGTGTGACCCGTCTCACGCACGGCTGGCCGGCCAGCCAGGACAATTCATGCAGCACGGCAGGGCCGGTCCTTGCCAAGGGGACCACCTGCGAAGGGCGCCCGCCGTGCGGTGCACGACGACAATCACATAGCAGTGTCTCTCCTCCCCGAGACGGCCCGTCCACCCCGGCGGGCCGTTTCATGTCCGGGAGGGCCGGTTCATTCAGGCTCAGCCGGCGGGCGTCACGTTGGCGATCCGGACATGGACGTGGTCGTCGTGGTGGGCGATCGCCTGCACGATCGCCGGCGGCCCGCCGAGCCCGACGTGCAGCCCGACGAACGCGAACTGCGCGCCGTAGGCGACGAAGCGGCTGACGAGATCCTGCGCGAGGACGTGGTCGACGTCCTGCGGCCCCGCCGGCGCGCGCAGCGTGTGGTCGGCGCGCGGGTAGTAGACGTCGGCGTCGAGGCCGTTCTGGTGCGACGCGTGCCCGAGCCCGCCGAAGTCGCTGCCGAAGGGGCCCGCCGAACGGGCGGCTGAGGTCGCCGACGAGGACCGGCGGGGCCGTCGGGTGGGCGATCCGGTAGTCGCGCAGGACCGTGACGAGGAAGGCGATCAGCCGGTCGGTGCCCCAGCGGCGGTCGGCGCGGTTGGGGATCCGGCCGAGGACGCCGTCCCACGTGACCCAGTACAGCCCCTGTGCGGGGAGCTGCAGGCCGTTGACGAGGCGGCCGCCGTTCGGCGCATCCAGCGCGATCGAGCCGACGTTCGGGACCTCCACGACGGGCCATGCGACGGCCGCCGTCCGCGCGGGGGTCACCGCCGCCCTGCGCAGCGACGCCGCGACGCCCACCGCCTGGCGCCCGCCGCCGCGCGACGGCAGGACCGTCGCCGGGCTGAGCTGCAGGACGCGGACCGGCTCGACCGGCGCGGCCTCTCCGCAGCCGGCGAGCGCGAGCGCGAGCGCCAGTGCGACCGCCTGCGCCGTCCAGCGCCTACGCCCCGGCAATCGCCCGATCGGAGACCGCGGCCTCGATGCGCTCGGCGATCCGGCGGCCGGTGAACCCGACCTCGGCGTGCAGGAGCGCCGGCGTGCCGTGCGTGACGAAGCGATCGGGCAGCCCGACGCGCAGGATCCGCGCGCCGTGCGAGCCGATCTCGTCCAGCGCCTCCCAGACGGCGCTGCCGAAGCCGCCGGCGAGGACGCCCTCCTCGACGGTCACGAGCAGCTCGTGCTCGGCGGCGAGCTGCGCCATGAGCGGGGCGTCGATCGGCTTGGCGAAGCGCGCGTCGGCGACCGTGACCTCGATGCCGCTCTCGGCGAGCAGGACCGCGGCCTCGAGCGCCTTCGCGACGCCCGTGCCGTAGCCGACGACCGCGACCTTGCCGTCGCCCTCGCGCAGGATCTCGCCGGTGCCGATCTCGATCGGCTTCGGCCAGGCCGGCAGCGGCGTGCCGCGGGCCTCGCCGCGCGGGTAGCGCAGGGCGATCGGGCCGTCGTCGTAGACGAGCGCCGTGCGCAGCATGTGGACGAGCATCGCCTCGTCGCGCGGCGCCATGAGGACGATGTTCGGCAGCGGACGCAGGTAGGCGATGTCGAAGACGCCGTGGTGCGTCGGCCCGTCGTCGCCGACGAGGCCGGCGCGGTCGAGCGCGAAGACGACGTTCAGGCGCTGGAGGCAGACGTCGTGGACGATCTGGTCGTAGGCGCGCTGCAGGAAGGTCGAATAGATCGCCGCGACGGGCTTGACGCCCTCCAGCGCCAGGCCGGCGGCGAAGAGGATCGCCTGCTGCTCGGCGATCCCGACGTCGAAGTAGCGCTCGGGCATGACCTTCTGCAGGACGTCGAGGCCCGTGCCGGTGTTCATCGCCGCGGTGATCCCGACGACGCGCTCGTCGCGGCGGCACTCGTCGACGAGCGCATTGCCGAAGACGGCGGTGTACTGCGGTGGGCGCGCGGGCGCGGCGGGATCGACGCGCGCGATCGGCATCGCGACGCCGCCGCGGATCGACTTCGGCTTCGCCGCGTGCCAGCGCTCCTGGCCCTCCTGGCCGCCGTCCTCGGCGGGCGCGAAGCCCTTGCCCTTGACCGTCGCGATGTGGACGACGACCGGGCGCTGGGCGGCGAACGCGCTGCGCAGCGCGACGCGCAGGGCGCGGACGTCGTGGCCGTCGATGACGCCGGTGTAGGCCCAGCCGAGCTCCTCCCAGAGCAGGCCGGGGGCCCAGAAGGCCTTGATGGACTCCTTCAGCTGCGGGCCGAAGCGCTCGAAGTGCGGGCCGACGCCGGGCAGCTCGCTCAGGCGCCCCTCGAGGCTCTCGCGCGTGTGCCAGAGCTTCGGGTTCAGGCGCACGCGGGTGAAGTAGCGCGACAGGGCGCCGACGTTCGGGGCGATCGACATGCCGTTGTCGTTGAGGACGACGACGATCGGCGTGCCCGCGCCGCCGGCCTGGTGCAGCGCCTCGAAGGCGACGCCGCCGGTCATCGAGCCGTCGCCGATGACCGCGACGACCTTGCCGCTGTCGGGCGCGCCCATGCGCTTCATGCCCTCCTTGAGTCCGACCGCGTAGCCGATCGAGGTCGACGCGTGGCCGGCGCCCATAATGTCGTGCTCGGACTCCGGGATCGAGCAGAACGGGGCGAGGCCGCCGTACTGGCGGATCGTCGAGAGCGCCTCGCGGCGACCGGTGAGGATCTTGTGCGGGTAGGCCTGGTGGCCGACGTCCCAGAGGATCTTGTCGCGGGGGGAGTCCAGGAGCGAGTGCAGCGCCACGGCGAGCTCGCAGGTCCCGAGGTTCGCGCCGAAGTGGCCGCCGACCTCCCCGACCGTCGAGATGATGTGGGCGCGGACCTCGTCGGCGACCTGGACGAGCTCCTGCTCGGAGAGCGGGTGCAGGTCCTGCGGGCGATTGATGCGATGGAGGATCGGGAGCGGGGTCATGTTGTCGTTCAGGAGCTGCGGGTGGCGATGAAGTCGGTGATCTGCTCGAGCTCGGGGGCTCCGGCGGGGGCGGCCTGGGCGAGCGAGGCCCGGGCCTGGCGGTGCGAGCGCGCGGCGAGCGCGCGTGCCCCCTCCAACCCGAACTCGGTCACATAGGTGCGCTTGCCATGGCGCTCGTCGCTGCCCTGGGGCTTGCCAAGCGCGTCGTCCGTGCCGGTCACATCGAGGATGTCGTCGACGATCTGAAAGAGGACCCCGAGCTCGGCGGCGAAGTCGCAATACGCGGTTGTCGCTGGGCGGCGCATCCCTGCTATGAGCAATACGCATTCTACCGACGCGCCGATCAGTCGCCCCGTCTTGAGCTCGTGCAGGCGCCGCAGCGCGCGCGCGGCGTCCGGCTCGTCGGGCTGGACGCCGGCGACGTCGAGGTACTGGCCGCCGACCATCCCGTTGACGCCGGTGGCCGCGGCCAGCTCGCAGACGGCCGCCAGGACGTCCGCCGGGTCGCCGCGCTGGTGCGACAGCAGGTGGCGGAAGGCCTCGGCGTAGAGCCCGTCGCCGGCGAGGATCGCGACGTCCTGGCCGAACGCGACGTGGTTCGTCGGGCGCCCGCGGCGCATGTCGTCGTCGTCCATCGCCGGGAGGTCGTCGTGGATGAGCGAGTACGTGTGGATGAGCTCGATCGCGGCGGCGAGCGGGAGCAGGTCGCGCTCGTCTCTGCCGATCGCGCGGGCCGTGGCGAGGGCGAGCACCGGGCGGATGCGCTTGCCGCCGGCGAGGAGGCTGTAGCGCATGGCCTCGACGAGCCCGTCGGCCAGCGGGTCCTGGGCGAAGCTCAGGGCTTCGAGCTCGTCCTCGATGAGCAGCCGCAGCTCGTCGGGGTACGCCACTAGTGGATCCGGCCGGACGGGTCCACTAGAGCAGGCTGTCTTGACCGGGCAGCGGGTCGCGCCCCGCGTCGCGGGCGCGGCGCTCGAGCTCGGCCGACGCCTGGGACGCGAGCGCGGCGCAGTCCTCGACGACGGTCGCCGCCGCGTCGGCACTGAGATCGCCCGAGCGCAGCTGCTCGGCGGCCCGCTCCAGGCGCGTCACGAGCTCGTCGAGGGTGGCGTCGTCGTCGTGGGTCATCCGGCGGGATTCTTGCCCATCTCGCGGTGGACGGCGGAGAGGATGCCGTTGACGAAGCCGGGCGCGTCGGCGCCGGAGTAGGTCTTCGCGAGCTCGACGGCCTCGTCGATCGCGCCCTCGGGCGGGATCGGCGTGTCGGCGGGCGCGGCGTCGGGGTGGCACATCTCCAGCAACGCGACGCGCATGATCGCCCGCTCCAGCGGGGCGATGCGGTCGATCGTCCAGCCCTTGGCGTGACGGGCGACGAGCGCGTCGAGCTCCTCGCCGCGATCCTCGGCGGCGTAGGCGAGCGCGCGCGTGAAGATCGAGGCGTTGCGCTCGAGGACGTCCTCGAGCTCGCGGCCGGTGACATCGGCCTGGTAGAGCGCGAAGACGGCGTCCCGGCGCTGGTCGGAGCGGCGCGACAAGACGCCGTCGTCAGGCGCGCGACATGTAGGCGCCCGAGGCCGTCTGGACCTTCACCCGGTCGCCGACGTTGACGAAGAGCGGGACGCGGATCGTGGCGCCGGTCTCGAGCGTCGCGGGCTTGTCACCGCCCCCGGAGGCCGTGTCGCCGCGCAGGCCGGGCTCGGTCTCGGTGACCTCGAGCTCGACGGAGGACGGCAGCTGCAGGTCGCCGGGCACGTCGTCGATGAAGAGCACGTCGACGGTGTCGTTGGGCTTCGTCCAACGCAGGGCGTCCGCGACGCCGGTCATCGGGACGGCGAGCTGCTCGTAGCTCTCGGCGTCCATGAAGTGCGCGTCGGTCCCGTCGGAGTAGAGGAACTGCATCTTGCGCGCCTCGGTGCGGACCGAGCGGAACTTCTCGCCGGCGCGGAAGGTCTTGTCGATGACGTTGCCGTCGGAGGTGCGGCGCAGCTTCGTGCGGACGAAGGCTCCGCCCTTGCCGGGCTTGACGTGCTGGAACTCGAGGACCTTGAAGATCGTCCCGTCGACCTCGATGTGGTTGCCGTTCTTGAGCTGGTTGGTCGTGATCATGGCCGCGCCCCAGTCTAGTTGGCGGAGTTCGCGGCCTCCTTGCGCCGGGCGGCCGCGGCCTCGCTCGGGACCGCGACCACGACGCGGTTGCGCCCGGCCTCCTTGGCCGCGTAGAGCGCGCGATCGGCCTCGCGCAGGAGGCCGTCGGCGTCGCCGGCGTTGTCGGGAATGAGGGCGATGCCGATGCTCACGGTGATCTTGCGCTCGACGCCCGGGACGCTGATCGACTCGACCGCCGCGCGGAGCTTCTCGGCCGCCTCGACAGCGCCGTCGCGGCTCGTCGCGGGCAGCAGCATGACGAACTCCTCGCCACCCAGACGGCCGACGAAATCGCTCGCGCGCAGGCGCTCGCGCAGCACGGCCCCGACGGCCGCGAGCACGTCGTCACCGCGGCCGTGGCCGAACTGGTCGTTGATCTGCTTGAAGTGGTCGAGGTCCAGCATGGCGGCCGCCAGCGGCTCGCTCGTCCGGCCCGCCAGGGCGGCCATGCGCTTGACGGTGTCGCGCACGGCGCGCGAGTTCGGCAGGCCGGTGAGCGCGTCGGTCGCCGCACGCATCTCGGCGATCGCGAGGTTGCGCAGGTTGGCGAGCACCGGCGCGGCCTGGATGACCGTGTCCTGGAGGCGGCGATCATCGGCGGCGGTCAGCGGGGCCGGACGCGTGACGAGGACCGACCCGATGACCTCGCCGCCGACGAGCAGCGGGTTGCACCCCACCGCGCCCGGGAGCTTGCCGCAGACCTGGCAGGGCATGAGCGGGGCGGGCCGTGACGGGTCGGTGCGCTGCGGCCGGGCGAGCCGGACGGCGAGACAGTCGCGCGGCCCGGCGCCCGAGAGGCCGTCCTCGAGCGCGCTGCCGGCCGCGACGGGCGTGCGCGCCTCGAGCCGATCGGCGCTGTTGTTGCGGTTCAGGACGACGACGCTGCTGTCGGCGATCGAGCGCTGCAGGTGCGCCCGGAGCACGAGATGCGCCTCCTCCTCCCCGTCTGCGACCTGCAGCGCATCGGTGAACTCGGTCTGCGTCTCGGCGTACTCCTCGGCGACCTGGCGGGTCGCGACGAGCCCGTCGAGGGAACGGCCGAGGTCGTCGAGCTCGTCGCTGCCGGAGGCCTCCAGCCGCGCGCCGAGCTCGCCGTCGGAGACGCGGCTTGCGAAGGCGGCGTAGCGGCGGGCGCGCGGCACGACGCTGCGCACGAGCCACACGGCGAGCATGACGCTCACGAGCAGGAGCGCGGCGAGCGACTCGACGATGAGGTTGCGGGTCTCGCGGTAGCGCCTGGCCGCGGCGGCGGCGGCCGCGGTGGCGACGCGCGCGTCGCGCACCTGCATGCGGTCGCCGGCCGCGACGAGGGCGTTGACGTGTTCGTGCAGGCGCGCGGTGAGCTGCTCGCGGGCCGTCGCGGACAGGGGCGCGACGTCGAGGCTGTCGCGGCGCCAGACGGCGAGCAGCCGGCGATAGGGCCGCTCGTGCTGGCGGGCGATGCGCAGGGCGGCCGGGTTGGCGCGATACGCGCGGAACATCGCGGCCAGGCCCGCCTCGATGTCGACGATCCTGGGCTCGATCTCGCGGTCGAGGGCCTTCCGGAGGGCGGGGTCGGTCGCCGTGAAGTAGAGCTGGAGCTCCCCGCCGAAGAGGATCGCGTCGGCGCGGACGTCGCTGTCGGTCGTGCTCTCGGTGACCGCCGCGCGCAGCCCCGCGTTGCTGTGACTCAGGGCGCCGAGACCGGTCAGCGCGATGCCCCCGAGCAGGCCGGTGCCGACGACGAGGAGGCCGAGGACGATGACGAAGCGCGCGCCGATGCGCAGTCGCAGCCGGGCGATGAGGGATCGCGGATGCATCCGTTGCGTTGGTCTTCGGCGCGGGAGGGCGGCGTCTTGAGCGATGCGCCCGGATGTCGGCCGCACGGCGGCCTCACCGCGCGGACGGTGCGCCGGCGGCGGACAGACGGCGCACGAGCTCGTGCGGGTTGCCGACGACCTGGTCACGGGTGGTCCTGAGCACGCGCTCGCCGGCGGCCTCGAGTGCGGCCTGGCGGGTCGCGTCCAGCTCCTGGGCGAGGCGGCCGTCGTGCCAGCGGCTGTCGACCTCGAGGATCAGGCGCTGGGCGGGCCAGCGGAAGTCGGGAACGTATGACGTGCCGTCGAGCTTTTCGTTCACGCGCGGGTGCTCGAAGCCGGCGGCCAGGATGAGGTCGAGGACGACGTCCTCGTGGCTGCTGCGCGTCGGCGCGGGTCCCGTTTCGATGAGGGCGGCCAGCCTTTTCGTCGCTCGGTGGCCGTTGGCTCTTTGCAGGGTCTCGGCGAACTGGCCGACCGTGGCGAGGTCTTCGGCCTGGGCCTGGCGGACGAGGCGCTTGAGGCGGTGTTCGGAGAGCTGGGGCGCGATCTCGAGGATCGCGCGGGCGACGGTCGTCGTAGGGATGCCGCGGATGCGCGTCGTGTCCCGCGGATCCAGGCCGCGCGTCTTGTGAAAGCGGATGCCGGGGCGGGCGCGGCTCGTGGGAACGGTGACGTCGATGAGCCGGCCCTCGTCCCACCGCATGAGCCCGGCCAGCGCGCAGGTGGCCCAGCGGCTCAGGACCGCGTCGCCGCCGCCCGCGAGGACGGCGGCCATGAAGCGGCCGTCGAGGGTGAGGGCGGCGTGGCCGACGGCGTAGACGCCACGGTGCTTGGGATGCAGGTGGCCTTCGTCGACACGCCGCGCGACCGCGGAGTGATCGAGTCCGCACGCAGCGAGCTGGTCGACGTCGATGCACCCGTGTTGCAGCGCGGCCCGCCGCGCGACCCGCAGGTCGGGGGGTGCTCCGGCTTGCGCTCGCGGAGCGATCGTAACCCGGCGCACCCCCTTGCCACCAGACGGCATGGGCCCCAGCGTGGCGCCCTGACCGTTACGGAACTACGCGCGTTTGCGACGAATCACGCGCGTTCGGCCTCCGACTTCGACGTGACGCGCTTGGGCGCGAAGACGCGTGAGGCGTCGGGTTCGTCGGCGGCTCGCACGCTGTAGCGTCCCGGCCATGGATCGCGACGCCCTCCGCACCCTCCAGGAGCCGCTGAAGCAGCACTACCGCGCCGAGCCCGAGGCGGCGCTCGTGACGCTCACCGCGACCGGCACGCTCGACGAGGAGATCACGTGCTCGGTGCAGACCGGTCGCGCGCTCGCGACCGCCGGCCTGCACCCGGCCACGGGCGGCGACGGCCTCGCGCTGTGCTCCGGCGACATGCTGCTCGAGGCGCTCGTCGCGTGCGCGGGCGTGACGCTGAAGGCCGTCGCGACCGCGCTGGAGATCCCCGTCACCGCCGGCACGATCACCGCCTCCGGCGTGCTCGACTTCCGCGGCACGCTCGCCGTCGACCGCGACGCCCCCGTCGGGTTCGCCTCGATCGCGCTGGACTTCGACCTCGACGCGCCCGGCGCGAGCGACGAGCAGCTCGCGACGCTCCTGAAGCTCACCGAGCGCTACTGCGTCGTACTGCAGACGCTGCGCGGCGCGCCCGCGGTCGCCGTCACGCTGGCCTGATCGCCGGCTTGCGCTCGGCCGTCCGGCGCCGGTGCGACTCGGCGTAGGCCTCCGAGCGGAAGTGCAGCAGCGGGTCGCCGGAGCACTCGATCCCCGGCGGGACGCGCGTGGGGTCGAAGATCAGCTCCTCGACGAGCTGCTGATCGGAGTGCAGCCGGTCGATGACGAGCTCGCCGGCGTCCAGCAGCCGCCGCGACTCCGGCCACAGCTTCGTGAGGTTGTCGATGTCGTCTCCCGGATCGGCGAGCTGGAACACGAGCCGCCACGCGACCGGCCCGGCCGCCACCCGGTTGCGGATCTCGTCGATGACGTACTGCGGCGGCAGCACGACGTCGTCGGCGGGGTCCATGTCCTGGATCCCCGCGACCGGCATCCAGCGGAAGCGGAACGCCTGGCGCCGGCCGTCCGCAGCGACGAGCCAGTAGGAGTGAAAGCCGTTGAAGCGCGCCGTCGCGAGGCTCTTGGGCGGCTTGAGCGTCGCCGCCGCCTTGACCCCCCGGATCGTGTGCGGGCGCGGCAGCGCGAACGCCGCCATCGCGAGCGGGTTCGCGCCGCCGCCGGGCAGCGCCGGCTTCTGCGCCGTGACCATCGCGATGAAGTCGTCGGGCGTGTGCGGCGGGAATGCCGCGAGGGTCAGCGCCGTCCAGGTCGAGTTGTCGCCGGACGGCAGCTCGAAGCGCACGGCGTGGCCGAGCGGGTTGCCGGTCTTCGGGCCCGAGCGGTCGGCGAGGTACGGGCTCGCGCCGCCGTTGGACAGCCGCACGATGCAGGCGATGGGGTCGCCCTGGAGGTGCTCGGCGGTCGTCAGCGCGGCGACCTCGGGCGTGGCCGTGAAGGTCCCGTGGAAGCCGATCCCGCGGGCGTGGCCGCGGCGGTACCCCGGCACGTTGCGCAGCTGGGTCTCCATCCGGTGCAGGCAGTCGATCACGCGGTCGGGCCCGCCGGGGTTCTCGCCTGAGCTCATCGCACGCCTCCGTCCGCGATCGCGCGCAGGGCGGCGATGCCCGGCACGAAGAGGTACTCGCCGCCGCGCGTCGTGACGAACGGCTGCTGCGGGGCGAGGAAGAACGGGCGACGCCCCTGGATCGTCATCTTGCCGCCGCCCGACGCGTCGCCGAGCAGGTAGTCGCGGTCGTGCCCGAGGCCGAAGATGTTGCCGTCGGCGAGCCAGGGCCCCTGGACGCCCTCGAACTGGCGCGCGATGCTCGCCTGGAAGCTCACGAAGATCAGCCCGCGCGCGGTCCCGTCGTCCTCGGTGACACCCTCGGGCAGCGGCGGCCCGTACGGCATCCCGCGCCGGATCATCCGGTGGCGCATGCTCAGCGTGCCCTCGTGACCGAGCGCGTCACGCGGGTTGGAGCGGCGGATGTGCGCGCCGACGGGGCAGCGGCGCCCGCCGAGGTCGTCGCCGTAGCGGAAGTCGTTGGCGCCGGGCGCCGCCGCATCGAACGCCGGGTCGGGTCCGTCGGGGCACTTCGAGAGCGGCGTGCCGTCCTGCCAGCGGCCGACGATCTTCGCCGCCAGCCTGCGCTCGTCGCCGTCCCCCCAGCGCGCCGCCGCCGCGCGCAGCGCGCGCCGGAAGAGCGCGACGTCCTGGTGCAGCTTGCGCCACACCATGTACGTGCCGTTGGCTCCCAGCGGGTCGGCCGGCGCGGGCGGCAGCCGCCGGGCGGCGTCGGTCATCGTGTCCTCGTCGGGGTAGCCGAGGATGAACTCTCCGGGGGCCAGCGAGCGCCACATGCCGTGCGGCTGCGGCTCGCCGCCGCCGCGCGCGTCGACACCCACTCGCTCTACGAGACGCAGCTGAGCCCCAAGGTCGCGGTCCAGTACGAGGTGGCGCCGCAGCACAACGTCCGCGTCGGCTACAACCGCGCGTTCAAGAGCCCCACGGTCCTCGAGAACTTCCTCAAGATCAACGACATCCTCCTCG
>DATJEE010000214.1:0-5261 GCA_035496995.1 Solirubrobacteraceae bacterium | reverse complement strand
CCTGGGCGGCGATGCGATCGAAGCTGTACTTCACGGACTTGGCGTCGAACGGCTGGCCGTTGTGCATCTTCACGCCCTGGCGCAGCACGAAGCGCCAGGTGTCGCCGCGGACGGTCCAGCTCGTCGCCAGCACGGGGATGATCCCGTAGCTGGGATCCATGCGGACGAGGCCCTCGAAGATGTTGGCGTTCAGCGGGTACTGGCCGACGTTGGCACCGTCGCCCTTGAGGACGTAGGCGTCCTCCTCGGCACCGATCGTCACCGTCCCGCCCTGCTTGATCTGGCCGGTGCTCTTCTTGTCGCTGCTGCCGCAGGCGGCGAGGAAGCCGGCGGCGGTCAGCGCGCCGAAGCCGAGCCCCGCGCGGCCGACGAGCTGGCGTCTCGTCAGCGGGTCGTGACCGAACGTCGCAAGCAAATCCTCAAGGCCATCCCGATCGCGCATGCCTGGCTCCCCCCTCGGAAATGAGCCGTCTGACGCGGTACGGGCGCGACGGCCTCTGCTGAACGCGAACGTAGCGCAGCTATATGCACGCAGGCAAGTGTGTAGCTCACATATCATGCCGGGTCATGAGCGAGAGCCTTGGACACGCCGGCGTCGTGGCCGCGCTGCAGGGCCGGCTCGGCCTGCACTGGACCGTGACGGTGCGCTCGGCACGGGCGGGGGCGCCGCTGATCGCGATGTTCAGCGGCGCGCTGCAGAAGGCCGAGCCGAAGGACGACGCGCCCCCCGGCGACACGGACTACGTGTGGTACGTCGGGACCGACGACCGGACCTTCGGGGCGTTCGCGATCCCGAAGACCGGCTTCCGCGACGCCGTCTGGGAGGCCACCCCGAAGGGGCAGGCCCTGATGGTCCACACCTCCGACGTGCTGATCGCGCTGTTCCCGCGCACGGTTCAGGAGTAGGCGTCGCCGGGCGGCCGGCCGTAGGCCACGAGGAAGCGCCCCTGCGCGTCGCGGCCGAGCTCGATCGCCGTCGCCAGCACTTCGAGGCCGTGCTCGCCGGCGGGCGTGAGGGTGTAGACCCGCGCCCGCGGGCCGGCTGCCGGCTCGACCCAGCGCGACGTGATGAACGCGTCGCGTTCGAGCTCGCGGAGGCTGCGGTAGAGGCTGCCCGGTTCGATCTCGATGCCGCGCTCATGCAGCGCGCGGCGCAGCACGTAGCCGTAGCTCGGCGCTGCGCGCAGCAGCAACAGCAGCCAGGCGGTCCGCAGATCCTTCGGGATCCGCGGCGGGATCTGGGGTTCGAGGCTTCCCGACACGCGACTATATGTCTAGCGCACCTATGAGGCGCCTGCAAGGCAGCCCGCGCGCCACGTATCCGCCGCCGCCGCGCGTGTCGCGAGGGGCCCCGTCGGCCCCTCGCGAACGTTCGGCCGGCACGCTCAGGCGAGGCGCCGTCGCCGCATTCCCGTGAGCCCGGCGACCGCCAGGCCGCCGAGCACGAGCACGATGCCGCCCGCGACGAGCAGCGCCTTCAGGCCGGAGGACAGCCGCGGCGGGTCGTTGAAGGCGACCACCCCGCGGGCGATGTCCTGCTTGGCGGTGCGCACGCTGCCACCGCGCGTGTCCGTCCAGACGCCGTAGGCGCGCGAGTTCGTCGACAGCAGGCCGAGCCGGCTGCCGAGGTCGGGCAGCCCGCGCTCGAGGCCGAACCCGATGCGCGAGCTGAAGGCGCGGTCGGACAGGCGCACCCGCGGCAGGAACGTCTTGCCGTCGTCGAAGGACGACTGCAGCGACACCTCGTTGAGGACGTTCGTGCGATCGGCGCGGCGGTCGTAGTACATGACGTCGAGGCGGCCGTTGGGCGCGACCGAGAGCTTCGGCAGGTATTGCGCCGTCTTGTCGCGCAGCGGCGTGTCGTTGACGCGGACCGGTTTGCTCCAGCTGTTGGAGCCGCGGCCGAGCGACCACAGCCAGACGTCGGCGTCGCCGAGCCGCCCGTCCTGGAAGGACGCGTACATCCGGCCGCTGCCCTTGTCGACGGCGAGCGACGGGAACGGCGGCGTGAACACGATGAAGCGCTCGGTCGCCGTGAGCTTGGGATCGACGACGGACTCCTTCCACGTCGCGCCGTTGTCCGTCGAGCGCGCGAGGACGAGCTGCCAGGGGCCGCTGAAGGGCGGGCCCCCGCGGCCCTTGTGGCCGCCGGCGTAGTCGAGCGAGTCGTCGCCGAGGTCGAGGTACAGGACGTCGAGCTCGCCGGCGGCCGCACCGGCCGCGGGCGAGGGCGCGACGACGCGCTGGCGTGCCGGGCTGCTGACGCGCGTCGGCTCGGTCCAGTTCTCGCCGCCGTCGTCGGAGCGGATCGCCATGATCGGGTTGCCGGTCGTCGCCAGGGCGTAGAGCCCGAGCTCGGATGCCTGCAGCCACGTGAGGTAGATCCGCCCGGGCGAGCGCGGATCGGCCGTCAGCCGGACCTGGAAGGCCCGCGGCCCGAGCGGCGTCTTGACGGGGGTCGTCAGCGTCTTGCCGCCGTCGCTGGAGCGGCTGATCCAGCTGGCGTCGGGGGAGTTGGCGCGCCCCTTGAGCGTCACGAACGAGAGGTAGAGCGTGCCGTTGGACGAGAACGCGACGTCCGGCGCGTAGCACTTCGAGGCGCCGGCCGGGGCCGGGATCGCCGTCTGCGCCCAGCGCCCGCCGCCGTCGAAGGAGACGTTCAGCGAGCACGAGTAGTTCGGCGAGTCGATCCGGTTGGCCGTCACGAGGTTGTTCGCGTCGACCGGGTTGCGCACGAGTGCCGGCGAGTTGTTCGCGGACAGATCGAGCGGGTTGGCCGCCCCGTCGTCGATCGCGAGGTTCGCGCCGAGGGCGCGCGCCTTGTGCGGCGTGTCGAACGACGAGGAGACGACGATCGCCCCCACGCCGGCCGCGACGAGCGCCACGGCGATGACGAGCGCGGGCAGCATCCCTGCCGCCGCGCCGCGTCCCCGTTCGCGCTTCTTGGGTGCGTCGGGAACGGAGTCCGTCTTGGGGTCAGCAGTCGCGAGCTTGCTCATGACTTCGCCCTTTCCTTCTGGTTGCCGTAGGTCACGCGCTCGCACGCGCTGAGCTTGTCGACCCTGTCGGCGCGGACGCGGTCGATGCCCTTGCCGCAGAGGATCGTGTCGACCGTGCCGTTGCGAGCCTCGATCGAGTCGTTGCCGGATCCGCCGTCGATCGTGTTCGCGCCCGAGCCGCCGATGATGCGGTCCTTGCCCGCCTCGCCGAAGAGGCGGTCGGCTCCGGGGCCGCCGACGATGCGATCGTTGCCGGGGCCGGCCGCGAGCATGTCGCGCCCGTCGCCGCCGTCGAGTCGGTCGTCGCCGGTGCCGCCGAACAGCTCGTCGCGTCCGTCCTCGCCGTGGACGTTGTCGTCGCCCGAGCCGCCGACGACCTTGTCGTTGTCGTCGCCGGCGTCGATCGTGTCGTCACCGCCGGCGGCGTCGACGCAGTCCTCGCCCTGGAACGCATTGATGACGTCCGCGCCGGCGAACGCGAATATCTGATCGCCGGCGAGCGTCCCGGAGAGCGTGTCCGCGGCGTTCGTGCCCTCCATCCGGTTGGCGCAGCGTCCCGGCTGCAGCGGCGCGGCGCTGGCCGTGGACGCTGCCGGGGCGGCCGGCGTCGCCGGGGGTCCGGCCGGCGGGGCCGGCAGGGGCGAGTTGTCGCTCGTGAAGATGAACGCCCGCCCGTCGCCGCCGGTCGTGACGTTCGAGAGGTACGCGGACGCGGCGAAGTCGAGGAACCCGTCGCCGTTGAGGTCGCCCATCGGCGTGAGGCCGACGCCGAACCCGTCGCCCTGCGCGTTGTCGGGGTCGGGGATCGCCATCAGGTCATGACCCGTCTGGACGTTCATGAAGTGCAGGTCGGCCGGGGCGTCGGTCGCCTGCGTGAACGGATCGAAGTGGAACCCCGAGACGAGCACCTCGTTGGCGGGGTCCGACGGTCCGTCGGCGAGGTTGCCGACGCCGGTGAAGCCGCCGCCGAAGTTCCCGCCCACCTGGGGCGTCGGGTCGGTGATGCTCGCGAACTGCCAGCTGCCGGTCGCCCCGCCGCCGCCACCGACGGCGTTGAACGCCCAGAGCTTGCCCTCGTCCGTGAGCGTCACGTTCTGCAGCGCCGCGGGCAGCAGGATGTCCGGCGCCGTCGACGCGCCGAGGTCCCCGACCGGGCGGCCGCCGTTGAACGAGCCGCTGAACTGCGAGAGCTTCTGCGGCTCGGGGCTCGTGATCGCGGTTCCGCCGGGGGTCGTGATGTTCGCGCCGGTCGCGCCGTTGAACAGGAATGCCGCGCCGACGCCCGCGAACTCGGGCCCGAACGGCCCGCCGAGCGGGTAGCTCAGGTTGCGCGCCGGGATGACGAACTCGGGCGCGCACGTCGCGTTGACCACCGCAGCCGAGCAGTTCGTCGCAGCCGCGCTGTTGATGTCGCCGATGCGGTAGAGGTTTCCGCCGAACTCCTGGCCGCCGGGGGCCGCCTGCGCGAGGGGGTTCTGGATGGCGTACAGCGGCGTGTCGAGGATCGCGCGTGGATCGGTGCCCACGATCGCGCCGCTGTAGGCCCAGGCCTTGCCGGACGTGCAGGTCGCCGCGCCGGAGACGCGACATTGCGACGTCGCCGCCGCCTGCGCGGGCGTCTCGAGGAAGTTGCGCGCCGTGACGACGATGTCGGCGACACCGTCGCCGTTGAGGTCGCCGATGCGGCTTGACCGGGGCAGGTTCGGGCATGGCCCGACGCCCACGTCGTTGTTCTCGGCCGCCGAGCCGGCGCAGGGCGGCATCGCCTGCGGGGAGGCCATGACGCGGCCGAACTGCGGCGCGGCGTTCAGCGCCTGCTGCGCGAGGCGATCGGCCGCCGGCATGTCGATGCGCTTGAGCACCGCGCGCGTCGCGCCGTCGATGATGTAGCCGCGGCCGAGCTGGGCGTCGGCCGTCGTCGGCGGTGTCGTGTTGCTGGCGGCATTGACGCGCAGGCCGCGCGCGCCGGCGAGGATCTCGGGGATCCCGTCGCCGGGGCCGACCGTCGCGTCGTCGCAGATGTGGTCGGGGTCCGGGCCGTCGCCGTTGCGGCAACTGCCGACGTCCGGCATCGTTTCGATGTAGACGAACGACAGGGCGGGGTCGGGGTTGGCGTCCGGGTTGAGCTCCGGCGGCTTGATCGTGTCGATGTGCGCACCGGTGGCGCCGTCGAACACGAACACCTGGCTGCTCGTCGCGTCCTGGGATTGCGCGACGAGCAGATCGGGCTTGTTGTCGCCCGTCAGATCGGCGCTCGAGATG
>DATJEE010000213.1:0-14924 GCA_035496995.1 Solirubrobacteraceae bacterium | reverse complement strand
GGCCAGCTGTCCAGGCGCGTGAAGCTCAGGACGTCGGCGACCTGCAGCGCGCTGATCGCGTTGCCGAGGAACGCCACCGAGGTCGCCATGACGAAGCAGACCGCCGTCGTGAGGAAGACCTTGATCGGGAGCTTGCGCCCGAACTTGAAGATCAGCGTCGCGAGCACCGCCAGCACCGCGGCGCCGGCCGCCGCGCCGAGGCCGATGTACAGGCCGAGGCCCGTGCCGAACGTGTTCAGCGCCTGGTAGAAGAGCACGCTCTCGAAGCCCTCGCGGTAGACCGACGTGAAGCCGATCAGCACGAGCGAGACCGCCGAGCCGGCCGACACCGCCGTCCAGATCCGCGCCTTGAGGAACTCCAGCCAGCGCCGTTGCTCGAGCCGCGCGATGAGCCAGAAGGAGACGTAGAAGAGCACCACCACCGCCAGCAGCGCGACGATCGCCTCGAGGACCTCGCGGCCGAACGGCAGGACGGAGAACAGCTCGTCGACGAGGAAGATGCTCAGGAGCGTCGCGACCGCAGCCGCCCCGACGCCGTAGAGGATGTGCTTGCGGTACTGGCCGTTCTTCGTCGACTCGAGGTAGCCGAAGAGAATCGCGAGCAGCAGCACGGCCTCCAGGCCCTCGCGCAGCATGATGATGAACGACTGCCCGAAGACGACCGCCGGCGCGGCGATGCCCTTGGAGGTCAGCTGGCGCTCGGCGTCGCTGATCAGCCCGCGCAGCTCGACGACGCTCTTGCGCACGTCGCTCGTCGGCGCGCCGGTCCGCATCCCGGCGCGGATCTCGGCGAACTTCTCCTCGGCCTTCAGCGTCAGGCCGGCGTTCGCCGCGCGCAGCGGGATCTCGACGAGCTCGAAGTGCGTGAGGTAGCCGGACTTCGAGAGCGCAAAGGCCTCCTCGCGCTTGCCGGCCTTCATGAGCGCGAGCGACTCGTCGATCGTCACGCTCGCCGCGCGCAGCTGCTTGATGGCCGTGTCACGGCTCACCGAGCCCTGCCCGCCGGCGGCGAGCGCGGGCGTCGCCTGCGCGAGCAGCGTGAGGCCGGCGGTCAGCAGCAGCAGCGCGAGCAGGCGGCGGGTCATGCGATCAGCCCGGGTGCTTCGCGAGGTAGGCGTCGACGGTCGCGCCCATCTCGTCGGCGCCGGACTTCGTCTTCGTCGCCACGCCGGACTCCAGCAGCGAGAGATCCTCTTCGATCGTCGCGTACATGTCGGGCTCGTTCTTCTTGACGGTCCCCTCGACCGGCGCCCAGAAGGCCTCCAGGCCCTCGGCCTTCGTCTTCGAGGCGGCCGCGTCCGTCTCCTTACCGACCTCGGCGGCGAGCGCCTTGAGGCCCGTGAGGCCGGTCGCGACCTTCGCGTCAGGGGCGATGACGTCCTCCGGAGCCGCTGCGGCCTCGGTCGTTGCCGTCGTCGTGGCCGTGTCGTCCTTGGAGTCGCCGCAGGCGATGAGGCTCACGGAGAACGCGCAGGCACAGCCGAGCGCCAGCAGGTACCGAAGTCGCTTCATATGCCACACACCCCTTGGTCTCGTGGAGCGCCGACGGCCTCCCCGACCGGTCGACGCAGATCCCTGTGCTGTTAGGTCTCCCTAACGAGGCGCCATGTTAGGTGAGCCTCACACGGCAGCGCAAGGGGCGGGTGTGCAGCGAACTTGCGGTTGGCGCGCCCGGCGTGTGACAACGCGCGGACGCCGCTCTTTGCGGACGTTACCGCCCGGCGAGGGCGTCGTCCACGGCCTGCGAGAGCTCCTTGCTCTCGGTGAGGCCGACGATGACGCGGGCGCTGCGCTTGGGGCCGATGACGAGCGTCGTCGGCGACTGGGCGATCGTGATGCCCTCGGTGATCGCGGGGTAGCGACCGACCTGGGTGATCGGGACGACGTGGACGGCGACCTTGCCACGATGGAGGTCCAGGCCGCGCAGGACGCCGCGCGTGGCGATGTCGTCGGCCGCCTTCGCATCCCAGAAGAGCACGACGACGACCTTGCCCGCCTTCATCTCGCGGACGATGCCGCCGTCGAGGCGGGGGCCGGAGGACGCGCGCGACACCGCGGGCTTCGCGGCGGCGGCGGGCGCCGTCGCCGGGGTCGCGGCGGAGGCGGCCGGGGCACCGGCGCCGGCAGCGCGCGATCCGCCGGTGGCCGCCTGCAGCTTCGCGTTGGCGGCGTCGGACGCGGCGGCGGCCTGCTTGGCCTTCGGGATCGCCGTGACCGGCGCGAGCGGCGTCTTGTCGATCGAAACGGGCTTCGGCCGCAATGCGACGAGCCAGACGGCGAGCAGTGCGATCACGCCGGCGAGGGCGATGAGCAGCGGGCGCGAGACCTGATCCATGCGGCGGCTGTCGGCATTCCCGCGCGCCGGCGTGAGCGGGCGTGCGCCGCCCTCGTACAGGCGTCCGCCGCAGGCGGGGTTACTGCGCCCGTGGGACGAGCGACTTCAGGCCGAGGTCGCGCAGCTGCGCGTCGTCGACGGGCGCCGGCGCCCCCGTCAGCGGGTCCGAGCCGCTGGCGGTCTTCGGGAAGGCGATGACGTCACGGATCGAGTCGCGGCCGGCGATCACCGTGACGATCCGGTCGATGCCGAACGCGATCCCCCCGTGCGGCGGCGCGCCGTAGCGCAGCGCCTCCAGGAGGAAGCCGAAGCGCTCCTCGGCCTCCTCGTCGTCCATGCCGATCGCCGCGAAGACCTGGCGCTGGACGCCGGGGTCGTGGTTGCGGATCGAGCCGCCGCCGAGCTCGGAGCCGTCGACGACGAGGTCGTACGCGCGCGAGCGCAGCGACCCGATGTCGTCGAAGGAGCCCGTCGGCGCCGTGAAGGGATGGTGCAGCGCGTCCCAGCGCTGCTCCGCCGCGTTGTAGCCGAACATCGGGAAGTCGACGATCCAGTGGACGTCGTGGGCGCCCGCGGGGATGAGATCCCAGCGCTCTGCGAGGTGCAGGCGCAGGGCGCCGAGCGCCGCGGCCGCGGTGTCGGCCGTGTCCGCGACGGCGAGCAGGAGGTCGCCGGGCTGGGCGCCGAGCGCCGCCGTCACGGCCGCGATCTCCTCCGCAGCGAGGAATTTCGCGATCGGCGAGCGCCACGTGCCGTCGTCCTGGACGAACGCCCAGACGAGGCCGCCCGCCCCGTGGCGCTTGGCGACCTCGGTGAGCTCGTCGAGCTCCTTGCGCGGGACCTCGCGCGCGCCGGCGTTGATCGCGCGCACGACCCCTCCCCCGGGGCGGGTGGGATCCAATACGTTGGCGAAGACCTTGAACTCCGAGCCGCGCAGCGCCTCGCTGACGTCCGTGATCTCCAGGCCGAAGCGCGTGTCGGGGCGGTCGGAGCCGAAGCGCAGCAGCGCCTCGTCGTAGCCCATGCGCGGGTACGGCGGGGGCGGCAGGTCGAGGCCGCCGAGGGCGAAGACCTTCGCCATGAGCCGCTCGTTGACGTCGATGACGTCCTCCTCGTCGACGAACGACATCTCGAGGTCGAGCTGCGTGAACTCCGGCTGGCGGTCGGCGCGCAGGTCCTCGTCGCGGAAGCAGCGCGCGATCTGGAAGTAGCGCTCGTAGCCGCCGATCATCAGCAGCTGCTTGAAGAGCTGCGGCGACTGCGGCAGCGCGTAGAACGCCCCGGGGTTCAGGCGCGACGGGACGAGGAAGTCGCGCGCGCCCTCGGGCGTCGAGCGCGTGAGGATCGGCGTCTCGATCTCGAGGAAGTCCTCGTCGGAGAGCGCCTCGCGGATCGTCCGCACGATCTCGTGGCGCAGGACGAGCGCCTCGACCATCTGCCGGCGGCGCAGGTCGAGCGTGCGGTGGCGCAGGCGCAGCAGCTCGTCGACCTCGACGTCCTGGTCGAGCGGGAACGGCGGCGTCAGCGACTCGGCGAGGACGTCCATCGCCGTCGCCTGCAGCTCGATCTCGCCGGTCGCGAGGTTCGGGTTGACGTTCTGCGCGTCGCGCAGGACGACGTCGCCCGCGACGCTCACGACGTACTCGCCGCGCAGCTTCGCGGCGGCGGCGAAGAGCTCGGCGCCGTTCTCGGGGTGAAAGACGAGCTGGACGATGCCCGAGCGGTCGCGCAGGTCGATGAAGATCAGCCCGCCGTGGTCGCGGCGGCCGTGGACCCAGCCCGAGACCCGCGCCTGCGAGCCGGACCTCGAGGCGTCGAGGTCGCCGCACCAGGCGTCGCGGTAGCCGTTGGCGCGCGGCGGGCGTCTCATTGCGAGAACCCCCTCCGCGGCCTTGCCGCGGGCATCGTCGAGCGATGGCGCGCAGTCATCGCAGCGTCCGGTCGCGGAGGATCCGCGCGACGACCTCGCCGGCCGTCACGTCGTGCTGCGCGCCACCCTGCATGTCCTTCAACACGGCTCCCCCGTCGTCGTCGAGCATCGCAACGTAGCGGGCGCCGAGCCGATCGGCCTGCTTGAGCTGTCCCTTGCGCGAGCGCCCGGCGAGCTCCATGTGCGCGTTCAGGCGCGCGGCGCGGGCCTCGGCGGTGAGCTTGAACGCCGCCGCGCGGGCGCCGTCGTAGGACACGAAGAGGTCGACCGGCGGGGGCGCCGCCGGCGTGTCGGCGGCGGCCAGCAGCATCCGCTCGACGCCGGCGGCGAAGCCGCAGCCCGGCGTCGGCGGCCCGCCGAGCATCTCGACGAGCCCGTCGTAGCGCCCGCCGCCGGCGACGCCGCTCTGCGCGCCGAGCGCGTCGGAGGTGAACTCGAACACCGTGCGCGTGTAGTAGTCCATCCCGCGCACGAGCGTCGGGTCGACCTCGTACGGCAGGCCCGCCCCGTCGAGCAGCTCGCGGACGGTCGCGAAGTGCTCGGCGTCGGCGGCGTCGAGGTGGTCGAGCAGCAGCGGGGCCGTCTGCATGACGGCGCGGGTGCCGGGATGGTCGGAGTCGAAGGCGCGCAGCGGGTTGAGGTCGATCCGCGCGCGGACGTCGGCGGACAGCTCGTCCTCGTGCGCGCGCAGGTGGGCGGCGAGGTTCTCGCGGTAGGCCGCGCGCGCGGCGGGCGTGCCGAGGCTCGACAGCCGCAGGCGCAGCCCGGCGACCTCGAGCTCCTCCAGCAGCGTCGCGAGCAGCAGGACGATCTCCGCGTCGACGGCCGGGTCGTCGGAGCCGAGCGCCTCGGCGCCGACCTGCCAGAACTGGCGGTAGCGCCCGGCCTGCGGCTTCTCGGCGCGGAAGAAGCTCGAGAGATACCAGAGCTTCACCGGCTGCGGGAGCTTGTGCATCCCGTGCTCGGCGTACGCGCGGCAGATCGGCGCCGTGCCCTCGGGCCGCAGGGTCAGCGAGCGCCCGCCGCCGTCGTCGAAGCTGTACATCTCCTTCTGGACGATGTCCGTCGACGCGCCGACGCCGCGCGCGAAGACCTCGGTCGCCTCGAACGTCGGCGTCTCGATGCGGCGGTAGCCGGCGCCCTCGAGGACGCGGCGGGCCGTCGCCTCCAGCGCGGCGCGGGCATCGGCGTCCTGCGGCAGCACGTCGTACGTGCCGCGCGGCGCCTGCAGCTTCTCGCTCACCTTTTCGCGAGCGCGGTGAGGAAGGGGTTGGTGGCGCGCTCGGCGCCGAGCGTCGTGAGGCCCATGTGCCCCGGATACACCCGCGTGTCGTCGTCGAAACGGTCCAGCAGCGTCGCGATCGAGCGCATCAGCGTCATCGTGTCGCCGCCGGGGAGGTCCGTGCGGCCGATCGAGCCCTGGAAGAGGACGTCGCCGGAGAGCAGCGCGCCCTCGCCGCGGACGGCGTAGACGACGTGCCCGGGGCTGTGGCCGGGCGTGAAGACGACGTCGAACGTCAGGCCGGCGAGCTCGAGCGTCTCCCCGCCCGCGACGGTGTGCTCGGGGTCCCAGGACTCGTAGGGCCCGAAGCCCGGCCACGGGACGTAGGCCATGACGTCCTGCAGGACGGGGACCTCGATCACCGGGCAGTAGACCGGGGCGCCGGTCGCGCGCGCGATCGGGGCGACGGCGCCGACGTGATCGAAGTGCGTGTGCGTCAGGAGGATCGCGTCGAGCGTGACGCCGGCGTCCTCGATCGCCTGCAGCAGCCGCGGCGCCTCCTCGCCGGGATCGACGATGACCGCCCGGTCGCTGCCCTCGGCGCGGACGAGGAAGCAGTTCTCCTGGACCATGCCGACGGTGAACATCGCGACGTCGATCACGTCTTCGCCTTCGCCTCCGAGCGCATGCGCCGGTTGTAGATCCACGTGTCGGTGTAGTAGCCGAGCGGGACGTAGAACGCGAAGACGAAGACCGTCAGCGAGAGCGCCTGGCCGATCGTCTCCTTGAGGACGACGACGCCGAGCACGAAGAGCAGCGCCGCGGCGGCCGCGGCCTTGACCGCGGCGCTCTTCCACGTCGGCGGGCGCAGCATGCGCTCCTTGCGCTTCTGCGCCGCGATCTGCTTGTCGGTGAGCTTGACCTCGGGCCGGCGGTGCCCGGCCCGGCTGCGCTGCTCGACGACCCCGGCGGCGTTGCCGCGGTGCTTGCTGCGCCGCTTCTTCTTCGTCTGCGCCATGTGTTACGAGCTTAGCCGCCCGAGTGCTTCTTCGATGGTCCGGCGGTTGCGGATCGGCACGTCTGCAGGGAAGCCGTCAAAGGCGGCCGCGGGCGCGAGGCCGACGAGCTCGCAGCCGGCGATCTCGGCGTGGCGCGCGACCGCCGCGACGAGCGTCGCCAGCGGCACGGCCGCGTGATCCTCGACGTTCGTGCTGACCTGCGCGATGCCGTCGCGCGCGGGCAGCTCGAGGCCGAGCGCGCGGACGCCCGGCAGCCCCTCGTCGCCGCCGTCGCGGATCGCCGCCGCGATCCGGCGCGCGTCGTCGATCGTCGCCGGCGGCGCGAGCTCGACGTTGAACGCGACGAGCGGCGGGCGCGCGCCGACGAGGACGGCTCCGAGGCGCGGGGTGATGCGGGGCGGCCCGAAGTCGGGGGTCAGCTCGCCGGCCCGGACGCGCTCGGCGAGCGTCCGGACGCCGCCGCGACGCAGCTCGGCGCGGCTGCGCCCGTCGGCGAGCGCGCCGTAGAGGAAGACCGGGAACCCGGCGCGGCCGAGCTCCTCGCCCGCGACGAGCGCCTCGGCGCACGCCGCGCCGCGCCGCGCCGCGTCGAGGTGGACGACGGGCGCGACGTCGAGCGCCCCGACGTGCGGGTGGCTCCCGCGCGCCATCCGCAAATCGATCCAGTCGCGGCAGGCGAGCGCGCCGGCGACGAGCGCGGGCGCGAGCTCCCCCACGCCGCCGGCCAGCGTGTAGACCGTACGGTGGTGGTCGGGGTCGGAGTGCGTGTCGAGCAGGCGCGCGCCGGTCGACGTGAAGGCCGCGCCGATGGCGGCGATCGCCTCGGGGTCGCGCCCCTCGGAGACGTTCGGGATCGCGAGCAGCGTCTCGGCGGCGGCCGGCATCTAGGCGGCGGCCGCCGGCGGCGGGACCGGATGGCGGGGCTCGTAGAGCCCGAGCTCGCCGCCCCCGGGAACGCGCATCGCCGTCGTCCGACCCCAGCGCTCGTCGCTGATCGGCCGCGTGAACTCGACGCCCTCGGCCTCGAGCTCGGCGACCGTCGCCTCGACGTCGTCGCACATGAGGTGCAGCGCGTGGTGGGTGTCGCCGCCGCTGGGGTGCGCGGCGAGCTCGGCGGGCGGGAGGCCGAAGATGAGCCAGCCGCCGCGGGCGTCGACGGCGTCGAAGCCGAGCACGTCGCGCAGGAACGCCCGCAGCCCGTCGGCGTCGCTCGTGAACATCACCATGTGGGCGCCGGTGATCACCGCGGCCTAGAGCACGTAGCGGCCGGCGTCGAGCACCTGCGTCGACCCGATCCACAGGCTCGGTGCGAGCACGACGACGTCGAGGTGGACGGGCACGGTGACCGTCCCGCCGATCCCCGCGCTGGCGCCGAACGCGACGTGCGCGGTGCCGAGGATCTTCTCGTCCTCGAGGATGTTGCCGGTGAGCGTCGCGCGGTCGTTCGTGCCGACGCCGAGCTCGGCGAGGTTGCGCCCGAGCGGGCCGTGGGCGTCGAGCTGCGCGAGGTATTGCGCGCCGCCGTCGCCGGTCGCGTCACGCAGCAGCCCGTCGACGATCGTGAGCATGACCGGCTCGTCGACGACGCCGGGCCCTGGCAGCGACGAGGCCGCGATCGTCCCGGCGCCGCCGGCGGGCGAGGCGAAGCCCTCGCCGCAGGGCAGGTTGCCGAAGGCGCCGCGGGCGCTGAGGTCGCCGTCGTCGGGGATCCCGTCGCGGCCGCGCAGGTCCATCGTGAAGTCCGTGCCGCGGGCGCAGGTGAGGTGGGCCTCGTCGGCGTCGGTGAGCAGCTGCGCGACCGCGTGGCAGCGCGCGCCCATGGCGTCGAAGTCGGCGCTCATGAGGCGGGCGAGCAGGTCGGCCGTGACCCCGGGCATCGTCGCCCCGCGCGCCCCGCCTTCGCACGCGCGCTTGCGCGCGCTCGTGTGCGACAGCGAGGGCAGGCACGGCGCGATGAAGACGTCGGACGCCGCGAAGGCGGCCGCGACGGTCGGCGGCGGCTCGGTGCCGCGGGCGGGGTTGGGCGGGAGGATCGTCAGGACCGCGTCGCCGCCGGCGGCGCGGGCGGCGTCCATGAGCGCCTCGCCGAGCGCGGCGTTGCCGGGGTCGGCGACGACGAGGACGTTCTCGCCCGCGCCGACGCGCAGGCAGCGCTCGACGACGTTCGTGACGGCCTGCTGGAGCGCGTCCATCCGCTGGCGGGGCTCAGCCGCCGACGATGGCGATCTTCACGCGGCCGCCGCCGTGGCGCGTGAGCTGCGCGCCCGCCGTGGCGATGCAGTTCTCGGCGCCCTGGATCGGCATGGAGATCGCGCGCTCGTCGGGCGACTTGACGCGGTACTTGCCCTTGCCGACCTTGACCTGGCGGTTCTTGAAGCACGACAGCTGCCAGTCCACGGTGACCGTCTGCTTCGGCGCGGCGCTCAGGCGCAGGCTGATGCGGCTCGGCGACTTGACCGTGGCGCGCGCCTGGGCGACGACGAAGTCGCCCTTGCGGCGGGCCTCGTCGATGACGCCCGTCGTCCCGACCGGCGCCTGCTTGACGGGCTTGGTGTGCTTCTTGCGCTTCTTCGGCGGCTTCTTCTTCGTCGTCGTGGTCGCGGTCGTCGTGCTGGCGCTCTTGTCGCCCCCGCCCCCGCCGCTCGTGACGATGATGAGCACTACGACGACGAGGAGCAGCAGGGCGACGCCCGCGTAGAGCGGCTTGATCTTCTTTCTCAACTTGCGGACGTACTTCTTCACGCAGCTCCCTCGGTCGACCTCGTTGTCCACGACGACCGCCAACGCCGCGTCCGGCGTCGGTCTCGGCGATCACGCGCGACGCGCACGATACGTGCCTGCGCCAAAGCGCGCGTGATCAGTCAAACGTCCACCCGGGCGCGGTGCGTATCCCGCACCCTGCGGCGGCTACACTTGCGCCCCCCGCCGGAGTAGCTCAGTCGGTTAGAGCAGCGGAATCATAATCCGCGTGTCGGGGGTTCGAGTCCCTCCTCCGGCATCACGAAAGCCCTGCTAATCACCGTTGCACGGCCTCACGTCGGCGTCGGGCCTGCGGCCCCGGTCCCCGCAGCCCGCCCCCGGTTGACGCACCGGCGATCACCCTAGTAGTTATCCCTGTCATGCCGAGCTTCCGCACAGTCGATAATGCAGGTGATGGCCGTCCGCTTCATCTACCGCTGCCAGTTCTGCGATGCGCAGCCTGATCCCCTGACGCAGCTCAGCCTCCAGAAGGCGATGCGGGAGATCACGTGGGGCGCGTACCAGAACGTCCTGCCCGGAAAGTGGCTGATGTTCCACGGACACGGCCTGTACGGCTCGCCGCGCTACGCGTGCCCCGAGCATCGCGGCGATCTCGTCGCCTACCTGCGCCAGCACTTCGGCACGATCGGCTTCCACGTCTGGAAGCGCCCGCCGTATCCGTCGAGCCTCGCGCACGCGGACACCGATCAGGCCTGGATCGCCGCCACCCGCCGCCAGGGCGGCTGGGGCTCCTGACGCGCTGAATCGCAGGGTGGGCGGGTTCACCCCGCCGGGTCATGTCGCGCGCAGCGCCGGGACGGATGCTCGCCGCATCCCTCAACCGCGATCCGCGCCCCGCGCGGATCGTCTCCCCCAAGGAGCAGCAGTCATGCGCGCATCCACCCGCCTCACCCGCACCGTCATCCTCGCCGCGCTCGCCGTCGCCGGTCTTGCAGCATCGGCGTCGCCGGCCTCCGCTGCCGACTATCAGGCGTCACGCATCACGGCGTTCAACTACATCACCGGGCAGACCCAGTGGGCCGCCCCGTCGCAGTCGCGCCTCGCCCGCTCGCAGTGGCGCTTCTCGCCCAACGGGTACTTCGCCATGGCCCAGCCCGACGGCTATCCGCTGCTCGAGGGCAGCTGGACGCGCCGCGGCTCGCGGACGAGCTTCCACGGCCAGTACGTCTTCACGACGGGCTACAGCGGCCAGAGCGTCACCGACGTCGTCGGCACCCTGCGCGGGCAGCGGCTGAGCCTGCGCTACTACGCCGGGCAGACGCTCGCCGCCGCCGTCGGCTGCGACGTCAACGGCGACGGCTGCGCCCGCTACGGCAGCTCGCGGTCGAAGGTCTTCACCGCGACGGTCATCCTCAGCCGCTTCGCCTGAGCGTGAACGGGAGCACGGACGTCGCGGTCACGCCGCGTGCGCGACCGCGACGTCGACGGGCTGGCCGGCGAACTGCCCGCCGGCGCAGCCCTCGCAGCTGACCTCGCGGCGCGGGTTGCGGATCCCCGCGATGCCGAGCAGCCCACCGAGCGCGACGAGCGCCGCCGAGATCGCGATGCCGACGTGGAACGCGTGCACCGACGCCTCCTGCACGGCCCGCGCCACGTCGCCGCCGGCGCGCGCCGGATCGACGCGCGCGAGCGTCTGGCTGCGGGCCTGCGCGACCGCGACGCGCGCGCCACCCGGCAGCGCCCGGTCGCCGAGGCGCGCGTCGAGCGCCGAGCCGAACTGCGCCGACACGACGGCACCGATCGCCGCGACGGCGAGCAGCCCCGCGACGCGCGCGATCGCGTTGTTGACGCCCGAGGCGATGCCGGCGTTGCGCTCGTCGGCGTCGGAGAGCACCGTCGCGGTCAGCGGCGCGACGGTCGCCGAGAGCCCGAGCGAGAAGACCACCAGCGCCGGCAGCAGGTCCGTCCAGTAGTCGAGGGCGGCGTCGAGGCGTAGCATGAGCGCGAGGCCGAGCGCGGCGAGGAGCGGGCCGCCGCCCATGAACAGCCGCGGGCCGAGCCGGTCGGCGAGCCGCCCAGCGCGCTTGGAGAGCGCGAACATCACGAGCGTCGCCGGCATCATCGCCAGCCCGGCCTGCAGCGCGCCGTAGCCCGCGACCTCCTGGAGGAAGAGCACGAGGAAGAAGAACGTCACGCTGAGCCCGGCGTACATGACGAACGTCTCGATGTTGCCGACGGCGAAGTTGCGCCGCCGGAAGAGCCCGAGCGGCAGCATCGGCTCGGGCGTGCGCCGCTCGTGCGCGAGAAACAGGCCGAGCAGCACGAGCCCGCCCAGCCCGGGGGCCCAGACCTCCGCGCTGCCCCAGCCGACGACCGGCTGGCGGATAAGCGCGAGCACCGGTCCCGCGAGGCCGAGACAGGTCAGCACGGCGCCGAGCCAGTCCACCCGCACGTGCGCCGCGCCGCGCTCGCGCGCCGGAACGGCCGCGAAGATCAGCGCGAGCGTCAGCGCGACGAACGGGACGTTGATCGCGAAGATCAGCCGCCACGAGACCGCGTCGACGAGGTAGCCGCCCGCCAGCGGCCCGATGACCGTCGCGATCGCCGACCACGCCGTCCACGAGCCGATCGCCGCCCCGCGCTCGGACGCCGGGAAGGCCGCGATGATGACGGCGAGCGCGCTCGGCGTCAGCAGCGCGCCGAACGCGCCCTGCAGCGCACGGCCCGCCACGAGCAATTCGATGCTCGGCGCGACGGCGCAGACCGCAGAGATGAGTCCGAACCCCGCGACGCCGATCGAGAAGACGCGCCGCTCGCCGAAGACGTCGCCGAGCGAGCCGCCGACGAGGATCAGCGAGCCGAGCGTCAGGAGGTAGGCGTTGGAGACCCACTGCTGGCCCGCGAGCCCGCCGCCGAGATCGCCGCGGATCGCCGGGAGGGCGACGTTGACGGCCGTCGCGTCCAGGCCGGCCACGAACGAGCCCATGATCGCGGCGAGCAGGGCGAGTTGCTGCTTGCGATCACCCATCGCCTGGATGTTCGCAGGGCGCCCGACGGCTACCCGAGGGCCGCGCCCTTGCGCTGGTTGCAGCTCGCGCACAGCACCTGGAGGTTGTCGACCGACGTCGCGCCGCCGAGGCTGAACGGGATGACGTGGTCGAACTGCAGCTCGAACGCCGAGCCGCAGGCGACGCAGCGGCCGCCGTCGCGCTCGAAGACCGCGAGGCGCACGGCGCGCGGGATCGGCGCCCGCCGCGCAGGCACGTCCGCCGCGTCCTGCGCCAGCCCGGCGTGCGCGCGCTCGAGCGCCCGCTGCGCGCGCCGCTCGCGCTCGCGGACGAGCGCGAGGACGTCGGCGCCGCTCAGGTCCTCGTCGGCGCGATAGAAGCGGCCCTCGAAGGCCCACGTGCAGCCGCGCGCGTCGACGAGCACCGCCACCGGCGCGACCGCCTGCGCGGCCTGCAGCGCGCGGATGCGGCGCGCCGGCCAGGCGACCTCGGACAGGCGGCCGCCCTCGGCGAGGCGCCAGCGCCCCCGCAACGGCGCCGACCGCGAGCGCACGAGCGCGGCGTTCTTCAGCTCCTGCAGCATCCCCACGTCCTAGCGGCCGCGGGCGACGGCACGCAAGAACGCGCCCACGCGGTCCGCCGGCGCTCAGCCCGACGCGCCGCCGCGCCCGACGAGCCGCACGTCGACGGCCGGCAGCGCGCGGGCGAGCCGCACGGCGACGGGCTCGGCGAGCACGCGCATCCCGCGGCGAGCGCGCGGCGCGCCCATGAGGATGTACGTCGTGCCGCGTTCGCGGGCCGTGCGCACGACAGCGTCGACGAGGTCGTCGGACTGCTCGACGACGAGCTGCGCGCCGAGCGTCGCCGCGATCCGCCGCAGGCTCTCGAGCTGCTCGCGCTCGGCCGCGGACGGCTCGGAGCCGGGGTCGCGGACGACGAGGATGTCGAGCGCGGCGCCGAGGCGCTGCGCCGAGCGCCACGCGCGCCGGACGACGCGCTCGGAGCTCGGCGCGAGCTTCGCCAGCGCCAGCAGGCGCTCGGCGATCGGCTTGGCCGGCGCGCTGCCGAAGAGCCGCTCCTCGCGCAGGTCGAGGTCGTCGCGGACGAGCCGCTTGGCCTCGACCTCCTCGGCGACCTGGCGCAGCGCGATCTCGCGCAGCGCGTGGAGGTTCTCGACCTTGAAGAAGCCGTTGAGCGCAGCCGGGACGCGGGCGGGCGGGTAGACGCGGCCCTCGCGCAGGCGCTGGACGAGCGCCTGCGGGGTGAGGTCGACGAGCACGACCTCGTCGGCATCGGCGAGGACGCGGTCCGGGACGGTCTCGCGGACGCGCACCCCGGTGAGCTCGAAGACCGCGTCGTTGAGCGACTCCAGGTGCTGGACGTTGAGCGTCGAGGAGACGTCGATGTCGGCGGCGAGCAGGTCGGCGACGTCCTCGTGGCGCTTGGCGTGCTCGACGCCGGGCGCGTTGGAGTGCGCGAGCTCGTCGACGAGCGCCAGCTCGGGCGCGCGCGCGAGAACCGCCGGAAGGTCCATCTCCGACAGCGTCGCGCCGCGGTGCTCGACGAGCCGCCGCGGCACGACGTCGAGGCCGGCGACGAGCCGATCCGTCTCGGCGCGGCCGTGCGTCTCGACGAGGCCGATGGCGACGTCGCGGCCGAGGTCGGCCTCGGCGTGGCCCTCCTGGAGCATGCGGAACGTCTTGCCGGAGCCGGCGGCCATGCCGAGGAGGATCTTGTGCCGGCCCGCCACGGGCCAGACGCTACGCCCCGAAGAGGCCGTGGACGACGAGGTCGACGAGCTTGATGCCGGCGAACGGCACGACGAGCCCGCCGGCGCCGTAGATCAGCAGGTTGCGGCGCAGGAGCGCACCGGCCCCCGACGGCTTGTAGCGCACGCCGCGCAGGGCGAGCGGCACGAGCAGCGGGATGATCAGCGCGTTGAAGACGATCGCCGAGATGATCGCCGAGGACGGCGTGCCGAGCCGCATGACGTTCAGGGCGTCCAGCGGACCCCGCTCGCCTGCGCTCGTCCCGTAGGTGAACGCGAAGATCGCGGGCAGGATCGCGAAGTACTTCGCGACGTCGTTGGCGATCGAGAACGTCGTCAGCGCGCCGCGCGTGATGAGCAGCTGCTTGCCGACCTCGACGATCTCGATGAGCTTCGTCGGGTTGGAGTCGAGGTCGACCATGTTGCCCGCCTCGCGCGCCGCCTGGGTGCCGGTGTTCATCGCGACGCCGACGTCGGCCTGCGCGAGCGCCGGGGCGTCGTTCGTCCCGTCGCCGGTCATCGCGACGAGCCGCCCCGCGGCCTGCTCGGAGCGGATGAGCTCGAGCTTGCGCTCCGGCGTCGCCTCGGCGAGGAAGTCGTCGACGCCGGCCTCCGCGGCGATCTTCGCCGCCGTCAGGCGGTTGTCGCCCGTGAACATGACCGTCCGGATGCCCATCGCCCGCAGGCGCTCGAAGCGCGCCGCCATCCCGTCCTTGACGGTGTCCTTGAGGTGGATGACGCCGAGGATCTGCGTGTCGCGGGCGACGACGAGCGGCGTGCCGCCCTCGCGCGCGATCCGCTGCACCTGCGCGTCGAGCTCGGCGGGCGGGTTGCCGCCCGCCGCCCGCACCCAGTCGGCGATCGCCTCCGCCGCGCCCTTGCGCAGCATCGTCCCGTCGTGGTCGATGCCGCTCATCCGCGTCTGCGCGGTGAACGGCACGA
>DATJEE010000212.1:0-13707 GCA_035496995.1 Solirubrobacteraceae bacterium | reverse complement strand
GCTCGGTCACCTCGGTGCAGGCGATCTACGTCCCCGCCGACGACCTCACCGACCCGGCGCCGGCGTCGGTGTTCGCCCACCTCAACGCGACGACGGTGCTCTCGCGGGCGATCTCCGAGAAGGGGATCTACCCCGCCGTCGATCCGCTGGACTCGACGTCGACGATCCTCAAGCCGGACATCCTCGGCGAGGAGCACTTCACGACGGCCAACCGCGTCAAGGAGATCCTCCAGCGCTACAAGGAGCTGCAGGACATCATCGCGATCCTCGGCATCGACGAGCTCTCCGACGAGGACAAGCTCATCGTCGGCCGCGCGCGCCGTGTCGAGCGCTTCCTCTCGCAGCCGTTCTTCGTCGCCGAGCAGTTCACCGGCACGCCCGGCCAGTACGTCCCGATCGCCGAGACGATCCGCGGCTTCAAGGAGATCATCGACGGCCAGCACGACGACGTGCCGGAGTCGGCGTTCTTCCTCAAGGGCACGATCGACGACGTCGTCAAGGCCGCCTCCGGCAAGAAGGACGACTAAGTGGCCCGCACGCCCTTCCACGTCGAGGTCCTGACGCCCGAGGGGTCGGTCTTCGACGACGAGGTCGGGATGGTCTCGACGCGGACGGAGATCGGCTCGATCGGCATCCTCGCCCGCCACGAGCCGGTGCTCGGCATGCTCGTGCCGACGGCGCTGCGGCTGTACCGCAGCGAGACGGACATCGTCACCTACGCGCAGGGCGAGGGCTACATCCAGGTCTCCGGCGAGGGCGTGCTGATCCTCGTCGAGGAGGCCGACGAGCCCGCGTCGCTCGACGCCGCCGACCTGCGCGAGAAGCTGCGCAAGGCCGAGGCCGCCGTCGCCGCGGCCCAGGACGGGAGCGAGGACGCGCGCCGCGCGGCTCGCGACAAGCGCCGCTGGGAGGCGTTCCTGCGGATCGCCGAGGGCGGCTGATCTAGCTGCCCGGCGGTGCGGGGCGGTCGCGCAGCTTGCCGGCCGACCACGTCGCGTAGGCCCGGGCCGCCGAGCGGTCCTGGCGCTCCTCGGTGTGCTGGATGCCGACCCCGTTGCCGTCGTCCTGGTTGATGAGCCCGCAGTACTGCTCGCTGACGGAGCTCACGCCGACGAGGTTCGCCGGCGGGTCGGCACGCCAGGCCTCGAGCTGCGCGAGCGCGCGCTCGTGGACCTTCTCGCGCGTGAAGCGCAGCTCGAGCTCGCCCCGCGTCGCGCCGGGGGCCTCCGAGCGGATCCAGCCGCCGGGGCCCGCGTCCGGGTCCTCGGGGTCGCACCACTCGACGCGCTGCGCGTTGACGGAGACGTACACCGGCTCCCCGGCGCCCGACTCGAGGACGCCGCGGATGCGGACACCGTAGAACGCGCCGTCGCGCGTGACGCGCAGGTCGCCCATGCCGCGAGGATATCCGGGCGGGCGCCCCGGTGGCCCGTCATGTGCGAGCCTGCGCGGATGCTCAACCGCGTCCTCGACCAGTTGCGCGCCGGCTTCCCCTACATCATCGCGCTCGGCCTGCCGCTCGCCGGCCTGATCCTCGCGATCGCGCGGTTCTCCGAGGGCGACCGCGACGACGGGTTCCGGCTGCTCGGGGCGACGGCGCTCGGCTGCGCGCTCTACGCGCTGCTGCTCACCGGCTGAGCCGGCGGCTCGGCCTCGCCGAGGCGCAGCCGCGCGTGCAGGCGCGCGAGCGGCGGCGGCGCCCACCAGTTGCGCTCGCCGAGGAGCTTCATGAGCGCCGGGACGAGCAGCGCACGGACGATCGTCGCGTCGACCGCCACGGCGACCGCGACGCCGATCCCGAGCTCCTTGATGAAGACGATCTGCGACGTCGCGAAGGCGCCGATCGCGACGACGAGCAGCAGCGCCGCGGCGGTGACGATCCGGCCCGTGCGCTGGATGCCGACGGCGACCGCCTCCTCGTTGGACGCGCCGCCGTCGCGCGCCTCCTTGATCCGCGTGAGCAGGAAGACGCCATAGTCCGTGCTGAGGCCGAAGGCGATGGCGAGCAGGACGAGCGGCTGCGTGATCTCCAGCCCGCCCGGGCTGTCGTAGCCCAGCAGGCCCTCCAGGCGCCCGTCCTGGAAGACGAAGACGAGCACGCCGAAGGCGGCGCTGAGCCCGAGGAGGTTCATGACGAGCGCCTTCAGCGGCAGCACGACCGAGCCCGTCATCGCGAAGAGGATCACGAGCGTCGTGATCGCGAGGATCGCGAGCGAGTAGGGCAGGCGGGCCCCGAGGTCGTGGCGCTGGTCGACGAAGCGCGCCGACTCGCCGGCGATCCGCACGGGCCCGGGGCTCGGCCCGGCGCGGATCGCGCCGACGAGATCGAGCGCCCGCGGCTGCAGCGGCCCGCTCCGCGGCGAGACCTCGAGCAGCCAGGTGTCGCCGCGCAGCAGGCGCGGCGCCTGCACGCCCGCGACGTCGGGGCGCGCGGCGAGCGCCGCGGCGTAGGCGCGCAGCTTCGGCGCGGCGCTGCGGGGCGCGGTGACGGCGACGTGCAGCGGCGACGTCGGGCCCGGCGGGAACTGCGTCTTCAGCGCCGTGTCGACCTGCTTGGACTCCGCGCTGTCGGGCAGCACGCCGGCGTCGATGCCGACGAAGTTGATCCGCGTGAACGGGATCCCGGCAACGATCAGCACGGTCGCGGTCGTGACCGCGACCGTCACCGGGCGGCGCATGACGAAGTGCGAGAGGCGATACCAGAAGCCGCGCTCGTCGGCGACCGGGCGGTGGCGCCAGCGCCGCGGCGCGAGCGCGTCGACGCGCGGGCCGAGCACCGTCAGCAGCGCCGGCAGCGCGGTGAGCGCGATGGTCCCCGCCCCGAGCGCGGTGATCGATCCGCTGATCGCCATCGAGTACAGGAAGCGCTGCGGGAAGACGAGCAGCGACAGCATCGCCGCCGCGACGGTCAGCGAGCTGAAGATCACCGTCCGCCCGGCGGTGCGCAGCGTGCGGGTCAGCGCCGCCCGGCCGGGCCCGTCGCGCTCCATCTCCTCGCGGTAGCGCGAGAGGATGAAGAGCGAGTAGTCGATCGCGAGGCCGAGGCCGAGCCCGATCGCGAGGTTCAGGGCGAAGATCGACAGCGACGTCGCCTCGTTGACGATCCGCAGGCCGAGGAACGTCGTCATGATCGTCAGCAGGCCGACGAACAGCGGCAGCAGCGCCGCGATCGCCCCGCGGAATACGACGAGCGCGAGGACGAACAGCACCGGGAACGCAAGCCCCTCGGCCTTCGCGAGGTCCTTGGAGACCTGATCGCCGACCTGCGGCGCGGCGATCGACAGGCCGCCGACCTTGACCCCGGGGAAGCTGCTGAGCGCGGCGCCGATGCGCCTGCCGGTCTGCTCGCCGTCGTGGCCGTCGGCGACGTAGACGGCGAGGAAGCTCGCGCGCCCGTCGCGGGAGACGAACGGGCTCTGGGGGCGCCGGTCGTCCAGCGCCGAGCTCGCCTTCGCGACGCCCGGATCGGCTCTGACGCGCGCGACGATCTTTCGCAGCGTCGCGCGACCTTGGTCGCTGCGCACCGGGTCGGGCGTCCGGACGACGACGATGATCCCGGGACTCAGCGCCTGCCCGGCCGCCGCGCGCAGCTCGTCGCCGGTGACGCGGCTCTCGGACGCCGGGTCGATGAAGTCGACGTCGGGCTCGACGGACAGCATGTTCGTCACCGGCACGCCGAACGCGACGGCGACGGCGAGGAAGAGGAGCGTCGCGGCGAGGACGCGGCGGGGGTGGGTGGTGACGACGGCGGCGAGCGAGGCGAGCACGGCCGGGCTACCGTAAGTGACTACTCACTCACGGTCAAGCAGGCGCGAGCTACTCGCCGCGGGCGATGCCCGCGTCGGCGACGCCGGTCTCGAGCGTGTCGAGGCCGAAGCCGTCGGCGGGGCCGAGCGCGCCGGTGGCCAGCAGCCCGCCGCCGGCGGCGCGCAGCGCGCCCCAGGCGAGGATCTCGGCGGTGAAGTCGTACGGGTTGATGCCCTTGAGGCGGACGGTCGCCAGCGGCGCACCGGCGGCGTCGGAGGCGATCGCGACGATCCGCGACCGCGCCCGGGCCCGCGCTGCGGCGCTCGGTCCGCCGGTCGAGCCCTGGACGAGGCGCCCCGCCGTCGCCTCGATCGCGCCGCGCACGCCGGGGAGCTTCGTCACGAGCGCGGTCGCGGCGGACATCGCCTGCAGCGGCCGCGCCGCATCGCCGAACCAGCCGAGCCAGACGCCGACCTCGCGCAGGCCGGGGTGGATGCGCGGGAGCGCGAACTGCTCGGTCGCGCCGATCGAGATCGCGGGGCGCCCGTCGAGGTCGCGGACGTGGCGGGCGGCACGCTCGGGGCGCAGGCGCCCGTCGCGGAAGGCGTGGCCCGCCTCGGTGAGCATCCCGGCGGCCGAGGCGCGCGTCCCACCGCTGGCCTGCGCGCCGCCGCCGCCGCTGACGAAGTAGCCGACATCGACGCGCACCGCGCGCTCGCCGGCCTCGCGCAGCGCCAGCGCGCCGGCGAGGTTGCCCGGCACGTAGTCGTAGCCGAAGGCCGTCAGCAGGCCGATCCCGGCGCGCTCGGCGGCCGCCCCGTGGCGCTCGAAGATCGTCCGGATGAAGGGCGGCTCGCCGGTCGAGTCGAGGTAGTGCGCGCCGCCCGTGAGCGCCGCCTGCACGCCCGTCTCGCCCCAGCGCAGGAACGGCCCGACGGTGCAGACGAGCGCGTCGCCGGGGCCGGCGAGCTCCGCGAGCGCGGCGGCGGCGCCGGGGGCCGTGGCATCGACGACCGCCGTCTCGAGGCCGCCGAGCTCCTCCGCGAGGGCCGCCAGGCGCCTGGCGCTGCGGCCCACGAGCAGCGGGCGCGACCCGCGTGCGACGAGCGCGCGCGCCGTGAGCTCACCGGTGAACCCGGTGGCTCCGAACAGCACGATGCGCCCCGCCATGGCCGACACGCTACCCCGCCCGGACCATCAACCCGAAGTTGATCCCACGAGGCTCACGGTCTACAGGACGTACAGGTGAGTCGAGGTCGCGGCTTTGCACTACGCTGCGGCGCGATGGACGAACGGGTCCTGGCCGAGCGGCTGATCACCTACGACACGTCCACCGGGGATGGTCTGCGCGCCGCGGTCGGGTTCGTCAAGGGCTGGCTGGAAGCGCGCGACATCCCGGTGACGGGGCGGGAGTTCGGCGGGCTGCCCGTCGTGCTGGCGGACGTCGGGCCGCGCGACGGCCCGTCGGTGATCCTTCACGGTCACGTCGACGTCGTCCCCGGGCACGACCACCAGTTCACTCCGCGCGTCGAGGGCGACCGGCTCATCGGCCGCGGCGCCTACGACATGAAGGGCGCGCTCGCGGCGATGATGTGCGCGGTCAAGGACATCGCCGACAACGGCAAGGTCCGCGTGCGCTTCATCTGCGTGCCCGACGAGGAGTCCGAGGACGTCGACAACCGCTCCACCGACGCGCTCGTCGCCGAGGGGCTGCGGGCCGACTTCGCGATCACCGGGGAGCCGACCGACCTGCACATCGGCGTCCAGGCGAAGGGGGTTCTGGCGGTCCGCGTCGAAGTGACGGGCATCGCCGCGCACGGCTCGACCCCCTGGGCCGGCGACAACGCGATCCTCAAGGCCTACGACGTGTTCCGTCGCATCGAGACCCTACGCTTCAGCCGCGAGTCGTCGGACCTGTTCGATCGCCCATCGATCAACGTCTCGCGGATCGCGGGGGGAGACGCCTTCAACAAGGTGCCCGACCGCTGCACGATGGACGTCGACATCCGCTTCCTGCCCAATCAGGAGCCAGGCAAGATCCTGGCCGAGATCCGCGCGCTGCCCGACGTGCGGATCGTCAAGACGTTCCAGCGCGCGCCCGCGCGCGTGTCGCGCCAGAACCCTTACGTGCGCGCGCTGCGCGAGGCCGTCTCCAAGTCGCTCGACGACGAGGCGCTGTCGATCGGGCGCGACGGTGCCTCCGACGCGATCTCGTTCCTCGAGGCCGGCGTCCCGGCGGTCGAGTTCGGGCCGATCGGCGGCGGCCACCACGGCCCCGAGGAGTGGGTCTCGATCGACTCGCTGCACCGCTACCGCTCGGCGCTCGGTGACTTCGTGACCGACCTGCCGGCCTGGCTCGCGGCGGCCGCCAAGGCCGAGGGCAAGCCGCCGCTGCGCGCCGTCGACGGCGGGCGCCCGTAGCGAGGACGTGCGATGAACCTTGCCACCCAGATCCCGCCGAGCAACGGCGCGCAGTCGTGAGCCCCGACCTGCCGCCCCGGCTCGGGCTCGCCATGGCGAAGCGCTTTGCCATCGGCGCGGTGATCATCGTCCTGCTGTCGGCGACGGCCGTCGCCAGCGGCGTGCTGCTCGAGGTCGACAAGAGCATCGAGGTCTTCCAGGAGAACTCGATCCCGATCCCGGACATCGAGAACGAGCTCGACAAGGTCGACCCCGGCAGCCCGCAGACGATCCTCGTGCTCGGCTCCGACGGGCGCTACACCGACGGCAAGGGCACGCCGGTGCGCTCGGACACGATCATCGTCGTGCGCCTGGATCCCGACAAGAAGTCGACGGCGATCCTCTCGATCCCGCGCGACCTGCGCGTCGAGATCCCGGGCTACGGCATGGACAAGATCAACGCCGCCTACGCCGAGGGCGGCCCCAAGCTCACCGTGCGGACCGTCAAGGCCCTGCTGAACCTCCCGATCAGCCACGTCGTCAACGTGAACTTCAACGGCTTCCAGCGGGCGGTCAACCGGCTCGGCTGCGTCTACGTCGACATCGACCGCCGCTACTTCAACACCCACACCGGCCCGGGCGGCTTCGCGACGATCGACCTCAAGCCCGGCTACCAGAAGCTCTGCGGCAAGGACTCGCTGGACTACGTCCGCTACCGCCACACCGACGACGATTTCGTCCGCGCCGCGCGCCAGCAGGCGTTCCTCTCGCAGGCGAAGGACCAGATCGGCCTCGGCCGGATCTTCGGCGACCGCAACGAGCTGCTGAAGATCTTCGGGAAGTACACGCAGACGGACATCGCGCGCAACAACGACGCCGCGATCCTGCGCCTGCTGAAGCTCGCCTACGAGTCCTCCAAGCATCCGATCCAGGAGGTCCACTTCCGCGGCGAGCAGTCGCGCAAGGGGCCGTACGTCGAGATCTCGCCGGAGAACCTCACGAAGACGATCAACGAGTTCATCGACGTCGGTCTCATCGGCGACACGCTCGACGACAACACGGGCCAGACGGCGGAGAAGCCGAAGCCTCGCAGCATCAAGAAGAAGCGCCACCTCGCGCCGGGCCTCATCCTCGCGAAGGCCGCGGGCGAGAACCACGTCATCGACATCGCCGCGCGCCTGCCGAACCTGCCGGTCTACTTCCCCAAGGCGATCCTCGCCCGCGGCGGCTACGTCAAGGACAGCCCGCGCTCCTACGACATCTTCGACCGCAACAAGAACAAGTACCGCGCGTACCGGATCGTCCTGTCGCAGGGCGACAACGGGCAGTACTACGGCGTCCAGGGGACGACCTGGAAGGCGCCGCCGATCCTCGACAACCCGACCGACGAGGTGCGGATGCGCAAGCGCACGTACCAGCGCTACTTCGACGGGCACAAGCTCCGGCTCATCGCGTGGAAGACGCCGAAGGCCGTCTACTGGGTCTCCAACACGCTCTCCAAGGAGCTCACGAACGCCCAGATGATGGACATCGCCCGGTCGCTGCAGCGCATCGGCCAGTAACCTCAGCCGCCGCATGACGGCCGCTCGCGAGCCCATCGGTGTCATCGGCACCGGCTACGTCGGCCTCGTCACCGCCGCGGGTTTCGCGCACCTCGGCAGCGAGGTCTTCTGCATCGACATCGATGCGGACAAGGTCGCGCGCCTACAGGCGGGCGAGATCCCGATCTACGAGCCCGGCCTCGCCGAGATGGTCGCGGCCAACCGCGAGCGGATGCACTTCTCGACGCAGATCGCCGACGCGCTCGACCGCGCCCGGCTGCTGTTCGTCGCCGTCGGCACGCCGCCGACGTACTCCGGCGACGCCGACCTCAGCGCCGTCCACGCCGTCGTCGACGCGATCCCGGCGTCGGATCAGCACGCGCTCGTCATGAAGTCGACGGTTCCCGCGGGCACCGGCGCCTCGATCAAGCGCGTCCTCGCCGAGCGCGGCAAGGAGCAGTTGCGCTACGTCTCCTGCCCGGAGTTCCTCAAGGAGGGCTCGGCGGTCAAGGACTTCCTCGCGCCCGACCGCGTCGTCATCGGCGACGACGGCGACTGGGCCGGCGACGCCGTCGTCGAGCTCTACGCGCCGCTGGACGCGCCGCTCGTGCGCACCGACATCGCCTCCGCCGAGATGGTCAAGCTCGCCTCCAACGCCTTCCTCGCGACGAAGATCTCGTTCATCAACGAGATCGCCAACGTCTGCGAGGAGACGGGCGCCGATGTCATCGAGGTCGCCAAGGGCATGGGCCTCGACGACCGCATCGGGCGTAAGTTCCTCCAGGCAGGTATTGGATTTGGTGGAAGCTGCCTGGTCGGTGACGAGACGGTGCTCGTCCGGTTGCGCGGTCGCACGACGCTCATCAGCCTCGAGCGGTTGTGGCGGCGGCTCGAGGACGACGGGCACGACGCGGACGACGGCGTGCTCGAGCCCGCGGCGCTGGAGGTTCTCTCCTGGATCCCGGGAGGGGCAGAGCCGCAGTTCATGCCGGTCATGTGCCTCACGCGCCGCGCCTACGACGGTGACATCGTCGAGATCCGCACGAAGACGGGCCGTCGCGTCCGCTGTACGCCGGATCACCCTTGGATCGCGCGCGACGGGACGTCGTCCGGCGAGCTCGAGCTGCTGGCTGGTGGGATGTTGCGCGAGAGCGACTGGCTTCCGGTCGCCCAGGGCGCGCACGACCACGTGGACCGCGCCCCACTCGCGCCGGTGCTCGGTGCGGTCGAGGCCGCGCAGCTGCATCCCGAGAGGGTCATCGTGCGGCTCGGCGCGGAGCGTGCCGCCGCACTCGCGACGCAGCCGTTCCAGCAGCGCACGGACATCTTCAGCGGCAACGTGGCGGGACGATCGGGTGAAGTGAAGCGCACCGGAACCGTGCGCCTCGACGAGGCCGGACGTGCCGGACTCGATCTGCGCGGCACCACGCTCGGGACCGCGAGCAACGATGCGTATCTGCGGTCCGAGATCGCCCTCGACGGCGCCTTCTGGCGCATCCTCGGGCTCTATCTCGCGGAGGGCTGCTGCAGCTTCGGGGACCGCAACGCCGCGCGCATCATCTGGTCGTTTCATCCCGAAAAGGAGCAGCATCTCGTCGACGAGGTCGTCGCCTTCTGGATGCGCCATGGCATCGCGGCGCGCACGCGCCGCAACCCGACCTCGCAGACGGTCATAGTGCAGTCGCGGCTCGCGGCCGCGTGGTGGACCCGCGTCCTCGGGCTCGGTCGCAACGGCTACGAGCAGCGGCTGCCGGATCTCGTATGGGACCGACCGGAGGCCGACAAATGGGCTCTGCTCTCGGGGCTCTGGGAGGGCGACGGCTCATGGTCGCTCGTCAACGGTGGACCGAGCGTCATCCTCGAGATGGGCACGATCAGCGACGAGCTCGCCGATGGCGTCCAACGCCTGCTTGGCGATCTCGGCGTCGTCGCCTCGCAGCGGATCGGCAGGGTCGCGAAGTCGACCAAGGACACGCATTGGCTGCGCGTCAGCGGCGCCGCGCAGATCGAACGGGCCATCGCCCTCGTCCCGGTGCGCGACCGGCCGGGCGTCCACGCATGCCTCGCGCGCCAGCGCAAGCGCATCGCGCCGACCGGGCATCGCCGGTTCGATGAGGACGGACCAGCGTGGGTCCGCGTCGTGTCGACGGTGCGCCATCCGTTCCGCGGGGCCGTGTATTCCATGGAGGTCCCGGGCGTTCACAGTTTTGTGACGACGGGCGGACTCATCGCGTCGAACTGCTTTCCGAAGGACGTCAACGCACTCAAACAGCTTGCCGGAAATTCGGGCTATCACTTCCAGTTGCTCAACGCCGTCATCGAGGTCAACGAGCTGCAGAAGCGCCGCGTCATCGGCAAGCTCCACAAGCACCTCGGCTCGCTCGTCGGCAAGACGATCTGCCTGCTCGGCCTCGCGTTCAAGCCGAACACCGACGACATGCGCGAGGCCTCGTCGCTCGTCCTCAGCGCGCGGCTGCAGGCCGACGGCGCGCGGATCCGCGTCTTCGACCCGATCGCCGCCGACGAGGCGCGCTCGATGATCCGCGGCGTGCACTTCGCCTCCGACGCACTCGACGCCGTCGCGGGCGCCGACGCCGTCGTCCTCGTCACGGAGTGGGACGAGTTCCTGCACCTGGACTGGGACGACGTCGCGGCGCGGATGGCCGGGTCACTCGTGCTCGACGGGCGCAACGCCCTGGATGCCGCCGCCGTCACCGCCGCCGGGCTCACCTACGAGGGCATCGGGCGCGGAACGCTGACATCCTTGCCGTGATGCGCGCCGCCCGCCACCCATGCAGGCCGTGATCCTCGTCGGCGGCGAGGGCACCCGCCTGCGCCCGCTGACGTCGACGGTGCCCAAGCCCGTCGTCCCGCTCGTCGACCGCCCGATGATGGTCTACATGCTCGAGTGGCTGCGCGGCCACGGGATCGACGACGTGATCATGTCCTGCGGCTTCAAGGCGACGAAGGTCCGCGACGTCCTCGGCGACGGCTCGGGCCTCGGCATCAGCCTGCGCTTCGTCGAGGAGCCCGACCCGCGCGGCACCGCGGGGGCGCTGAAGTTCGCCGAGGAGTTCCTCGACGAGCGCTTCCTCATGCTCAACGGCGACGTCCTCACCGACCTCGACCTCACCGCGCAGATGGCCCAGCACGAGCAGACCGGCGCGACCGGCACGCTCGCGCTCGTCCCCGTCCCGGACCCGTCGAGCTACGGCCTCGTGCGCCTGCGCGAGGACGGCGCGGTCGAGGAGTTCCTCGAGAAGCCGTCGCCCGACGCGGTCCTCGACACGAACCTCATCTCCGCCGGCGCGTACGTCCTCGAGCGCTCCGTGCTGGACCGCATCGCGCCGGACCGCAACGTCTCGATCGAGCGCGAGATCTGGCCCGGGCTCGTCGACGACGGCCTGTACGGCTTCGTCGACGACGACGCCTACTGGCTCGACGTCGGCACGCCCGAGCGCTACCTGCAGGCGACGTTCGACATCCTCGAGGGCAACGTTCGCACGGGCGTGTCAGAGGTGCTCGGCGAGAACTTCCTCGCGATCGACCCGACCGCGACCGTCGACGGGCGCGCGATCGCGCCGTCGATCGTCGGGGCGCGGGCGTCGATCGCCCACGACGCGCACGTCGGGAGCCTCGCCGTGCTCGCCGCGGACGTCCGCGTGGGGGAGGGCTCGAGCGTCGAGCGCAGCGTCGTGCTCGCCGGTGCCTCGATCGGCGCCGGCTGCATCCTGCGCGACTGCATCGTCGGTCCCGGAGCCGTGATCGGCGATCGCACGCAGGTCCTCGGCGGCGTGATCGTCGGCGAAGGCGTCAGGATCGGCGCCGACAACGTCCTCGCGCACGGCGCGCGCCTGTTCCCCGGCATGGAGGTACCCGATGGCGGCCTCGCCTTCTGAGACGACCGAACTACGGCTGGACCCCGAGGCGATCGCCGCCGTCGATCAGTCCGACCTGCACGCCGACATCGTCGGCCTGCCCGAGCACCTGCGCGACGCGCTCTGGAAGGTCCAGTCCGCGCAGCTGCAGCCGTGGGAGTCGCCGGGCGGCCTGATCGTCGCCGGCATGGGCGGCTCCGGCGTCGGCGGCGTGCTCGCCCGCGCGATCCTCGGCGACCACGCGTCGCGCCCGATCCTCTCGGCGCGGACGTACGGCCTGCCGTCGTGGACGACGCCCGACACGACGGTCCTCTGCGCCTCCTATTCGGGCAACACCGAGGAGACGCTCGCCTGCTACGAGGCCGCGGGCGCGCTCGGCGCCACCCGTGTCGCGGTGACGAGCGGCGGCCGCCTGGCCGAGCTCGCGCGCGCCGAGGGCGTGCCGGTGATCCCGGTCGCGGGCGGCTTCCAGCCGCGCGCCGCGGTCGCTTACATGACGGTCGCCGCGCTCGAGGTCGCCGGCCTGTGCGGCGCCGGGCCGCGCGTCGGCTCGGAGATCGACGTCGCCGCCGACCACCTCGAGGCGCTCGTCGTCGAGTGGGGCGCCGACGGCCCCGACGACTCCGAGGCCAAGACGCTCGCGCGCGCCCTGCGCGACAGCGTCGCGCTGATCGTCGGCTCCGGCGTGACGCAGCCGGTCGCCTACCGCTGGAAGTCCCAGCTCAACGAGAACGCGAAGGTCCCGGCCTTCGCGCACGAGCTTCCCGAGATGGATCACAACGAGATCGTCGGCTGGCAGGACGCGTCCGCGCTCGGGCGCTTCGCGGCGGTCTTTCTCGACGACAGCGACACGCCGCTGCGCGTCAAGCAGCGCATCGAGCTCACGCGCGATCTCATCGGCGACCGGGCGACCGGGACGTACGTCGTCCAGTCGCGCGGGCACACCGCCGTCGAGCGGATCTTCTCGCTCGTCCTGCTCGGCGACCTCGTGTCGCTGTACGTCGCGGTCCTGCGCGGCACCGACCCGACGCCGGTGGACGTCATCGAGACGCTGAAGGAGCGCCTGGCCGCCGCGGATTGATCGAGGGGGCGCCAACCTTGACACGCCCGTGGTAAGGTTGGCGCAGAGATGGATGCCCTGACGATTCAGGAGGCTGCGGAGACGACGGATTGGTCGCCGCGGATGCTGCGCTATATCGAGGACGCGGGGCTGATCGAGCCTCAGCGCTCGGATGCCGGCTACCGGCTCTACGGGGCCGCCGAGTTGCAGCGGTTGCGGACGTTGCGCGAGCTCGTGACCGACTTCGAGATTGGTCTTGGCGAGATCGGTTTTGCGATGCGTCTGCGTCGTGATGAGGAGCTCGCTCAGGCGGTCGACGCGTGGTTTGAGGCCGAGCCGCGGCGCCCCGAGGATGTCCCGCCGGCCGCCTGGCTGCGCTGGGAGCAGGACAAGCACACGAAGCTGCTGGCACTGGCCGCAGCCCACGCCTAGGAGATCACCAGCACATGAATCCCACCGCCGTCGAAACTGCGCAGGACTTCAAGGTCGCCGACCTCGGCCTGGCCGAGTACGGCCGCAAGGAGATCGTGCTCGCCGAGCACGAGATGCCGGGGCTCATGCAGACCCGCGCGGAGTACGCCGACGCGCAGCCGCTGAAGGGCGCGAAGATCACCGGCTCGCTGCACATGACGATCCAGACGGCGGTGCTGATCGAGACGCTGACGGCGCTGGGTGCCGAGGTGCGCTGGTGTAGCTGCAACATCTTCGCGACGCAGGACCATGCCGCGGCCGCCGCGGTCGTCGGCCCCGACGGCACGGTCGACGACCCCAAGGGCGTGCCGATCTTCGCGTGGAAGGGCGAGACGCTCGCCGAGTACTGGTGGTGCACCGAGCAGGCGCTGCTCTGGCCCGACGGTGACGGCCCGAACCTGATCCTCGACGACGGCGGCGACGCGACGATGCTCGTCCACAAGGGCGTCGAGTACGAGGCCGCGGGCGCGGCGCCGGACCCGTCGACCGGCGAGTCTGAGGAGTTCGTGCACTTCCTCACGCTGCTGAACAAGTCGCTTGCCGAGGACGGCCAGCGCTTCACGAGGATGGCCGCCGGCATCATCGGTGTGTCGGAGGAGACGACGACCGG
>DATJEE010000211.1:0-5068 GCA_035496995.1 Solirubrobacteraceae bacterium | reverse complement strand
CGGTGCAGCATCCGCAGGACGGCCTCGTTGGCGCCGCCGTGCAGCGGGCCGTAGAGCGCGGCGATGCCGGCGGCGACCGCCGAGTAGGGGTCGGGCTTCGCCGAGCCGACCGAGCGCACGGCGCTCGTCGAGCAGTTCTGCTCGTGGTCGGCGTGCAGGATGAAGAGGACGTCGAGCGCGCGCTCCAGGCGCGGATCGGGCTCGTACTTCAGCTCGGTCATCTTGTACATCATGTTCAGGAAGTTGCCCGAGTACGCGAGGTCGTTGTCGGGATAGACGTACGGCTGGCCCTGCGCGTGGCGGTAGGCGAAGGCCGCGAGCGTCGGGATCTTGGAGATCATCCGGATCGTCTGGATGTCGCGGTTGGCCGGGTCCTCGATGTCGTTGGCGTCGGGGTAGAACGTCGACAGCGCGCCCGTCGCACCGAGCAGCATCCCCATCGGATGCGCGTCGTGGCGGAAGCCCCCGAGGAACTCCTTGACGTTCTCGTGGACGAAGGTGTGGATCGTGATGTCGTGCTGCCAGGCCTCGAGCTGCGTGGCGGTCGGCAGCTCGCCGTAGACGAGCAGGTAGGCGACCTCGAGGTAGCTCGACTCGGCCGCGAGCTGCTCGATCGGGTAGCCGCGGTACTCGAGGACGCCGTTGGTCCCGTCGAGGTACGTGATCGACGACCGGCAGGCGGCCGTGTTCATGAACGCCGGGTCGTAGGTCATCAGGCCGAAGTCGTCCTCGGCGACGCGGATGGCGCGGAAGTCCAGCGCCCTCACGGTCCCGTCGGTGATCGGGATCTCATACGTCCGGCCGGTGCGGTTGTCGGTGACGCTCAGCGTGTCCTCGCTGTCGCGTCGCTCCGCGCCGTTGGTCGCAGCGCCTTTGGCGCTGGTGTCCTGGGTCTCCTTGGAGGTACTCACGTCCACCGATTATGCACCCCCACGCTCCTCTTCAAGCGTCATGGACCCGTGAAGTTCTCGCAGAGCAGCATCAGTCGCGCTTCCAGCCACCGCCGAAATAGCGGCTGAGGCGCCCGCCGCGCGTGTTGGCGCGGAACGTCGGGGCGCCCTTGGAGTCGCGCTCGGGCAGTGCCGCGGCGCCCTCCGCGTCGAGCGTCAGCGTGACGCGGCGCTCGGCGATCCGGGCCACCTCGGGGGCGTCGACGAAGCGCTCGCCGCCCGGCGTCTGGATGACGAGCCCGTCGAAGATGTGCTCCGCCTCGTTCTCGAGGACCTGGCGCACGGTGCCGACCTCGCCGCCGTCGCAGTCGGTGACCGGGGTGCCCTTCTCGAGCACCTTGTAGCTGATGGCGTAGCCGTCGTCCTCGTCAGGTGGAGACATAGACGATGGAGATCATCGCCGCCAGCACGAGCGTGACGGAGAGCGCCATGACGCCGCGCGCGGTCCCCGGATCCGCCGGGAAGTCGGGCTTCTTGAAGCCGACGATGCTGATGACCACGGCGAACGACGCCAGCAGCCCGCCGGCGAGGAAGAACGGCAGCTCGGACTTCTCGTGCTCGACCGCTTCGGCGGCGGCGAGGATGACGCTCATGATCATGGCGGCGCGACCTTATCGCACGGGGCGGGCCGCCGGTCCGCCCTCGTAGCGGCTCTCGGTCGCCTCGACCTGCCCGTGGTAATGGCTGCCGAGGTCGGGGTGCCCGTAGGGGCGCAGCGCGGGGGCGTCGAGCGTCATGAACGAGAGCTGCGCGATCGGCTTGCCGGCCCAGAGCTTGATCGGGACGCGCGTGAGGTTCGTGATCTCGAGCGTCAGCGTGCCCTTCCAGCCGGGGTCGACGAACCCGGCCGTGGCGTGGATGATGAGCCCGAGGCGGCCGAGGCTCGACTTGCCCTCGATCCGGGCGACGACGTCATCGGGCAGCTCGACCCATTCCAGCGTGCGCCCGAGGCAGAACTCGCCCGGATGCACGACGAACGGCTCGTCGTCGGTGATCGCGATCTGCTCGGTGAGGTCCGTCGGCGGCTTGGCGAGGTCGATCGCGGCCGCGCGGTGGTTGTGGAAGACGCGGAACGTGTTGCCGAGGCGCAGGTCGACGCTCGCGGGCTGCACCATCCCGGGGTCCCAGGGATCGATCCGGATGCGCCCCTCGTCCACGAGGCGCAGGATCGTGCCGTCGGAGAGGACGGAGCTCGGCGCGCTCATGCGCTGTGCAGTCTAGGCGTGAGCGAGCGCGTCAGCGCTCGACGCGGCGCGCGCGAGCGAGGACCGTGCGGGTCCGCGGGGGCGATGCGACCGCGCCGCCACCGTGCGGGCCGCCGCGCCGCGGCGTGCGGGGCAGGGCGGGGCGGGGGTGCGGGTGGCGCGGGCGCGGCTCGCGCGGCTTCTTCGTGCCGCCGTCCTCGCCGGTCGCCAGGTCGGGCTCGACCTCGGCGTGGATCGCCCACCACACGATGTACAGCAGCCCGCAGATCGGGATCTTCAGGGCGACCATGAGGAAGATGAAGGTCGCGCTCATTCGGGCCAACATACCCGGCGCGCGCGCGGAGCGCACGCCGATTGCGCCCGAAAGACGGCGAAACCGCCCGTTGAGCGGCCGCGCGCCAGCCCGTGATCCGTGCGGCCCCCGGCCCCGCAGGCCACTGGCGACGACCAAGTCCTTCGGACGCGTCCCGGGTCGGGACGCGTTCTGGGTCGGCAGCCCGAAGCGGGCTGCCGGGCAGTCGCCGGCGGGGCCCTCAGCGGGGGGCCCCGTTGTCGTTGTGCTCAGGCGCGCAGCGCGACGGCGGATGCATCGAAGGACGTGATCCGCTGCAGCTCCTCGACGCGCCCGACGATCTCCTCGACCGTGAGGCGCGCGACGCGCTCGGTGCCGAACTCCTCGACGTTGAAGGACGCGACCGCCGTGCCGTAGGCCATCGCGAGCTTCAGGACGCCGGGCGTGATCTCGCCCTCGTGGGCCGCGATGCAGCCGACGAAGCCGCCGGCGAACGAGTCGCCGGCACCGGTCGGGTCGGCGACGAACTCGACCGGGAACGCCGGCACCCAGAAGGAGTCCTCGGGCGTCACGAGCGCGGCCCCGTACCTGCCGAGCTTGACGACCATCGCCGACGGCCCGTGCTCCATGATCCTGCGCGCGCCGGCGACGACCTCGCGCTCGCCGGTGAAGAGCTCGACCTCGGAGTCGTTGAGGATGACGCAGTCGACCTCGGAGATCGCCGCGACGAGCGGCTCGCGGGCGATGTTGATCCAGAGGTCCATGGAGTCCAGCGCGACGAAGCGCGCCTTCTCGCACTGGCGGCGGACGTTGAGCTGCAGCGCCGGCAGGATGTTCGCGAGGAACAGGACGTCGGCGTCCTTGGACGCCTGCGAGAGCTTGGGCTCGAACGTCTCGAAGACGTTGAGGTCGGTCTCGAGCGTCTCGCGCGAGTTCATGTTCTCGCCGTAGACGCCGCTCCAGAAGAATGTCTTGCCGCCCTCGACGTGCTCGATGTCCTCGGTGTTGACCCCCCGCCCGTGCAGGACCGCGTACTCGGCCTCGCCGAAGTCGTCGCCGACCGGCCCGACGACGCGGACCTCGTCGAAGAACGACGCGGCGAGCGAGAAATGGACGGCGGCGCCGCCGAGCATGCGCTCGCGTCCGCCGTGCGGCGTCTGAACGGCGTCAAACGCGATTGATCCGACGACAGTGAGGCTCATGCGGCGGGAGGCTAGATCATCGACTCCGGTCATCAATCCCTGGGAACTATCCTCGCGGTCTCATGCGCGCGATCCAGATGTCCGAATACGGCGGCCCCGAGGTGCTCGAGCTCGTCGACCTGCCGATCCCCGAGCCCGCCGACGGCGAGGTGCTCATCCGCGTCGCGCGGGCGGGCCTGAACTTCGCCGACACGCACCGCCGGACGAACACGTACATCGCCAAGGACGCGCTCCCGATCGTCCCCGGCTCGGAGGTCGCGGGCGTGCGCGAGGACACCGGCGAGCGCGTCGTCGCGCTCAGCGGCGACGGCGGCTACGCCGAGTACGCGACCGCGCCCGCCGCGCTGACGTTCCCGATCCCGGACGGCGTCGCCGACGAGACGGCGCTCGCGCTCGTGCTCCAGGGCCTCACGGCCTGGCACCTCTACCGCACGTGCGGGCGCGTCGCCCCGGGCGAGAGCGTCGTCGTGCACGCCGCCGCCGGCGGCGTCGGCTCGCTCGCCGTGCAGCTCGGGCGCCCGATGGGCGCCGGGCGCGTCATCGCGACGGCATCGACGCAGGACAAGCGCGACCTCGCGCTCGAGCTCGGCGCCGACGTCGCGATCGACGGCGCGGCCGAGGGTCTGAAGGAGCGCCTGATCGAGGCGAACCTCGGCGTGCCCGTCGACGTCGTCTTCGAGATGGCCGGCGGCGCGATCTTCGACGCCTCGCTCGCGGCGCTCGCCCCGTTCGGGCGCCTCGTGACGTACGGCATCGCGTCGGGCGACAACAACACCGTCCGCAGCGGCGACCTCATGCGCCGCTCGCGCGCCGTCGTCGGCTTCTGGCTCATGCACTGCATCGGGCGCCCGACGATGATCGACGAGGCGCTCGCCGACCTCTTCGACCGCGTGCGCCGCGGCGAGCTGCGCGTCGTGACCGGCCCGGCGTATCCGCTGGCGCAGGCGGCGCAGGCGCAGACGGACCTCGCCGGGCGCCGGACGACCGGCAAGGTCACGCTCGATCCGACCGTCTGACGGCGGCTGAGCCGCCCGGCGAGATTTGAGCCTTCTGGACGAACGTCCCGGTGGCGCCGGCGGCAAACCTACCCACGACGCCGCCGAACCTACCCACCGCGCCCCGCGGCGCCCGAAAATCCTGCCGGGGGCTCGCGGTGACGACCGGCCGGCGCGATAAGAGCGCCATGTCCGTCCACACGATCCGCTCCCGCTCCTCCGCTCCCGCCGGCCGCCGCCCATCAGCCGCCCCCCGTCGTTGGATGGAATCCGACGACGCGATGGCGTTGTGGGCCGAGTACCAGCGCAGTGGTGATCCGCGGCTGCGTGACCGCCTCGTGCTGACGTACGCGCCGCTGGTGAAGTTCATCGTCTACCGCAAGATCGGTGAGCTGCCGGCCAGCTGCGAGGTCGACGACCTCGT
>DATJEE010000210.1:0-14655 GCA_035496995.1 Solirubrobacteraceae bacterium | reverse complement strand
CACGCCGTCGGCCGCGCTCTCGTTGCCGAAGAGCTCGGCGAGCGCCCGCACGGCGCCCGGCTCGCCGGGCCGCAGCTGGTAGAGCTCGTGCGTGCCGGAGTTGAAGCGCAGTTCGACGATCTCGAGGTCGAGCACCGGCTCCTCGCTCAGCGGCACGTGGCGCAGGACGTTGACGCCCGCGACCTCGCGCGACTTGGAGGCAAACCAGCGCTGCTCCATGAGCCACTGCTCCAGCGGCTCGGTGGTCTGATCGGGCAGCGCTGTCATCGTTCCTCCTCCTCGAGGCGAAACCAGAAGAACCCGCGCGGCGCGAGCGTCAGGAGATAGGGCAGCTCGCCGATCCGCGGGAAGGCGGTGCGGCCGAACATCTCGACGGGGCGGCGGCCGTTGAACCAGCTCAGGTCGAGCTCGACGGCCTGCGCCGAGCGCGCGAGGTTGTGCACGCACAGCACGACATCGTCCTCGTAGGTGCGCACGCAGGCGAAGATCTTCGGGTTGGCGGGGGTCAGGGCCTCGAAGCTCCCGAGACCGAAGACGGGGTGTTCCTTTCTCAGGGCGATGAAGCGCCGCAGCCAGCGCAGCAAGGAGCTGGGCGTGCGCAGCTGGGCCTCCACGTTGACGGCCTGGTAGCCGTAGACGGGGTCCATCAACGGCGGCGCGTAGAGCTGCGCGAAGTCCGCGCGCGAGAAGCCGCCGTTGCGGTCGCCGGTCCACTGCATCGGCGTGCGCACGCCGTCGCGGTCGCCGAGGTAGACGTTGTCGCCCATCGCGATCTCGTCGCCGTAGTAGAGGACCGGCGAGCCCGGGAGGCTGAAGAGCATCGCGTGCAGCAGCTCGATCTCGTCGCGGCCGCCGTCCATGAGCGGCGCGAGGCGGCGGCGGATGCCGACGTTGAGCTTCATCCGCGGGTCCTTGGCGTACTCCGCGTACATGTAGTCGCGCTCCTCGTCGGTGACCATCTCGAGCGTCAGCTCGTCGTGGTTGCGCAGGAACAGGCCCCACTGGCAGTTGGGCGGGATGTGCGGCGTCTGGGAGAGGATCTCGAGGATCGGCGTGGCCTCCTCGCGGCGCAGCGCCATGAACATCCGCGGCATGACGGGGAAGTGGAAGGCCATGTGGCACTCGTCGCCGTCGCCGAAGTAGTCGACGACGTCGGCCGGCCACTGGTTGGCCTCGGCGAGCAGGACGCGATCGGGGTACTCGGCGTCGACGACCCGGCGCACCTCGCGCAGGAACGCGTGCGTCTCCTCGAGGTTCTCGCAGTTCGTGCCGTCGCGCTCGAAGAGGTAGGGGACGGCGTCGAGGCGGAAGCCGTCGAGGCCGGCATCGAGCCAGAAGCGCAGGACGTCGAGCATCGCCTCCCGCACCTCGGGGTTGTCGTAGTTGAGGTCGGGCTGGTGGTGGAAGAAGCGGTGCCAGTAGTACGCGCCGGCCTTCTCGTCCCAGGTCCAGTTCGACGTCTCGGTGTCGACGAAGATGATCCGCGCGCCGCTGTAGAGCGTCGGGTCGTCGGTCCAGACGTACCAGTCGCGCTTGGGGTTGTCCGGGCTCGAGCGCGCCTGCTTGAACCACTCGTGATCCGACGACGTGTGGTTCATGACGAGGTCGGCGATGACGCGCATGCCGCGCTCGTGGGCGGCCTCGATGAACGCCCGGACGTCGTCCATCGTCCCGTAGTCGGGATGGACGCCGTAGAAGTCGGCGATGTCGTAGCCCCCGTCGCGCATCGGCGACGGGTACATCGGCAGCAGCCAGATGACATCGACGCCGAGCCACTGCAGGTAGTCGAGCTTCTCCGTCAGCCCGCGGAAGTCGCCGTGGCCGTCGCCGGTGCCGTCGTAGAACCCGCGCAGGTGGATCTCGTAGAAGACCGCGGTCTTGAACCACAGCGGGTCGGACTCGAACCAGTTCTGCGGTGCGGCGCTCATACCGAGACCCGCAGCAGGTGGGCGACGCGGTAGGGGTCCAGCCGGACGAAGTTGCGTCCCATGCGCCAGTCGAAGCTCTCGCCCGAGAGCAGGTCGGTGACGGTGAAGACGGGCGGCAGGCCCAGACCGTAGGGCACGACGACGATCCCCTCCTGCGCGGCCACGGGGTCGAGCGTCACGACGGTGATGATCGTGTTGTCGCCGGTGCGCTTGGCGTAGGCGATCAGGGCGTCGTTCTCCGTGGCGAGGAACTGGACGTTGTCGAGCTGCTGCAGCGCCGGGTTGGCGCGGCGGATCGCGTTGACGCGCGAGATGAGGTTCAGCAGCGGGCCGTGCAGCGAGCGCTCCTTGACCTCGTACTTCTCGGAGTGGTCGTACTCCTCGCTGCCGGCCCGCACCGGGACGCGCTCGAAGGACTCAAAGCCCGAGTAGACGCCGTACGCCGGGCTGAGCGTCGCGGCGAGCACGAGGCGGCTGGCGAACTTCGGCGGGCCGCCGAGCTGCAGCTCCTCGGTGAGGATGTCGGGCGTGTTGACGAAGAAGTTGGGCCGGAAGTACTCCTGCATGCCGCTCGTCGCGAGCTCGGTGACGTATTCCGTGAGCTCCCACTTCGAGCTCTTCCACGTGAAGTACGTGTAGGACTGGTTGAAGCCGACCTTCGCGAGCCGGCGCATCATCGCGGCGCGGGTGAAGGCCTCGGCGAGGAAGATGATGTCCGGGTGGGAGGCGCGCAGGTCGGCGATGAGCCACTCCCAGAACGCGACCGGCTTCGTGTGCGGGTTGTCGACGCGGAAGATCCGCACGCCGTGGTCGGCCCAGAAGCGCACGACGTCGCGCAGGGCGTCCCAGAGGCCGCGCCAGTCCTCGCTGTCCCAGTTGACGTTGTAGATGTCCTGGTACTTCTTGGGCGGGTTCTCGGCGTACTTCAGCGTCCCGTCCGGGCGGCGGTTGAACCACTCCGGGTGCTCGCGCAGCCACGGGTGGTCGGCGGAGCACTGGATCGCGAAGTCCAGCGCGATGTCGATGTCGTGCTCGCGCGCCGTGGCGACGAGCGCGTCGAAGTCGTCGATCGTGCCGAGGTCGGCGTGCAGCGCCGTGTGGCCGCCGCTCTCGTCGCCGATCGCCCAGGGCGAGCCGGGGTCGCCGGGGCCCGGGGTCATCGTGTTGTTCGGGCCCTTGCGGTTGGTGTGGCCGATCGGGTGCACCGGCGGGAGGTAGAGGACGTCGAAGCCGAGCTCGGCGAGCTTGGGCACCTGCGTCGCGACGCCCGCGAGGCCGCCCCAGGAGCGCGGGAAGAGCTCATACCAGGCGCCGAAGCGCGCGCGCTCGGGATCGACGTCGACGTGCAGGTGCTGCTCCATGACGGTCGAGCGCGTGCGGTCGGGGTGGCGCTCGACGGCCTCGGCGAGCTCGGGGTCCAGCGCCGCCTCATGTCGCGCCTCACCCGGGATCCCGTCATCGCGCAACCGCGTGAGCGCCTGCGTGATGCGCTTGCGGTCGGCGCCCTTGGCGCGCTTGGCGGCCTGCTCGAGCAGGACGACGCCCTCCGACAGCTCACCGGAGAGGTCGGGCTCGCCGGCGTCGACCTTGCGCCGCAGCTCGTCGCGCCAGCTCGCGAACGCGTCGACCCAGGCCTCGATCGTCCAGCTCCAGCGGCCGAGCGCGTCGACCTCGAACTCGCCGGCCCAGCGGTCGCCGTCGACGTGCGCGTCGATCCGCCGCATCGGGCTCTCGTACCAGCCCTCGCCGCCGGGCGGGCGGGACTTGGCGACCGCGCGCAGCACGTCGTGGCCATCGGCGAAGATGTCGGCGCTGACGGCGACGGAGTCGCCGACCGTCCGCTTGGAGGGGAACCGCCCGCAGTCGATCATCGGCGCCGGCTGCGCGATCTGGATGCGGGACGGCGGTTGGCTGCGCTTTGCGGTGGGCACTCCCCCACACTCTTTCCGTTTAAGAAGGTTCGTAACGTGACCCCCCGGCTTGACCACCGATCATCAGGGGTGCAGCTGCATCCAACCAGCCTCGCGTCGGGGAGGCTCGGCGACGACGCCTACCGCTTCGTCGACTGGCTCGCGGAGGCCGGCCAGTCGTGGTGGCAGATGCTGCCGCTCGGCCCGCCCGACCGGGCCGGCTCGCCGTACAAGTCGAAGTCGGCGTTCGCCGCCTGGCGCGGCCTGGTCGCCGATCCGTCGGCGGCCGTGAGCGACGACGAGATCGCGGCGTTCCGCGCGCGCGAGTCGTTCTGGATCGACGACTGGGCCGCCTTCGCCGGCGGGCGGCGGGCGATCGCCGACCAGGTCCGCTTCGACCGCGAGTGGCGGCGCTTGAGGGCCTACGCGGGCGAGCGCGGGGTCGGGCTCATCGGCGACGTCCCGATCTACGTCGCGCCGGGCGGCGCCGACCACCGCGCCTGGCCGCAGCTCTTTCGCTCCGGGGATGTCGCGGGCGCGCCGCCGGACACCTACAGCGACCTCGGCCAGCTCTGGGGCAACCCGCTCTACGACTGGCCCGCGCTGCAGCGGCGCGGATACCGCTGGTGGACCGAGCGCCTGCGCCGGACGTTCGCGCTCTTCGACGTCACGCGGATCGACCACTTCCGCGGCTTCGTCGCCTACTGGGCCGTGCCCGCGGACGCGCCCGACGCGCGCGGCGGGCACTGGCGGCGCGGGCCGGGGCGCGCGGTCTTCGACGCCGCCGCCGCCGAGCTCGGGGCGCTGCCGGTCATCGCCGAGGACCTCGGCGTCATCACCGAGCCCGTCGAGCGCCTGCGCCGCGCGCTCGGCTTCCCCGGGATGGCCGTGCTGCAGTTCGGCTTCGACCCGAGCGACCCGCACGGCCCGCACCGCATGGAGAACCACGAGGAGCTCAGCGTCGTCTACACCGGCACGCACGACCAGGACACGCTCGCCGGCTGGTGGTCGTCGTTGCCGGAGCCCTCGCGCGACGAGGCCCGGGCGCGGATCGCGGCGGGCGGCTTCGCCGAGGACGAGGTGTGGTGGTCGCTCATCCGCCTCGCGTTCTCCTCGCCGGCGCGGCTGGCGATGCTCCAGGCCCAGGACGTCCTCGGGCTCGGCAGCGAGGCGCGGATGAACATCCCGGGGCGGGCGACGGGCTCGTGGCGGTGGCGGATGGCGCCGGGCGCCCTGACGTCCGAGCACGCGAAGCGGCTGCGGGCGGCGAGCGAGGAGGCGGGGCGGCTGTCGCCGCGGTGACTCGGCCGGTTAGCTCGGGCGCGCAGCGCTTTCAGCATCGATGAAGGAGGCCCGGCCTGACCGGCGGGTCGAGGCGCGTGCGGATCCCGCTGCGGCAGCCGTCCGGCGTAGCCGGGGGGGAGAGCGCTCGCGACGGGCCCGCCCGTTTCCTGACCGATGCTTGATGTGCGACAGGCACCCACGAGCCCCGGAGTCGCTACCCCATAAACTCGCCGCCCTGATGGCAGCCCCCGCCACCGCCGAGGCGATCCGCGACGTCAATACGCGCTACCACGACGCCGCCGCCGATCACTACGACACGAAGTGGGGCGTGGACTTCGGCGACGTCGGTCGCGGGCAGGTCCGCGGCAAGCTCCGCAAGTTGCTCGGCACACCGCTGCCGGCGTTCGGGCGCTCGCTGGAGATCGGGTCGGGCACGGGCTACTTCACGCTGAACATGCTCCAGGACGGCGTCGTCGGCGCGGCGACGGCGACCGACATCTCGCCCGGCATGCTCGAAACGCTGCAGGCCAACGCGGCGCGGATCGGCGTGACGGTCGACACCGTCGCCTGCGACGCCGAGGCGCTGCCGTTCGCCGACGAGTCCTTCGACCTCGTGCTCGGCCATGCCGTGCTGCACCACATCCCCCACCTCGACCGGGCGTTCGCCGAGTTCCGCCGCGTCCTGCGCCCCGGCGGGCGCGTCGTGTTCGCCGGCGAGCCGTCGCGCACCGGCGACCGGATCGCCGCCTACCCGAAGCGCGCCGCGCTGCGCGCCGCCCCGCTGTGGCGCGCGCTGATCGGCGCCCGCGCGATCGAGGGCTACGAGATGCCCGACACGCACGACGCGTGGATCGAGCAGCACGCCCACGAACTCGACGACGAGGCGCTGGAGGCCTTCGTCGACGTCCATGCCTTCACGCCCGGTGACCTCTGCGCCTGGGCGAGCGACGCCGGCTTCGCCGACGTCCACGTCCGCGGCGAGGAGCTGCTCGCCAACTGGTTCGGCTGGGTCAACCGGACCCTGGAGGCGACCGCGGTCCAGGACGACATCCCGATGCTCTGGCGCCAGTACGCGTTCCGGGGCTACCTCGCGCTGCAGAAGGTCGACGTCGCGCTGCTCGAGGGCCGCCTGCCGCCCGAGGTCTTCTACAACCTCATGATCACGGCGAGGAAGCCGGGCTGACCAGCGCGGCCGAACCCTGCCGGAAGGGGCTCGTCGCGGTCGGCGACAGCATCTCCGTCGGCGAGGGCTCGATGGCGCTCGGCGTCACGCCGCTGTCCTGGGCGCAGTGGCTGGCCCGCGCGCTGGACCTGCCCTTCACGTGCTACGCCGTCAACGGCGCGACCGCCGCCGACATGCTGCGCGAGCAGCTTCCGCGCGTCCGCGCCGACTACGACGTCGCGACGCTCTACGCCGGCGTCAACGACGCCCGCTCGCCCGGCTGGGACCCGGCGGCCTACGCGCGCGACCTCGACGCGCTCGCCGCCGCCCTCGCCGCCCGTGCCACGCGGCTGCTGCTCCTGACGCTGCCCCACGACCTCGGCCGCCCGACCTGCGCGCCGAAGCCCGTCGAGGCCGGCGAGATCGTCCGCGGCGTCGCGGCCCGCCACGGCGCCGTCGTCGCCGACCTCTCCGACTTCGGCGGCTGGACGCTCGTGCTGCCCGACGTCGTGCACCCGACGGCGCTCGGCCAGCTCGAGATGGCCGACCGCGCGGCGCGTGCGCTCGGCTGCGAGACGCGGCCGTCGGCGCTCGCGCCGGACCACGGCGCCGCGACGCTGCGCTACGCGCCGACGCATGCGCGGATGCTCTGGCACGACCTCGTGCGCCGCGGCAACGAGCGCGTCAGGCGGCCGTGACGAATGCGCCTGCGCGGCCGCGACCCGCTGCGGCTGCCCGGCGTCGTCGCCGGGCGCGACGTGCGGATCGCGCGCGACGTGCGGTTCTCGCTCGCTGCAGGCGCGCAGCTGCGCCTCGGTGACGGCTGCCGCATCGGCGAGGCGACGCGGATCGTCGTCAACGCCGGCGTCGTCGAGATCGGCGCGGGCGCGGCGCTCGGCCCGCGCTGCACGCTCGTCGCGCACGCGGGCGTGACGATCGGCGCCGGTGCGCAGCTCGAGGAGGGCACGGTCATCGTCGACTTCGACCACGTCTTCGACGACGACGAGCGGCCGATCCGCGCGCAGCCGCTCGAGGCGACCGCGGTGATGATCGGTGCGGGCGCGCGGATCGGCCTCGGGGCCAGCGTCCTGCGCGGCGTCACCGTCGGCACGCAGGCGACCGTCGGTCCGCACGCCGTCGTCACGCGCGACGTGCCGCCGGGCGCGAGCGTCGGCGGCGTGCCGGCGCGGCCGCTCGCCTGACCGCGGCCGCGACCGTCCCGTCGTGACGCTCCCGGCGGGCTCCTACGCGCGGCCGCGGAGCTTCGCCAGCGCCTTGCGCTTGGCGGCGGCCTTGCGCCTGCTCGCCGCCGTCGCGGCCTTGCGCTTGGCGATCGCCTTCTGCTGCGCGGGCGTCAGGCAGCTCGCCGCGGGCTTGCCCTTGGCGGTCGTCTTCTTCGCCTTCGCCGTCGCGGCGGCCCGCGTCTTGATGGTCGACTTCTTCGCCGCGGCCCGCTTGCGCTTGATGGCCGCCTTCTGCTTGGCGGTCTGCTTGAGGGCCGGCTTCCTGCAGGTCTGCGCGAGGCTCGAGGCGCTCACCGTGCCGCCGGCGGCGATGCTGCTCGCGGTCGCCCTGTCGCCGCCGCCGTCGTCGCCGCCGCCGGAGCCGCTGCCGCCGCCGTCGCCGCCGGAGCCCGAGCCGCTGCTGTCGCCGCCGCCCGACCCGGAGCCCGAGCCCGAGCCCGAGCCGCTGTCGCCGCCGCCCCCGGTGTCCTCGGGATCGTCGTGGCGGTCGCGGAGCGGCCGCGCCGGCTGGCGCGCGGCCTTGTCGGCGTTGATCGGATCGCACTGCGGGCTGTCGGACCCGACGAGGAACTGGCCCATCATGTCGTGGTCCTCGTGGACGAGGTTGTGGCAGTGCATCATGTAGCGGCCCTGCTGGTGCTCGAACTTCATGATCACCCGCACGGTCTCGTTCTCGCCGCAGTACACGACGTCCTTCGGGCCCTTCTCGTAGTCGAACGGGGGCTGCCCGTTGCGGTCGAGGACCTTGAAGTCGACGAGGTGGATGTGGACCGGGTGAAACCAGCCGCCGTGCGGGTTGGACAGCTCCCAGATCTCCGTGTCCTCGAAGCCGGGGTTGGCGAGCACCTTCTCATAGCCGCTGTTGACGACGTCGTCCCAGGTCGTGCCGTTGATCGTCCAGTTGCCGTTGGCGCGCTTGAACTCGAACTGGCGCGTGCGCAGCGCGTCGGCCTCGGTGAGCCCCATGACGTTCATGTTCGGGTTGAGGTCCTGCGGGATCTCGTTGTTGGAGAGGTCGGTCGCCTCGGAGACGACGTCGAACGCCATGATCTGGCCGATCGTGTCGTAGTCGATGTTGTTGCTCGGCGAGACGTTCTCGAGCACGACGCGCTGGCCGATCTGGTACTTCGAGAAGTCGATGACGACCTCGTAGCGCTCGGCCATGCCGTGCCGGATGTTCGCCACCTGCTGCGGGTGCGGCATGAGCCCGCCGTCGGTCCCGATGACGGTCAGCGGCTCGCCGGTCGAGAGGCGGTAGTCGTAGGAGCGCGAGATCGACGCGTTGAGGATGCGGAAGCGGTACTTGCGCCGCTCGACGGGCATCGCCGGCCACGGCACGCCGTTGACGAGGATGACGTCGCCGTACACGCCGGAATGGCCGTTGTCGTCGAACAGCAGCGCGCCGTTGTCCTCGAACATCGCGTCGCGCAGGACGATCGGCACGTCGTAGGAGCCGTGCGGGATCGGCAGGGCCTGCTCCACCGGGTCATGCAGGATGTACATCGCCGCGAGGCCCATGTAGGCGTTGGGGGCGGTGATGTGGACGCCGTGATCGTGGTACCAGAGCGTCCGGGCGTCCTGGATGTTCGGGTAGACGTAGTCCTTCCAGCAGCCGATCTCCGTGATGTCGCTTGCGTAGCCGTCGTACTGCGGCAGCGAGCAGGAGCCGTGGAGGTGGGTCGACGTCCAGACGTTGTAGCGCAGCGTCGGGTGGATCTCGGGCAGGTCGTTGATCTGCTGGACGACCGCGTGGCGACCCTGCGTGTTGACGATCGTCGGGCCGGGCGTGAAGCCGTTGTAGCCCCAGATGTCGGTGAGCTTGCCGGGGAGGATCTCGGCCTGCGCCTGGCGCTGGTGCAGCGTGTAGTAGTCGTGCGTCGCGGTCTGGCGCTCGGGCGTGAGCACCGGCGGCGTCTTGAAGGGGAGCGTGAACGGCTGCGGCAGCGCGCTCTGGGCGATCCGGTTGCTCAGCGCGACCTGCGTGCGGGCCACGCGCTCCACCGGCAGGGCCAGCGCGGCCGTGCTGAAGAGGCCGAGCTTCATGAGCTCGCGCCGGTCCATGTGTCGTCCGAGCTTTTCCATGCGGGGGAGCATGGATCCACCGAACGGACGTCAACAGGGTGTAACCCCCACTATCGGGCTGCAGGGTCTCGCACCACTCGGGTGCGGGTTGCCACACCGCCGAGGCGTGGGCGGGCGGTCAGGCGGGCTTGCGCTTGGCGGGCTTGCGCTTGGCCGGCGCGGCCTTCTTGCGCTTGGTCACGGGCTTGCGCTTGGCCGGCGTGACGCACTTCGCGCGCGTCGTCTTGCTGCGCGCCGCCGACGACTTCGCCTTCAGCGCCGGCTTCTTGGCCGTGACCTTCTTCTTGAGCTTCGGCTTCTTCTTGACGACGACCTTCTTCGGCGCGCACGTGACGCTCGACGCCGATCCGGACCCGCTGCCGGAGTTCTCGCCGCGGCCTCCGCCGCCACCACCGCCGTCGTGGCCACCACCGTCGCCGCCTCCGCCGCCGTCACCGCCGCCGCCGCCACCGCCGTGGTCCTCGTCGGGATCGTCGTGGCGGTCGCGCAGCGGGCGCGCGGGCACGTGCGTCGCGCGGTCGGCCTGGATCGGGTCGCGATCGGAGGAGTCCGTCCCCACGAGGAACTGGGCCATCATGTCGTGGTCCTCGTGGACGAGGTTGTGGCAATGCATCATGTAGCGGCCGGTCTGGTTGGCGAACCGCATGATCACGCGCACCGTCTCGCCCTCGCCGATGTAGACGACGTCCTTCGGGCCCTTCTCGTAGTCGAACGGCGGCTGCCCGTTGCGGTCGAGGATCTTGAAGTCGACGAGGTGGATGTGGACCGGATGGAACCAGCCCCCCGAGCTGTTCTTCAGCTCCCAGATCTCGACGTCGTTGAAGCCCGGGTTGGCGAGCACCTTCGTGAAGCCGCTGTTGATGACGTCGTCCCAGGTCGTGCCGTTGATCGTCCACTGACCGTTGCCGCGCTTGAACTCGAACTGCCGCGTGGCCACCGATTCGGCCTCGGTGAGCGCCATCGTCTCCTGGCGGGTGTTGAGGTCGATCGGGACCTCGTTGTTCGTCGGGTCGCTCGCCTCGGCGGCGACGTCGAAGGCCATGACGACCCCCGTCGTGGCGAAGTCGATGTTGTTCAGCGGCGAGATGTTCTGCATCACGACGCGCTGGCCGATCTGGTACTGCGCGAAGTCGATGACGACCTCGTAGCGCTCGGCCATGCCGACCTTCAGGAACGACACCGGCATCGGATGCGGCATGAGGCCGCCGTCGGTCCCGATGACGGTCAGCGGCTCGCCGCTGTCGAGCTGCAGCCCGTAGGAGCGCGACAGCGAGGCGTTGAGAATGCGGAAGCGGTACTTGCGCCGCTCGACCGGCATGCTCGGCCAGGGCACGCCGTTGACGAGGATGACGTCGCCGTAGACCCCGGAGTGGTTGTTGTCGTCGAACAGCAGGGCGCCGTTGCTCTCGAACATCGCGTCGCGCAGGACGAACGGCACGTCGTAGGGGCCGTGCGGGATCGGCAGGCTCAGCTCGTTGTCGTCGTGCAGGATGTACATCGCCGCCAGCCCCATGTAGGCGTTGGGGGCGGTGATGTGGACGCCGTGGTCGTGGTACCAGAGCGTCCGCGCGTCCTGGATGTTCGGGTACTCGTAGTCCTTCCAGTTGTTGGGGTCGGTGATGTCGCTCGCATAGCCGTCGAACTGCGGCATCGAGCACGACCCGTGCAGGTGCGTCGACGTCCAGACGTTGTAGCGCAGCGTCGGGTGGATCAGCGGCAGGTCGTTGATGTGCTGGACGACCGCCTGGCGGCCCTGCGTGTTGACGATCGTCGGGCCCGGCGTGATGCCGTTGTAGCCCCAGATGTCCGTCCGCAGGCCGGGCAGGATCTCGGCCGGGGTCTGGCGCTGGGTGATCGTGTAGTAGTCGTGGTGCAGCGACTGGAAGTCGGGCACGAGCACCGGCGGCGTCTTGAACGGGATCGTGAACGGCTGCGGCAGCGCGCTCTCGGGGATCCGGTTGGCGAGCGCGACCTGCGTCCGGGCGAGGCGCTCGGCGGGCAGTGCCAGGGCCGCGCTGCCGAACAGACCGAGCTTCAGCAGTTCACGTCGATCGAGCCCCCTCGCATCCGACATAACTCGCGATCATTGTCCTGCCCTCGACGAAAGTCCAGGGCGGAACTACCAAAATCCGGTGCAGGTTTTCGCACAACTTTGTACGGATGTACTACCAGCGCGAGGGCGGCCAGAACAGCCCGCGGACCCGCCCGATCAGCTCCCCCTTCGTGACCGCCCCGAAGTCGCGCGAGTCGATCGAGTCCGCGCGGTTGTCGCCGAGCACGAAGACCGTGCCGGGGCGCACGCGGACCGGGCCGAAGTAGACGCTGTCGATCGCGTCGGGATCGGCGTAGGACTCGGTCTGATGACGGCCGTCGACGACGAGCACGCCGTCCTCGATCCCGACGGTGTCCCCGGGGACGGCGACCACGCGCTTGAGCGTGACCTCGCCCGACCGCGGCCGGTGGAAGACGACGAGGTCGCCGCGCCGCGGAAGCGCGTCGCGGTAAGCGCGCTTGTCGACGAGCACCTGGTCGCCGGAGTGCAGGGTCGGCAGCATGCTCGGGCCGTCGGTCTTGAACGGCTCGACGAAGTAGATCCGCGCGACGGCGAGCACGAGCACGACGACGAGGACATACGGCCACAGGCGGCGCTGCCGGCGCGCGCGCGGCTCATCGGCGGCTGCGACGCTCGCCTCCGCTACTGGAGGTGGCCGGTGAGCCTCAGCACCCATGCGAGGACGCCGAGCAGGAGGAGGCCGTTGATGATCCAGCGCCGCGGGCGCCCCTCGAGCATCGAGAGCAGCGCGACGATGATCGCGACCTGGGCGGCCGTCGTGGCCCAGTCCGTCGCACCCGCCTCCTCGACGACGCGGCGGTGCGGTCCGAGCGGGATGCCGGAGGTGCGGGTGATGACATACATCGTGATGATCGCGAGATTGCCGGCGATGCCCGCGTACGGCAGCCACGGCTTGGGCCAGCGCACGAGCAGCGCGGCGAAGAGCACCTGCATGTTGGCCGCCGCGATGAAGAACGCGCCGTACGCCCACCACTCCTGCAGGTGCGAGTCGACGTACGCGACGTGGATGTAGCCGGCGAAGAGCGACAGCGCCGCGGTCGCGTAGACGAGCAGGCGCGAGGCGTGCAGGACGCCGCGATACGTTGGCTCGACGGTGCCGGCGGCGGGTTCCATACGCAGACGGTGCGTCAGATGCGCGCTGCGGTCAAGGCGATACCTCGCGCGGGGCACCTGCGGGAAGTCGCAGCGACTAGCCTTCCGCGCCGTGGACGCCGGCACGATCGTCCTGCTTGCCGGGGCGGGCCTCGGCGCCGGAGCCGTCAACGCCGTCGCCGGGGGCGGCTCGCTCGTCTCGTTCCCGGCACTGCTCGCCGCCGGCTATCCGAGCGTCACGGCGAACGTCACGAACTCCGTCGCGGTGCTGCCCGGCTACGTCGGCGGCTCGCTGGCCTACCGCCGCGAGCTCGCCGGCCAGGGCGACCGGATCCGCGCGCTCGCCCCGACGAGCGTGCTCGGCACGGCGGCCGGCTGCGCGCTGCTGCTCACGAGCCCGGCGTCGGTCTTCGACGCGATCGTCCCGTGGCTCATCCTCGCGGCATGCGCGCTGCTCGCGCTGCAGCCGCGCGCGGCCGCGCTCGCCGAGCGTCACCGCGACAGCCGCGGATCGACCGTGGCCCTGCACGCGGGGCTCTTCCTCGGCGCCGTCTACGGCGGCTACTTCGGCGCCGGCCTGGGGATCATGCTGCTCGCGCTGCTCGGAGCGCTGCTGCCCGACGACCTGCAGCGCGTCAACGCGCTCAAGGGCGTCCTGTCGCTCATCGTGGCCGGCGCCGCCGCCGTCGCCTTCGCGCTCTTCGGCCCGATCGCCTGGGACGCGGCGCTCGTCGTCGGCGTCGCGAGCCTCGCGGGTGGCGCGGTCGGCGTGCGCGTCGCGCGGCGGCTGCCCGCGCCGGTACTGCGGGGCGTCGTCGTGACCTACGGCGTCGCGGTGGCCGTGGCGCTGATGGTCTGAGAAGCGGGCGCCGGCGCGCCACGCAGCGGGTAGGCGGCGTCCTCGGCGAGCTCGTCGAAGTCGGCGGACTCGGTCTCGTCGCCACCGTCGCGCACCGCGGCCGCGCGCAGCGCGACCGTCAGCACGAGCGTCACGACGAGGTTCGCCGCCAGGGCGAAGACGCCGGTGTAGGCGTTGATCTTCGTCCCGAAGAGGTCGAGCGGATACGTCGGCGCGAAGTCCTGCGACTGGGCCATGAGCGTGCCGAGGACCATCCCCACCGCCCAGCCGGCGACGAGCGCCCAGCGGTGCAGCCAGCGCGTGTAGAGGCCGACGACGATCGCCGGCAGCGTCTGCAGGATCCACACCCCGCCGAGGAGCTGCAGCTCGATCGCGTACTTCGTCGGCAGGGTGACGATGATGACCAGCGCGCCGACCTTGACGAGCAGCGACACGATCTTGGCGATCCGCGCCTCGTCGGCGTGCGACGCGGCGGGGCGCAGATAGGCCTTGTAGATGCTGCGCGTGAAGAGGTTCGCCGCGGCGATCGACATGACCGCCGCCGGCACGAGCGCCCCGATGGCGATCGCCGCGAACGCGAAGCCGACGAACCACGACGGGAAGACGTTGAGGAAGAGGTCGGGCACGGCGAAGTTCGGGTTGCTCGGCTTGATCCCGCGCGCGATCGCCATGTAGCCGAGCAGCGCGATGAGGCCGAGGACGAAGGTGTACGCGGGCAGCAGCGCCGTGTTGCGGCGGACCGTCTGGGCGCTCTTGGCACTCAGGACGGCGGTCACCGCGTGCGGGTAGAGGAACAGCGCGAGCGCGGAGCCGAACGCGAGCGTCGCGTAGGCGATCTGCGCATCGGCGCCCACCGGGATCAGCGTTCCCGGCTTGGGGGTGTGCGTCGGCAGCGCCTTCTCGGCGGCGTCGAACATCGCGCCGAACCCGCCGATCTTCGACGGGATGTAGATCACCGCGACGAGGATCGTCACGTAGATCAGCGTGTCCTTGACGATCGCGATGAGCGCCGGCGCGCGC
>DATJEE010000209.1:0-3889 GCA_035496995.1 Solirubrobacteraceae bacterium | reverse complement strand
GCACCGCGACGACGTCGTGCGCGGCGATCGCGGGCGCGACCGGCGCGTCGTACGCGCTCGTGTCCGCGGACGCGGGGCGGGTCCTGCGTCTGCGGGTGACCGCGTCGAACGCCAAGGGCGCGGTCGAGGCCCTCTCGGAGCCGACCGCGGTCGTCACCGTGCCGGCCGTCGCCCCGGCGAACACCGTCAAGCCCGCGCTCAGCGGGTCGGCGGTCGCCGGCGCGACGCTGGCATCGACGACCGGGACGTGGACCGGGACCGCCCCGATCGCCTATGCGCGGCAGTGGATGCGGTGCACGAGCACCGCGACGACGTCGTGCGCGGCGATCGCGGGCGCGACCGGCGCCTCGTTCGCAGCGACGACCGCCGACGTGGCGCGCTACCTCCGTGTGCGCGTGACGGCGTCCAACGCGAAGGGCGCGGTGCAGGTGCTGTCCGAGCCGACGGCGGCCGTGGCCGCCGCGGGGGCCAAGCCGGCGCTCGTCAGCGCGCCGGTCATCAGCGGCACCGCACGCGTCGGCGCGCTGCTCACCGCATCCAACGGCACGTGGACCGGCGGTCCCGGGATGGTGTTCACCGTCTCCTGGGCCACGTGTGCTCCGGGCTCGAACACGTGCTACTACAACGGCGCGGTCGGGTCGACGTACACGCCGCCGGCGAACACGCCGGTCGGCAGCCGCATCGTCGTCGTCGTGACGGCCCAGAACGCCGCGGGCGTGGCGTACGGGCAGTCGATGACGACCGAACCGCTCGCCGCGGCCGTCTGAGGGGGCGGCCGCTGGGCGGGGGCCGCTCAGCCGCCGGCCGGGTACTGCTCGAGCACCCATTCGGGTCCGAGCACCGGCCGGCGGTACGAGCGCCCCGCGATGCGGACATAGTCGCCCGTGCGCGGGTTCAGCGGGAGGTCGCGCTCGATCGGATACCACTCGTTGTGCTGGGCGATGAGCTCGTTGAGCTCCTCGAAGTCCCACGTGTTCGCGACGTCGCGCCAGCACTGCGCGAACAGCGCCGGGTCGCCGGCGCACTCCTCCTGCAGCGCGCGGTAGGCCTCGCCGAGGCGGTTGCGCGCGTAGATGATGCCGGCGTCGACGTCGACGACGCGCTCCATCCAGCGCGGCCGCACGCCGGCCTTGAGGTAGGCCTCGATCGACCGCTGGGTCTGGCGCGCGCGGTCTGACAGCGGCCTGCCGACGCCCGACTCCTCGTCGAGGTCCTGCCCGACCATCCGCTCGACCGGGGACCGCTGCTCGTCGTCGTAGAAGTCGTCCATCGACCCCCGCATTTTTCCAAACGCGGGCCGCGGGCGCGACGGCCGCGGTGCTGCGCCGCCATCGGCGTAGCCTTGGTCGTGACCGCGGCATCCGAGCGAGGGAGACGACGATGACGACGGACGAGAACAAGGCGCTCGTGCAGCGCTTCTATGCGGCGATCGATGCCGGCGACCTCGACGCGATGGACGCCCTCGTGGCCGAGGACTACGTCGACCACCACCCGCCGCCGTTTCCCGGGCTGCCGCCGGGGCGCGAGGGGCTCAAGGCCGCGTTCCGGATCTTCCAGGTGGCGACGCCGGGACGCCACGACGTCGAGGAGCAGGTCGCCGAGGGCGACCGGGTCGTGACGCGCCTGACGGCGCACGGCCGCCACGAGGGCGATCTGCCCGGGCCGCTGCCGGCCACCGGGGCCGAGTTGCACCAGAGCGCGGTGGCGATCCACCGCATCGCGGACGGCATGATCGCCGAGCACTGGTCGGCCCGCGACGACCTCGCGCTCATGGTCCAGCTCGGCGTCGTGACGATGCCGGGCGGCTGACCGCCGGCCGGCGGGCTACTCCCAGCGCAGCGTCTGCGGCGTCTTGCGCATCCGCAGCACGCGCACCGGCACGCCCGCGGCGACGGCGTTCGCCGGGACGTCCTTGGAGACGATCGTCGAGGTCCCCAGGACGCAGTTGTCGCCGACCGTCACGCCGCGCAGGATGGCCACGCCGTAGCCGATCCAGACGTTGGGGCCGACGCGCACGTCGCGCTTGTAGATGCCCTGCTCGCGGATCGGGCGCTCGGACTCGACGACGCCGTGGTCGAAGTCGATGAGCATCACGCGGTCGGCGATGATGCACTCGCGCCCGATCGAGACGTGCTGGAAGGCCGAGATCGTGCACTCCTGGCCGAGGACGGACTTCGCGCCGATGCAGGCCTCGCCCTCGTGGACGCGGATCTTCGAGCCGTGCCCGATCCACGACCAGCGCCCGAGGTGCAGCGTCGCGCCCTTGCCGATCTCGATCGTCACGTCCGGGCAGACGAAGCACAGCCCGTCGGTCTTCAGGCGCCCGCGCCAGCGCAGCTTGAGCCACAGCCAGCGCGCGATGAGCCGCGCGTAGCGCGTGTTGAGCATCCCGTGCGAGCGCATGAAGCGCCACAGCGCGAGCGGCCCGCCGTGCAGCGGCGCGGGCGCGCGGCGGACGTTCGGCGCGGGCGCGGCGACCGGCTCGGCAAGTGTCAGGGTCCGCTCCACCGCGGCCATTCAAGCATCACCCGCCGGATCGCCCGCGGGCAGCACGCCCTCGCCGAGCGGTCCGCGCTTCCACTCCGGCACCGGCGTCGGCGCGCCGGCGCGCGGGACGTACGGCGAGCGCTCGACGAGCGCCATGCGGTGGATGTAGCGCGGGCAGTTGGGGAAGACCCGCTGCGCCCGCACGCGCACGACGAACTGCGCCTCCGGCCAGGTGGCGAGGAGCTCGTCGTCGAGCGCGACCGACGCCTCGCCCTCGACGCGCAGCCGCGACGGGCGCGCGGCGACGAAGTCGATGAACAGCAGCCCGACGTGCGGGTTGACGAGCGCGTTGCCCCAGGAGAGGAACATGCCGTTGCCGTCGTAGTTCGGGAACGCGAGCGTGTGCTCGTCGAGGACGCGGACGAAGCCCGGGTCGCCGCCCTTGTAGGAGCACTGCGGGCGGCCCTCGTCGTCGGCCGTCGCGAGGAAGAACATGTCCATCCGCTCGATGAACGCCGCGTCCTCGGGGAGGAAGTGGTCGCGGGACGTGCGCTCGTCGAGGCGGTCGGCGAGGCGGCGCGTGTCGAAGCGATCCTGCAGTTCGCGCGAGCCGGCGTGGTAGCGCTCGGGGTCCACGGCGTCAGTCCTTCGAGACGTGCAGGACGGCCTTCCCTGGCTGGATGAAGATGACCTCGTTCGTCTCGGGGCTGGAGTAGACCGCCGCCCAGCCGTCGACGATCAGCGCGTGCGCCCCGGGCTGCGGCGCCGGCCACAGCAGCGCGACGGCGTCGTTGGCGGCGACGTTCTCGCTCGTCCGCCGCCCGGCGCCGACCTGCAGCAGCTCGCGATGCCATTTCACGCTGACGGACGTCGCCCGCGGGCGGCCGTCGGCGGAGACCGTCACGAGGTACGGATTGGTACCGAAGCGGTCGATCGCCTCGGGGAGCTCGTCCAGCGGCACGGGTACGGACATGCGGCTAAGGCTACGGGTCCGACACCGTTCCCACCGACCCTGGCATGATCGGCCGCCGTGCCGGCCGACGCCTCTCTCGCACAGCGCCTCCTCGACGGCGATCGTCGTGCGCTCGCGCGCGCCATCACGCTCGTCGAGGACGACGATCCCGCGGGCTGGGATCTCGTCCGCGAGGTCTATCCGCGCACCGGCAGGGCCACCATCGTCGGGGTGACCGGCGCCCCGGGCGCCGGCAAGTCGACGCTCATCGGCGCGCTCGTCAAGAACCGCCGCGCCGCCGACCGGACCGTCGCCGTGCTGTCGATCGACCCGTCCTCGCCGTTCACGCAGGGCGCGCTGCTCGGCGATCGCATCCGGCTCGTCGACCACTTCCTCGACCCCGGCGTCTTCATCCGCTCGATGGCCAACCGCGGCGCGCTCGGCGGGCTG
>DATJEE010000208.1:0-8748 GCA_035496995.1 Solirubrobacteraceae bacterium | reverse complement strand
GCTTTCGCCCGCGAGCGGTGGCCGGCTCGGCACGGCCTCGGGTCCACAAGCCGGTCCCCTAGCGGGACTCCCGCCCGCCGAACCGCTCCCGGGACGCCGACTTGAAGCGATCGCCACAGTGGGAGCCGGCTTGTCGCTGGCTACGATCAGGCACGTCGCGGGACCGTTCCAACCGGGCGGCGCGCGGGGGCCTCCCACCGTTCGAGCGTGAACAGCCGCCGCTATCACTGGTGGTAGCACCCGCTACTCGTGCCGGACGGACACCGGTACCCGGTCCTTGGGTTCTCGCGGTGATCGCAACACCCGCTGAGATCGAGAAGGACTGCTGTGCCGTTGTGGCTCGTGCTTGAGTAGCGCGCCGGTCTGCGCCTGAGCCGCGGCGCCCGCGCTGCCACCGTCCCGTTTGACCCGTCCGAACTGCATTCCCGCGCGGGGGCGTCATACGGTCACAGCGGATCTCCCTCCATCCACGCAACGCCCCGACCGCGACCGCGCCGGTGCGGCGCGTCGGGCCGGACTGAGACAAACTCCCGCACTTCGTCACAACTCTCCGCGAAAGCCGCGGGTCCGTCGGGCGTCGCTGGTACACCGTGACGATGCTCACCGAGCTGCGTGTCGAGAACCTGCTCCTCATCGAGTACGCCGAGCTGCGCCTCGCGCCGGGCCTGAACGTCCTCACGGGCGAGACCGGCGCGGGCAAGACCGTGCTCGCGCATGCGCTCGATCTCCTGCTCGGCGGGCGCGCGAAGCCCGCGATCGTGCGCCCGGGCGCGGCGGAGGCCTACGTCGAGGGCGTCTTCGACCTGCCCGACGCGCTGCGCGGCGAACTCGGCGAGCGCCTGCCGGCGGGCGCCGTGGAGCTCGTGCTCGCGCGCCGGATCGGCGCCGACGGGCGCACGCGCGCGCTCGTCAACGGGCGCGCGGCGACGGTGGCGGACCTGCGCGCGCTCGCCGAGCCGCTCATCACCTTCTACGGCCAGCACGAGCATCGGCGGCTGACGCTCGCCGGCGCGCAGCTCGAGATCCTCGACGGCTTCTGCGGCGCCGCGCAGCTCGCCCGCCGCGAGCGGGTCGCCGCGGCGTACGAGACCGCGCGCGCCGCGGAGCAGGCGCTCGACGAGCTGCGCGCGCTCGCCGGCGCGCGCGAGCGCGAGCTCGACCTGCTCGACTTCGAGCTCGCGGAGATCGACGACGCGGGCCCCAGCGAGGCCGAGGCCGCGGCGCTCGCCGCCGAGCGCGAGCGGCTGCGCCACGTCGAGGTCCTGGCCGGCGGCGCGCTCGGCGCCGCCGAGGCCGCCGGAGCCGACGAGGGCGGTATCGCGAGCCTGCTGGCCGCCGCCGGGCGCGGCCTGGCGACTGCCGACGGCATCGATCCCGCGCTCGACGCGCTCGGCGAGCGCTGGCGCGGCCTGCAGCTCGAGATCGGCGAGCTTGCCCGCGAGCTGCGCGACTACGCCGACGCGCTCGAGCCAGAGCCCGGGCGCCTGGACGCCGTCGAGGAGCGCCTGGCGGTCCTCGAGCGCCTGCAGCGCAAGCACGGCGGCTCGATCGCCGGCGTCCTCGCGCACGCGGAGCTGTGCCGCGCCCGGCGCGCGGAGCTCGCGAGCGCCGAGGTCGCGATCGAGGCCGCGATCGCCCGGCGCGCCGCGGCCCAGGAGGCGCTCCGCGAGGGCAGCGCCGCGCTGCGCAAGGCCCGCCGCGCGGCGGCGCCGAAGCTCGCCGCCGCCGTGCGCGGGCGCCTGGCCGAGCTCGCGATGCCGGGCGCCGCGTTCGAGATCGAGCTCACCGAGCGCGAGCCGGGCGCGGCGGGCGCCGACACTGTCGAGTTCCTCATCGCCCCGAACCCGGGCGTCCCGGCGGGGCCGCTGCGCGACACGGCCTCCGGCGGTGAGCTGTCGCGGGTCATGCTCGCGCTCATGGGCGTCGCGGCGCGCGCCGGCGGGGCGGGCGGCCGGACGCTCGTCTTCGACGAGGTCGACGCGGGCATCGGCGGCCAGACCGCGCACGCCGTCGGCGAGGCGCTGCGCGACCTCGCCGCGGGGCGCCAGGTCCTCTGCATCACGCACCTCCCGCAGGTCGCCTCGCTCGCCGCGCGTCACTTCTCGATCGCGAAGGACGCCTCCACGACGCCGGCGCGCACGACCGTCACCGAGCTGCGCGACGGCGACGTCGTCTCCGAGCTCGCGCGGATGCTCGGAGGCGCTGACGACGGCGCCGACGGCGCGGCCCGCCGGCACGCCGAGGAGCTGCTGAACGCCGCTTAGCCTGAATGCACCGGCGACGGAGATTCGCCGCGAGGAGCGGGGGATTCAGGCCTGACCCACCAGCCGGTCGAGCACGCGCAGGAAGGCCTCGAGGTCCTCGGCGGGCACGTCGCACAGGGCGGCCGGCGGCTCGTCGAGGATCGCGTCGGCGCGCGCGGCGGCGTCGCGGCCGGCGTCGGTCAGCTCCACGAGCTTGGACCGCCGGTCCTCGGGATGGGGCGTGCGCTGGGCGAGCCCGCGCGACTCCAGGTCGTCGACGATCAGCGTGACGTACGGCGGGTCGGCCGCCAGCAGGTCGGCGAGCGCGCGCAGCGTCTGCGGCTCGGCGGCCAGCCGCCGCAGCGCGCGCACGCGCGCGAAGCTCATGCCGAGCGCCTCGGACGCCGCGACCTTGCGGTCGTGGCCGAGCACGACGTCCGACATCGCGCGCCAGGCACGGCGCGCGAGGTCCGGGTCCGCGCCGCCCGTCACGCCTGCACCGGGGCCTCGTGCAGCCGCGCGGCGGTGCGCTCGGCGCTGGCTCCGGCCCCGGCGGTGCTCGCGGCCAGGCCGAGCGCCACGATGCCGGCGCCCAGGACGGCGATGAGCCACCAGCCGGCGTGGCTCGCGGCCGCGAGATGGCCGCGCAGCGGCCCGTGCAGGCCCGCGGTCGCGATCGCGCCGACCACCGCGACGCCGAGCGTCAGGCCGACCTGCCGGCTCGTCGTGGCGACGGCCGCGGCCACGCCGGCCTGGCTCGGCGGCATGCCCGACACCGCGGTGTTCGTGATCGGCGGGTTCACCGCGCCGAAGCCCAGCCCGAAGACGCAGTAGGCCGCCAGCAGCCAGCCGAGCGGCGTGCCGGCGCTCAGCGACACGAGCATGAGGCCGCCCAGGCCGAGCCCGAGCCCGCCGACGACGAGCGGGCCGCGTACCCCGCGCGCCCCGACGACGCGCCCGGCGATCGGGCTGCACAGCACGGTCATCGCCGCGATCGGCAGTGTGCACAGGCCGGCGCTCACCGGCGAAAGGCCGCGGACCTCCTGCAGGTAGAGCGTGTTGAGAAACAAGAAGCCGCCGAACGCCGTGAACGCCGCGACCGCGATGACCGTCGCCGCGGCGAACGGCCGGCTGGCGAAGAAGCGCAGCTCGATGAGCGGGTCGACCGTGCGCAGCTCGTGGCGCACGAGCAGTGCGAGCGCGACGCCCGCCGTCACGGCGAGGCCGACGATCCACGGCGAGCCCCAGCCGCGGCTCGGGCCCTCGATGATCGCCGAGGTCAGGCTCGCGAGCATGACGATGACGAGCACCTGGCCGACCGGATCGGGGCGCCGCGGCCGCGGCGCGCGCGACTCCGGCACGAAGCGCGCCGTGAGCCAGATCGCCGCCAGGCCGATCGGGATGTTCACGAGGAAGACGGCCCGCCAGCTCAGCTCGACGAGCACACCGCCGAGGACTGGCCCGAGCGCCATGCTGATGCCGACGACGGCGCCCCAGATCCCGATCGCCTGCGCCCGCTCGCGCGGATCCTCGAACGTGTTGCGGATGATCGACATCGCGACGGGGTTGAGCATCGCCCCGGCGGCGCCCTGCAGCACGCGGAAGGCGATGAGCCAGCCGACCCCCGGGGCGAAGGCGCAGGCCAGCGACGCGGCGGTGAACAGCGCGAGGCCGAACTTGAAGACGCGGGCGCGACCGAGCCGATCGGCGGTCGACCCGCCGAGCATGAGCAGGCTCGCGAGCACGACGGTGTAGGCGGCGGTCGTCCACTGCAGCGCGGCGACCGAGGCGTCGAAGTCGCGCCGGATGGACGGCAGCGCGACGTTGACGATCGTGACGTCCATCCCGACGATCAGCAGGCTCATGCAGCAGATGGCGAGCACGAGCCGGGGCCGGGTACTGATAGGCATATAACGATTGTAGCGCTATAAGCATCGGCCGGCGCCCGGCGCCGGCGGCTCAGCCGGTGGGGCTGCCGCCGGGACCGGCGGGCGGCGATGGGGCCGCCGCCGGCGCGGGCGGGGGATCGTCCGTGCGGTTCCAGACCGTCTGCTGCTGGAACGGGATCTCGATCCCCTCGGCGTCGAAGGCCTCCTTCAGGCGCTGGCGCAGCTCGCGGCTGACGGCGTACTGGTCGCTCGGGCGCGTCTTGACGACGAGCCGGATGACGACGGAGTGCGGCCCGAGGCTCTCGACGCCCCAGACCTCGGGCTCCTCGAGGATGTCGTCGCGCTCCTGCCAGAGCTCGTCGGCGACGCGCTGGATGACGGCCTTGGCGTGATCGATGTCCGTGTCGTAGGCGATGTCGATGTCCAGCAGCGCGCGCGACCAGTGCTGGCTCTTGTTGCCGACGCGCCGGATGTCGCCGTTGGGGACGTGCCAGACCGTCCCGTCGACGGACCGCAGCCGCGTCGTGCGCAGCGAGACCGCCTCGACGGTGCCCGACGTCGACCCGTCGAGGTCGACGATGTCGCCGACGCCGAACTGGTCCTCGACGAGGATGAACAGCCCCGAGAGGAAGTCCTTGACGAGCGCCTGCGACCCGAAGCCGATCGCCAGGCCGAGCACGCCCGCGCCGGCCAGCAGCGGCGCGAGGTCCAGCCCGACCTCGCCGAGCACGAGGAAGCCCGCGATCGTGAAGATCACGGCGCTCGTGATGCTGCGCAGGACGCTCGTCAGCGCGCTGATGCGCTGCTCGGCCCGCAGGCTCGTGACCTCGGTCTCCAGCAGCGCGGCCGGTGCGCGGCGGCGCACGGCGCCGATCCGCTCGCGCACGGCGCCCGAGTGCAGCGTCTGCAGCGCGCGCTTGATCGCCCGCGAGACGAAGCGGTTGACGAAGACGGCGCCGAGGACGATCACGAGGATCGTCAGCGGCTTGCCGATGATGAAGTCTGCGATCTCGGCGAGCGTGCGGTTCTCCGTCCGGTCGAGGACCTCGCGGCAGAAGAAGCCGGGCGGGTCTCCGCAGACGGAGTTGAGCCGGTCGGTCGAGACCGCTGATAGCGGTGTCAGCACGACGCCCGACACGCTAGCAGCCGTCCTCGCCACAGCGGCGCTCGCCCGACGGGGGCTCTTCGCAAAGCGTTAACCGCCCCATCTACACTGCCCCGATGGCCATCGCCGTCGCCAGGGAGGTCTCCGGTCCCGCACGCCTCGGCCGCCGCACCAAGCGCCTCGTCAAGACGCTGCAGCCGGGGGCGGTGGCGATCCTCGACCACAAGGACCTCGATCGCGTGTCCGCGGAGGACCTCATCGCCGCCGGCGTGGTCGCCGTCTGTAACTGCAGCCCGTCATCGACCGGTGCCTACCCCAACATGGGCCCGCTACTCCTCGTGCAGGCCGGCATCCACCTCGTCGACCTCTCCGACGACCTGCTGTTCAAGCGCGCGAAGGACGGCGAGAAGATCACCGTGCGCGGCGGCGACGTGCTGCAGGGCGACAAGGTCCTCGCGCAGGGAGAGGTCCAGGAGCCGGCGACGGTGCGGGCGGCCACCGACGAGCGCCGCCGCGAGATCGGCGAGGCGCTCGAGGCCTTCGCGCAGAACACGATCGAGCACATGCTCGAGGAGCGCGAGCTGCTCTCCGGCCGCATCGAGCTGCCGCATTTCGACACCGACTTCCGCGACCGGCCGGCGCTCATCGTCGTGCGCGGCGTCGACCACCAGAAGGACCTGCGCGCGCTGCGCCCGTACATCCGCGACGTCAAGCCCGTCCTGCTCGCCGTCGACGGCGGCGCGAACGCGATCCTCGCCGAGGGCTTCAAGCCGAGCATGATCGTCGGCGACATGGACTCCGCGACGGAGGAGGCGCTGCGCTGCGGCGCCGAGCTTGTCGTCCACGCCTATCCCGACGGCCGCGCGCCCGGCCGCGACCACCTCGAGTCGCTCGGCCTGCCCTACAAGCTCGTCCCGGCGCCCGGCACGAGCCAGGACGTCGCGATGCTCATCGCGGCGGAGAAGGGCGCCGAGCTGATCGTGTCCGTCGGCTCGCAGTTCAATCTCGTCGAGTTCCTCGACAAGAACCGCCGCGGGATGGCCTCGACCTTCCTCACCCGCCTGCGCCTCGGCGAGATCCTCGTCGACGCGAAGGGCGTGAGCCGCCTGTACCGCCCGCAGCCCGGCGTCTGGCCGCTCGTCCTCGTCGCCCTCGCAGGGCTCATGTGCCTCGTCGCGATCGTCGCGCTGACGCCCGCGCTGCGCGACGTCGCCGATCTGCTGTGGCTGAAGCTCGAAGTGGTCCTCGGGCTCGAATAGCCGCCGATGTTCGACGTCCGCTACCACGCGCTCTCGCTCGCGGCGATCTTCATCGCGCTCGTCGTCGGGCTGCTGCTCGGCGTCGCGATCGGCGACAAGGAGCTCGTCTCCTCGGCGCGCAACGACGTGCGCAACTCGCTGCGCCGCGACGTCGCGCAGGCCAACAACGAGCGCGACGACGCCCGCCGCCAGGTCGCCGAGGGGCAGCGCTACGCCGACGCCGCGTACCCGATCCTCACCGCCAACCACCTGCGCGGGCGCAAGATCGGGCTCATCCTGCTCGGCAGCGACAAGGACGCGCCGGGCTTCGTCGACAAGGCCCTCGGCCCGTCGGGCGCCGACCTCAAGGTCGTCGCCGTCGTCCGCGACAGCGTCGACCTCCAGCAGCTCGCCAGCCGCGCGTCCGGCACGCGCTACGGCGACCTCGCGCGCGACCCGACGCTGCTCGGCGACTTCGCCAAGCGGATCGGCATCCAGATCGTCACCGGCGGCAGGCTCGTCGAGAACGCGCGGACGGCGCTGATGAGCTCGCTGAGCGGCGAGTTCGGCGGCCTCGACGGCGTCATCGTCCGGCGCACGACCGACAAGCCGCCCGTCGACAAGGACGCCGCCGACCGCCTGAACACGCTCGAGGAGGGCATCGTCGAGGGGCTCGTCGCGACGGGCGTCAACGCCGTCGGCATCGAGGAGCGCAACAGCGACCCGTCGTTCGTCGGCTGGTACCGCGACCACGACCTGTCGAGCGTCGACAACGTCGACGAGTCCGCGGGCCGCGCGGCGCTCGTCTTCGTCCTCGGCGGGTCCGACGGCGCCTTCGGGCGCCGTGGGAGCGCGCAGGCCCTGCTGCCGCCGGTCGTCGGACGCAACGGGAGTCCCTGAACCGCGGGCTGGACGCCGCCGTCCGCCGACCTCGCTAGGTTGCTCGACGGTGCACGCCCTGCCGTTCGTCCTCTCGTTCCTCGCCGCCATCGTCCTCACGCCGATGGTGCTGGGGCGGCTCTCCGAGGCGGGTCTGAAGCGCGAGAACTACCGCGGCAACCTGCTGCCGGTCCCGCTCGGCGTCGTCGTCGTGCCGGCGGCGCTCGTCGCGCTCGTCGTGCTCGCGCTGCTCGCGCGTCTCGGCGACCAGGACGTCTACCCGGACAACTTCGAGCTCGTGCTGCTGTTCGTCCCCGGCGTCGCGCTGCTCGGGCTCGTCGACGACGTGCTGGCCGGGACGGGGCGCGGCTGGCGCGGCCACGGCGGCGACATCCTCAAGGGCCGGCTGTCGACCGGCGCCCTGAAGGCCGTCGGGACGCTCGGGCTCGCGCTCACCGTCGCGTCCTCGCTGCCGGGCTCCAAGGCCGAGTTCCTCCTCGCCGCCGCGGTGCTCGTGCTGGCGACCAACGCCTTCAACCTCCTCGACCTGCGCCCGGGCCGCTCGGTGAAGGGCTTCGTCCTGCTCGGGATCGGCCTGACGATCTCGACGCAGAACGTCGAGGCGCTCGCGGCGATGGGCATCTTCGGCGGGCCGATCCTCGTCGCAGGGTTCTTCGACCTGCGCGAGAAGGCGATGCTGGGCGACACCGGGTCGAACGTCATCGGGGCGCTCGCGGGGCTCTGGCTCGTCCTCACGCTGGACACGAACGGGCAGCTCGTCGCGCTCGGCGTGCTGCTGCTCTTGAACATCTTCGGGGAGTTTCGGTCAATTTCGAACGTCATCGAGCGAGTTCCGGGTCTGCGCCACCTAGACTCGGCAGGGAGGCCCTCGTGACTCAAACGCGCCCCAAGACCCGCTTCATCTTCATCACCGGCGGCGTCGTCTCCTCGCTGGGCAAGGGCATCGCCGCGGCATCGATCGGCCGCCTGCTCGTCGCCCGTGGGCTGACGGTGGCGCTGCAGAAGTTCGATCCGTACATCAACGTCGACCCCGGCACGATGTCGCCCTACCAGCACGGCGAGGTCTTCGTCACCGAGGACGGCGCGGAGACCGACCTCGACCTCGGCCACTACGAGCGCTACACCGACGCCAACACGTCGCGGGCCTCGAACGTCACGGCCGGCGGGATCTACAACACCGTCATCCGCCGCGAGCGCCGCGGCGACTACCTCGGCGGGACCGTCCAGGTCGTGCCGCACATCACCGACGAGATCAAGCAGCGCGTGAAGCTCCTCGCCGAGTCCCAGGACGTCGACGTCGTCATCACGGAGATCGGCGGGACCGTCGGCGACATCGAGTCGCTGCCGTTCCTCGAGGCGATCCGCCAGTTCCC
>DATJEE010000207.1:0-2672 GCA_035496995.1 Solirubrobacteraceae bacterium | reverse complement strand
ACCTCACGGTCGTCGCGAACACCGCCGACGACATCGAGATCTACGGCGCCCATGTCAGCCCCGATCCCGACCTCTGCACGTTCTGGCTCGCCGATCGCATCGACGAGCGCGGCTGGGGCCTGCGCGACGACACGTTCGCCGTCATGGACGGCCTGCGCGAGCTCGGCGTCGACGTCTGGTTTGCACTCGGCGACCGCGACCTCGCCATCGGGATCGAGCGCGCCCGGCGCCTCGCCGAGGGTGCGCGCCTCACGGAGACGCTCGACGAGCTCGGGGCCGCCTACGGCCTGCGCGGCCGGGTGCTGCCGATGTCCGACGACCCCGTTCGCACGTGGGTGCGCAAGGACGCCGACTGGATCGCGTTCCAGGAGTACATGATCCGCGCGCGCGCCGAAGGTCCCGTCGACGAGGTGCAGCTGCGCGGCGCCGTGGACGCCGTGCCCTCCCCCGAGGTGCTCGCCGCGCTCGCCGAGGCACGGGCGATCGTCATCGGCCCGTCGAACCCCGTCATCTCGATCGGCCCGATCCTCGCGGTGCCCGGCATGCGCGAGGCGCTGCTCGACAGCCCGGCCCCGATCGTCGCCGTCTCGCCGATCGTCGGCGGCGAGGTGCTCAAGGGCCCGACGGCGGCGTTCATGCGCTCCGCCGGCCATGAGCCGACGACCGCCGCGATCGCCGACCTCTACGAGGGGCTGCTCGACGGCCTCGTCGCCGACGAGGCAGTCGACGGGCTCCCGGTCCTGCGCACCGACACGCTGCTGGCCGACGCCGCGGGCCGACGCCGCGTCGCCGCCGAGACGCTGACCTTCGCCGAGGGACTGGCCTGATGGCGCGCGCGAACGATCACACGATCGCGATCCTCCCGGTGAAGCGCTTCGTCGCCGCGAAGGCCCGCCTCGGCGACGAACTGTCAGGCGGGACGCGCCGCGCGCTGACGGAGGCGATGGTCACCGACGTCCTCATGGCGCTGCGGCGCACGGAGGCCGTCGACGAGGTGCTCCTCGTCACCTCCGAGCCGGCGGCCGAGGCGATCGGCCGCGGCTACGGCGCGAACGTCCTGCACGACGACCTCGACGAGGGCCAGAGCGCGGCGGCACTCATCGGCATCGCCCACGCGCTCGAGGCCGGCGCGACGCGCGTCCTGCTCGTTCCCGGCGACTGCCCGGCGCTTGACCCGGGCGAGCTCACGGAGCTGCTCGAGCGCCCGCAGATCGGCCGCGGCGTGACGATCGTCCCCGACCGCCACGGCACCGGGACCAACGCGCTCCTGCTGACCCCGCCGGACGTCATCGAGCCGGCGTTCGGGCCCGGCAGCCGCGAGCGCCACGAGCAGCTGACGGCCGCGGCCGGGGTCCCCTGCACGATCGAGGAGATCCCGACGCTCGCCCTCGACGTCGACACCGCCGAGGACCTCGCGGCGCTGCGCGAGGCGCTCGCCGCCCGCCGCGGCGGCGCGGCGCACACGCGCGGGATGCTGAGCCGCCTGAAGGGCTGGGGCACGCCGACCACCCCGTCGTGATCACCGCCGCGGCGCTCCCGGGCATCCCGGAGATCGCGCCCGGGGACGACCTCGCGGCGCTGCTGCTGGCCGCGGTGGGGACGACCGATCCGCTGTGTCCCGGCGACGTCCTCGTCATCGCCCACAAGGTCCTCTCCAAGGCCGAGGGACGCGTCGTCGCGCTGGCCGACGTGCGCCCCGGCGAGCACGCAGTGGCGCTCGCCGCCGAACACGGCAAGGACCCGCGCGTCATCGAGGTCATCCTCGGCGAGACGACGGAGATCGTGCGCTCCCGGCCGGGCGTGCTCATCTGCCGCACGCGCCACGGCTTTGTCTGCGCGAACGCCGGCGTCGACGCCTCCAATGCCGCCGCCGGCGAGCTCGTGCTGCTCCCGCGCGACCCCGACGCGTCGGCGCGGGCGCTGCGGGCGCGCCTGCGCGACGTGATCGGCATCGCGCCCGCCGTCGTCGTCACGGACTCGTTCGGGCGCGCCTGGCGCCTGGGCCAGTGCGACGTCGCGATCGGCGCCGCCGGGCTGGCGCCGGTCGACGACTGGCGCGGGCGCCGCGACGCCGGCGGGCGCGAGCTGACGGCGACGATCGTTGCCGTCGCCGACGAGGCCGCCGCCGCCGCGGACCTCGCGCGCAGCAAGGACGGCGCCGAGCCCGCCGTGCTCGTGCGCGGCCTCGCGCGGTTCGTCACCGACGACGACGGGCCGGGCGCCGTCGCGCTCCTGCGGGCGCGCGAGGAGGACCTGTTCCTCTAGGACGCAGGTTCTGCCGTTGTCCGAGCGAGCCGGCGAGTGCCCGCGTCTCGAGCGCGAGCAGCCGTCGCTATCACCCGCGCTAGCGCCCGCTACCGCGTACCGCGATCGACGCGCTCGCAGTTGCGGACGGTGTCCCTGCTGTCGACGATCGCCGTGTCGTGGCCGGGGCCGCAGTCGATGCGGTCGCGCGTGCCGTCGACGGCGATGAGGCGGTCGTCGCCGGTGCCGCCGGACAGCGTGTCGGCGTCGAAGCCGCCGGTGAGGACGTCGGCGCCCGGGCCGCCGTCGAGGCGGTCCGCTCCGCGGCCACCCTGGAGCTCGTCGTCGCCGCTGCCGCCTGCGAGGACGTCGTCGCCCTTGCGTCCGAAGAGCCGGTCGTCGCCGGCGCGGCCGTCGAGCGCGTCGTC
>DATJEE010000206.1:0-6188 GCA_035496995.1 Solirubrobacteraceae bacterium | reverse complement strand
AGGCCCTGGCTCGGCCAGGGCGGCGCCGGCGAGATCGGCCACGTCGTCGTGAAGGTCGACGGCGCGCAGTGCCCGTGCGGCCGCCGCGGCTGCATGGAGGCCTACGCCGGGCGCCTGGCGATGGAGCGCCGCGCGCGCGAGCTCCACGACAAGGGCGAGCCCACCGACCTCTTCAAGATCGCGAGCAAGCGCGGCCGCGAGCGCCTGACCAGCGGCATCTGGGCCGCCGCGCTCGAGCGCGAGGACGCGCTCGCGACGAAGCTCGTCGACCGTGCCGTCGCGGCGCTCGGCGCCGGCGTCGCGTCGGTCGACAACGTCCTCGACGTCGAGATCGTCATCCTCGGCGGCGGTCTCGGCGTGCGTCTCGGCCAGCCCTACGCCGACCGCATCGCGGCCGCGATGCTCCCGCACCTCTTCCACGACCACCGCCCGCCGCCGGTCGTCGTCGCGCAGCTCGGCGACCTCGGCGGCGCGATCGGCGCGAGCCTGCTGAAGCCCGTGTAGGCGGCGAGCCGGTGGCCTGCGCGGCGCCTGCGCTTACGGCATCGGTGAGGAAGGCAGGAAGCGCCCGGGCGCCGGCGGCGTGCCCCGGTCGCGTGCAGTCTGCGGGGTGGTCGTGTCGAGTTGACCCCGCATGCCGGGGTCAAGTCGACATCGATGTCGAATATTGCTGTATGCCGGGGTCAAATCGACACGCGTGTCGCATATGCAGCGGCATGACGCGGCAGATTCGCCACGCTCGCGGGAACCGCACGCCCGGAGTCGCGGGCGGCTCCTGCTCGCCCTCACCGATGCAGGAGGCGCGCCACCTCAAACAGGCCAGCCGCGGTAGACCGTCTGGTGCCCGCCGACCGGCCCTAGTGGCCGTGCGGCCAGACCTTCTGCTGCGCGGCGCGCAGCTCGTCGTCGGGCGCGAACTGGAAGCTCATGCGGTGCAGCTCCTCGGGCTCGGCCTCGATCCCCTGCTCGGCGAGCAGGGCGGCGATCCGCTGCCAGGCCTCCAGGCGCGGGCCCGTCGGCGCCGTGCGCAGGCGCAGGGACATCTGGACCGAGAGCTCGACGGCGGCGAGCTTGTCGCGCTCGACGCGCACGGATGCCGACGCAGGCTGCGGATCGAGGACGCGCTCGCCGTCGGCCGTCGTCGCGAACAGGCGCAGGTCGACGATGGCGAAGTCGTGGTCCTCGGGACCGTCGTGGTTCAGCGACGCGGCGGCGCCGACGCCGCGGATGGGAGCAGGCATGTGCGCACCGTACCGGTGCGGGCGAAGGGGACGTGTCCGGCCTCTCCCGGCGCTGGCATATAGGGTTCCGCGTCCTAATTGGAGGGGACGGATCCCGCCTGCCTGCGTAGCACTGCGCTTCGACCACCCCGAGGAAGGACAGACCACCAGCATGTCAGTACGAGTTGGGATCAACGGCTTCGGCCGCATCGGCCGGAACGTGTTCCGCGCCGCACAGGCGGCAGGAGCCGACATCGACTGGGTTGCCGTGAACGACCTGACGGACAACGAGACGCTGGCGCACCTGCTGCGCTACGACTCGATCCTCGGTCCGTACCCCGGCACGGTCGAGCTCTCCGACGACGGCCTCGTCGTCGACGGCAAGGAGATCAAGGTCTACGAGGAGCGCGACCCCGCGGCGCTCCCGTGGGGCGAGCTCGGTGTCGATGTCGTTCTCGAGTCGACCGGGTTCTTCACGAAGCGCGACGCGGCCGCCAAGCACCTGAGCGCCGGCGCGAAGAAGGTCGTCATCTCGGCGCCCGCGACCGACGAGGACATCACCGTCGTCCTCGGCGTGAACTTCGACCGCTACGACGCGGCCGCCCACGACGTCATCTCCAACGCGTCCTGCACGACGAACTGCCTCGCGCCGTTCGCGAAGGTCCTCAACGACACGGTCGGCATCGAGCACGGGCTCATGACGACGATCCACGCCTACACCGCCGACCAGAACCTCCAGGACGGCCCGCACCGGGATCTGCGCCGGGCGCGCGCCGCGGCGATGAACCTCGTGCCGACCTCGACGGGCGCCGCGAAGGCCGTCGGCCTCGTCCTGCCCGAGCTCAACGGCCGCCTGCACGGCTTCGCCGTCCGCGCCCCCGTCCCGACCGGCTCGGTCGTCGACCTGACGTTCGTCGCCGCCCGCGAGACGACGATCGAGGAGATCAACGGCGCCTTCGCCGCCGCCGCCGAAGGCCCGCTGCAGGGCATCCTCCAGTACACCGAGGACCCGATCGTCTCCAGCGACATCGTCGGCAACCCACACTCGTCGATCGTCGACGGGCTGCTCACCGCGGTCATGCAGGGCACGCTCGTGAAGGTCGTCAGCTGGTACGACAACGAGTGGGGCTACTCGAACCGCTGCGTCGACCTCCTCCAGAAGGTCCTCTAGGCGTGCGGACACTCGATGACCTCGGCGACATCGCCGGGAAGCGCGTGTTCGTCCGCGTCGACTTCAACGTTCCCCTCGACGAGGGCCGGGTGCGCGACGACGCGCGCATGCAGCGGGCGCTCCCGACGCTCGAGGAGCTGCGCAAGCGCGGGGCCAAGCTCCTGCTCGTCTCGCACTTCGGCCGGCCGAAGAACCACGAGCCGGAGTTCTCGCTGCGGCCGATCGCCGCGCACACGGCGAAGCTCCTGAACACCGAGGTCGTGTTCGCCGAGGACATCGACCACGTCCCCGACGCCGACGTCGTGATGCTCGAGAACATCCGCTACGAGCCGGGCGAGACGAAGAACGACGATGCGCTGTCGCGGAGGCTCGCGGGGCTCGCCGACTACTACGTCAACGACGCCTTCGGCACGTCGCATCGCGCCCACTCCTCGACCGAGGGGATCGTGAAGTACGTCGAGCACTCGGCCGCCGGGCTGCTGTTCCAGGCCGAGGTCGACACGATCAAGCGCGTCATGGGCCGGCCCCACCGGCCGTTCCTCGCGATCGTCGGCGGCGCCAAGGTGACCGACAAGATCGGGGTCATCGACAAGTTCCTCGAGCGCGCCGACGTCGTGCTGCTCGGCGGCGCGATGGCGACGCCGTTCCTCAAGGCGCTCGGGCACAGCATCGGCAACTCGCTCTGCGAGGACTCGGGGGTCGAGCCGGCACGCCAGACGCTCGCGAAGGACGGCTACCCCAACGGGAAGATCCGCCTCCCGAGCGACCTCGTCATCGCCGACAAGTTCGCGAGCCGCGCCGAGGTGCGGATCATCCAGGGCGTCGACGTCCCCGACGGCTGGATGCAGCTCGACATCGGCTCGCGCACGCGGACGTCCTACGTCGCCGAGATCCGCAACGCGCGGACGATCTTCTGGAACGGCCCGATCGGCGCCTACGAGTACAAGTCCTTCGCGGCGGGCTCGCTGGCGATCGCCCAGGCGATGGCGCAGACGGATGCCATCACGGTCATCGGCGGCGGCGACTCCGGCGCGGCCGTCGCGGAGTTCGGGCTCGCGAAGGCCGTCACGCACCTCTCGACGGGCGGCGGCGCATCGCTGCAGCTCATCGAGGAAGAGCCGTTGCCGGGCCTCGACGCCCTGTCGGCGTAGGCTTTCGGAGCGCATGAGCCGCACGCCCTTCATCGCCGGCAACTGGAAGATGCACAAGACGGTGGACGAGGCCGAGGAGTACATCGCGGCCCTGCTGCCGCGCGTCTCCTCGGTCGACGGCGTCGACGTGGCGATCTGCGTTCCGTTCACGGACCTGCAGGCGATGGTCGACTCGACGCGCGGCTCGCGCGTCGAGGTCTTCGCGCAGAACATGCACGAGGCGACGCACGGCGCCTACACCGGGGAGATCTCCGCCGCGATGCTCACGGAGATCGACGTCCACGGCGTCGTGCTCGGCCACTCCGAGCGCCGTCAGTACTACAACGAGAACGACAAGGCGCTGTCGCACAAGGTCCTGCGGGCGCTGGAGTACGGGCTGCACCCGATCCTCTGCGTCGGCGAGACCGAGGACGAGCGCGAGCGCGGCGACACCGAGCGCAAGCTGCGCCATCAGGTCCAGGAGGGCCTGGAGCGGCTGACGCCCGAGCAGATCGCGCAGGTCACGATCGCCTACGAGCCGATCTGGGCGATCGGCACCGGCAAGGTCGCGACGCCCGAGCAGGCGCAGGACGCGATCGCCTTCGTCCGCGCGCTCGTCGGGGACAAGGCGCCCGACGCGGCGGACGTCGTGCGCGTCCTCTACGGCGGGTCCGTCAACGACGCGAACGCCGCCGAGCTGCTCGCGCTGCCCGACGTCGACGGCGCGCTCGTCGGCGGGGCGTCGCTCGGGGCCGAGTCGTTCGCAGAGATCGTGGCCGCCGCGGTCGCGCTCACCGCGTGACCGCGTTCCCGTCGGTCTGCATCGTCGTCCTCGATGGTTGGGGCATGGCGCCCGACGGGCCCGGCAACGCCGTCTCGCTCGCGCGCACGCCGGTCTTCGACGACCTCTGGGCGCGCTATCCGCACACGACGCTGACGGCGTGCGGGCGCGCCGTCGGGCTGCCCGACGGCCAGATGGGCAACTCCGAGGTCGGCCACCTGAACCTCGGCGCGGGCGCCGTCGTGATGCAGGACCTCACGCTCATCGACGTGGCCGCCGCGCAGCCGGACTTCGGCGCCAATGCGGTCCTGCGGGCGGCGCTCGAGGGCGCGGAGCGCGTGCACCTCATGGGGCTCGTCTCCGACGGCGGGGTGCACTCGAGCATGGACCACCTCGGGGCGCTCATCCGCATGGCCGCCGCGCACGGCGTGCCGGACCTCGTCATCCACGCCTTCACCGACGGGCGCGACACGCTGCCGACCGCGGGCGCCGGGTTCCTCGAGACCGTCGAGGGCTGGTGCGCCGAGGCAAGTCGATCGCGCCAGACCCGCGCCCGGGTGGCGAGCGTCGTCGGGCGCTTCTACGCGATGGACCGCGACAAGCGCTGGGAGCGCGTCCAGGCGGCCTACGACCTCGTCGCGCACGGGATCGCCGAGCACACCGCAACGAGCGCCGCCGGCGCCGTCCGCGCCGCCTACGCGCGTGGCGAGACCGACGAGTTCGTCGCGCCGACCCGCGTGGGGGAGGAGGGCGCGATCCGGCCCGGCGACAGCGTCATCGCCTTCAACTTCCGCCCCGACCGGATGCGCGAGTTCAGCTACGCGCTCGCCGCGCCCGAGGCGCCGGACATCGATCGCCGCGGCGCGCCGCCCGTCGCGCGCTACACGACGCTCACGGACTACGGCGGCATGGCGAGCGCGCACCCGATCGCGTTCGTGTCCCAGCGGCCGTCGGTGACGCTGCCGAGCATCATCGCCGCCGGCGGCGGGCACCAGCTGCACGTCGCCGAGACGGAGAAGTACCCGCACGTCACGTACTTCTTCGGCGGCGGCAAGGAGCAGCCCGAGGACGGCGAGCGGCGCGAGGTCGTCCCCTCCAAGCGCGACGTGCCGACCTACGACCTCGAGCCGCAGATGAGCGCCAACGAGGCCGCCGACGCGTTCACCGGCGCCTGGGCGCAGGAGGACTTCCGCTTCGCGCTCATCAACTTCGCCAACCCAGACATGGTCGGCCACACGGGCGTCATCCCGGCGGCGGTCACGGCGATCGAGACCGTCGACGCCTGCCTCGGGCGCGTCGTCGCGGCCGTCCAGGGGTCCGGCGGCGCGCTGATCGTCACCGCCGACCACGGCAACGCCGACCACATGCTCGAGCCCGACGGCTCGCCGAACACCGCGCACTCCCTGAACCCTGTCCCGTTCGTCGTGACGGTCGCGGGGGCGCGCCTGGACCACGAGGGCGGGATCCTCGCCGACGTCGCGCCGACGGCGCTGGAGCTGCTCGGCATCGAGCAGCCGCCCGAGATGACGGGCCGGTCGCTGCTCGTCGTGGACTGAGCCTGAGTCAGGTCGGCCGGGTCGTCACGCGGTCCTCGCCGTCGATCTCCTCGACGGCGACGTAGACCCGGTCCGCGCGCGCGGTCTGCAGGTTCCTGCCGACGGAGTCGGGGCGCAGCGTCAGCTCGCGGTGGCCGCGGTCGACGAGCACGGCGAGCTGGACGCGCGCCGGGCGCCCGTAGTCGAACAGCGCCTCGATCGCGGCGCGCACCGTGCGCCCGGTAAAGAGCACGTCGTCGACGATCACGACCGTCAGCCCGCTGACGTCGAAGTCGATGTGCGAGGCGTGCAGCACCGGAGCGTCCGGGCGCGTGGCGACGTCGTCGCGGT
>DATJEE010000205.1:0-31987 GCA_035496995.1 Solirubrobacteraceae bacterium | reverse complement strand
GCGCGCATGTTCGCGATCGTCGCGTAGAAGTTGATCGCCCCGAGCAGCGACGAGATGCCGGTGAGGTGGATGAGGTAGATCCACGCGTCGATGCCGCCGGTCTCGGAGAAGGCGCTGCCGCTCAGCGGCGCGTAGGACGTCCAGCCGGCCTCGGGCGGGTGGAAGAAGAGCGAGCCGTAGAAGACGATCCCGCCGGCCAGCAGCAGCCAGTAGGAGAGCGCGTTGAGCTTCGGGAACGCCATGTCCCGGGCGCCGATCATCAGCGGCAGGAAGTAGTTGCCGAAGCCCGCCATGACGGGCACGACGAACAGGAAGATCATCGTCGTGCCGTGCAGCGTGAAGAGCGCGTTGTAGGCCGAGGGCGTGAGGAACGTGTTGTCCGGCGCCCCGAGCTGCACGCGCATGAGCAGCGCCTCGACCCCGCCCAGCAGGAAGAAGACGAAGGTCGTGACGATGTACATGATCCCGATGCGCTTGTGGTCGGTCGTGGTGACCCACGACACCCAGCCGCGCGGCTCGGGCTCGACGCTGCGCGCGATGATCTCGGGAACGAGGACTGCGGTATCGGTGGCGGCCATCGGTGTCTGCTCCTAGCCCGTCGTGTCCGCGGTCGAGCCCGTCGTCTGGTCCGGCGCGCTCTGCGGCGTCGTGGCGGTCTGCGACGGGGCGTCGTTGCCGGCGGCGATCTGCTTGCGGCGGGCCTCCGCGAGCTTGTCGGCCGCCGTGATCTCCGACTTCTTCTGCGCCAGCCAGACCTTGAAGTCGGCCGGGCTGATGGCGCGCACCTGGGCGACCATGTCGGCGTGGTTGCGCCCGCACAGCTCGGCGCACTGCCCCTTGTAGATCCCGGGCCGCGGGATCTTGAACCACGTGAAGTTCGTGTGGCCCGGCACGGCGTCGAACTTGCCGCCGAGCTGCGGGATCCACCAGGAGTGCGCGACGTCCTGGGCCTCGATGTCGAGCGTCACCGTCGTCTGCGTCGGGACGACCATCTCCTCGTAGGAGAAGACGTTGTCCTTGTTGTCGGTCGGCGTGAGGTCGGGATACGTGTAGCGCCAGGCGTAGCGCTGGCCGTTGACCTTGATGTTCAGCGCGCGGCCGTTGGGCGTGCGCGGCTGGAAGGCCGAGGCGTTGTCGACGTTGGCGACCTTCGCCGTCGGGAAGCCCGAGGCGTCGGAGTTCGGCGGGTTGCGGATGCCGTCGAGCGTCCCGAACGTCACCGCGGCGAGGACGACGAGGATCACGGAGGCGCCGATCGTCCAGCCGATCTCCAGGCGCGTGTTGCCGCGGATCTGGGCGGGGACGGCGTCCTTGCGCGCCCGGAAGCGGATGAGCGAGTACAGCAGGACGCCCTCGACGCCGACGAAGACGACGACCGCGACGGCGAGCACGATCTTGTAGAGCGTGTCGATGTCGTCGGCGTTCGGGGAGCCCCCGGACGGCGGGGTCAGGAAGTCCGCCGATGCGCCGCTTGCCAGCGCGAGCATGGCGAGGACCCCCGCGCCCAGGGTGATGGCGAAGACGCGGCGGGGGTGACGGAGGCGGTCGGGAGCCAAGGCGGGCGGCATTGTATTCATGCGGCGGCGAACTGACCCCGTGCCGTGCGCCGCGCCGGTCTGGGGAGCGCCTGCGCCCTCGCTCCGCGGGGTCATTCGCCCTTGAAGCTCGCGACGCGTTTCTCGAGGAATGCGGCGACGCCCTCGCGGAAGTCCGCGGACTCGACCATCTCCTGCTGCAGGCGCGCCTCGAGCGCGAGCTGCTCGTCGAGGCCGGCGTACAGAAACGAGTTGATCTGGCGCTTCGTGCCCGCGTAGGAGCGCGTCGGCCCGGCGGCGAGCCGGTCGACGAGATCGGCGACGTACTCCTGCAGCTCGTGGTCGGGCAGGACGTTGTTGACGAGGCCGAAGCGGCGCGCATCGGAGGCCGTGACCCGCTCGCCGAGCATGCCCATCTCGGCCGCCCGCGCACAGCCGGCCCGCGCGGTGATGAGCGCGAGGACGCCGCCGTCGGGGACGAGCCCGATGTTCACGAACGCGAGCAGGAGGTAGGCGGACTCCGCCGCGACGACGATGTCGCAGGAGAGCGCCAGCGAGCAGCCGATCCCGGCGGCCGGGCCGTTGACCGCCGCGACGACGGGCTTGGGCATCGTCCGCAGCAGCGTGAGGATCGGGTGGTAGACGGTGTTCAGCGGCGTCTCGACGTCGGGATGGCCCCCGGGCGTCACGCCGCGCGAGGTGATGTCGCGCAGGTCGGCGCCGGAGGAGAACGCCCGCCCGTTGCCGGTGACGCAGACCGCGCGCACGTCGTCGTCGACGGCGACGGACTGCACGGCGTCCAGCAGCTCGGCGCCGAGCGTCGCCGTCCATGCGTTCAGCGCCTCGGGGCGGTTGAGGCGGATGGTCGCGGCCGCGCCGCGGCGTTCGAGCTCGATGGTCTCGTACATCGGATGATTATCGCGGCCCGCCGGGCGCGGCGCAGCCGTCGCTACCGTGGGGGCATGGGACGCCCGACGATCGGCCTCTGCACGCCGCTCGAGCTGGCGCGCTGGGGCGCGTGGGAGCTCGACGCGTTCCTCATCCCGCGCAACTACGTCGACGCCGTCCACCGCGCCGGGGCGATGGCGCTGCTGCTCGCGCCCGACCCCGCGCTCACCGCGGATCCCGACGAGATCCTCGACCGCATCGACGGGCTGATGCTCGTCGGCGGCGCCGATCTCGACCCCGCCGGCTACGGCGCCGAGATGCACCCGGAGACGATCGGCTGCGTCCCCGAGCGCGACGCGTTCGAGATCGCGCTCGTCCGCCGTGCCGTCGAGCGCGACCTGCCGTTCCTCGGGATCTGCCGCGGGATGCAGGTCCTGAACGTCGCGCGCGGCGGGACGCTGCACCAGCACCTGCCGGAGGTCGTCGGCCACGGCGACCATCGCCGCGTCCTCGGGAGCTTCGACGGCGCCGACCACGACGTCCGGCTCGCGGCCGGCTCGCTCGCCGCGCGCGCGGCCGGTGAGGAGCATCACGGGACGAAGTCCCACCACCACCAGGCGATCGACCGCGTCGGCGACGGGCTCGTCGTCACCGGCTGGGCGGCGATGGACGAGCTGCCCGAGGCGCTCGAGGTGCCCGACCGCCGCTTCGCGCTCGGCGTCCAGTGGCATCCCGAGGCCGACGAGCGCAGCCGGCTCATCGCCGCGCTCGTCGAGGAGGCGCGCGCCAGGCGCGACGCGCAGGGCTGAGGCCGGGCAGCCCCGCGGAGAGGTCCAGGGCCGGACCTATACTCGCGGAGGCCCGGACCCACGCCATGGACAAGACGGTCAAGCCCCCCGAGGTCGACCCCGCGAAACCCGCCGAGGATCACGACGATCTCGACGAGATGCCGCGCGTCCATGTGACGCGCAGGGGCGTCGTGCTCGCCGTCGTCTTCGTCGTCTCCGCCGTCGCGTTTCTGTACTTCGTCCTGCCACAGCTGGCGGACCTCGAGGACACCGGCCGGAGGGTCGGCGAGGGCGACCGCTGGTGGCTCGCCGGAGGACTCGTGTTCTCGCTGCTCTCCTTCGGGGGCTACGTCATGATGTTCCAGGGCGTGTTCGTCCGCGCGGGTTCGCGGATCGACTGGCGGGCGAGCTACCAGATCACGATGGCGGGGCTGGCCGCGACGCGCCTGCTCGCCGCGGGCGGCGCCGGCGGGATCGCGCTGACGGCCTGGGCGCTGCGCCGCGCGGGGATGGACCGCCGGACCGTCGCCGACAAGACGCTCGCGTTCCTCATCCTCACGTACGCGGTGTACTTCGGCGCGCTCGTCGTCGTCGGCTTCGGGCTGTACCTCAACGTCCTGCCGGGTCCGGACTCGTTCGCGATCACCGTCCTGCCGGCGCTCTTCGGCCTCACCGTGATCGTGCTCGCGCTCGCGCTCTCGCGCGTGCCGCCCGATCTGCAGCGCCGCATGAGCGGCTTCGCGGCGCAGGGCGGACGCTTCGCCCGCCTCGCCCAGCGCCTGGCCAACGCGCCGGCCGCGTTCTCGGCCGGGATGCGCGAGGCGCTGTGTCACGTGCGCGAGCGCGACCCCGCGCTGCTCGGCGCGCTCGCCTACTGGGGCTTCAACATCGGCGTGCTGTGGGCGTGCTTCCACGCGTTCGGCGACCCGCCGCCGTGGCCGGTCATCGTCATGGCGTACTTCGTCGGCTTCCTCGGCAACCTCCTCCCGCTGCCGGGCGGGATCGGCGGCGTCGACGGCGGGATGATCGGCGCGTTCGCCGCCTTCGGCGTGCCGCTCGCGCTCGCCGTCCCGGCGGTCCTGGCGTACCGCATCTTCGCCTTCTGGCTGCCGACGATCCCGGGCGCGATCGCGTACTTCCAGCTGCGCCGGACGGTCGCCCGCTGGCGCGAGGAGCGCGGCTCGCGCGGCGAGCTGCCGGCCACCGTCCAGGCCTGATCGGTCGCTATACTTTGTGAAGTGACCAGCCAGGAACCAAAGCTCGAGAACGTCATCATCGTCGGCTCAGGACCGGCCGGCTACACGGCCGCGCTCTATACGTCGCGCGCGAACCTCGAACCGCTCGTCATCGAGGGCTTCCTCTGGGGCGGGCTGCTCCAGCAGACGACCGACGTCGAGAACTATCCGGGCTTCCCCGAGGGCATCGAGGGCCCCGAGCTCATGCAGCGCTTCCGCGACCAGGCGGAGCGCTTCGGCACGCGCTTCATCACCGACCAGGCGACGAAGGTCGAGCTGTCGGGCGAGGCCGGCGGCGTCCACAGGGTCTGGGTCGGCAAGGACGAGTACCGCGCCCGCACGGTCATCCTCGCGATGGGCGCCGAGCACAAGAAGCTCTGCGTCCCCGGCGAGGACGAGCTCGGCGGCCGCGGCGTGAGCTACTGCGCGACGTGTGACGCCGCGTTCTTCAAGCAGAAGCCGACGATGATCGTCGGCGGCGGCGACAGCGCGATGGAGGAGGCGATCTTCCTCTCGAAGTTCGCGTCGAAGGTCATCGTCGTCCATCGCCGCAACGAGTTCCGCGCGTCGAAGATCATGCTCGAGCGCGCCCGCTCGATCGAGAACATCGAGTGGCTGACGCCGTTCGTCCCCGAGGAGTTCGCCGCCCGCGACGGCAAGGGCCTGACGCACGTGCGCCTGCGCAACGCCGAGACGGGCGAGACGCAGGAGGTCGACATCGCGGGCGCGTTCATCGCGATCGGTCACGAGCCGCAGTCCGAGCTCGTCGCCGGCCAGGTCGACGTCGACGACGAGGGCTACGTCATCACCGAGGGGCGTTCCACGCGGACGAAGAAGCCCGGCGTCTTCGCGGCCGGCGACCTCGTCGACCACACGTATCGCCAGGCCGTCACCGCCGCGGGCTCGGGCACGCAGGCCGCGCTGGACGCCGAGTGGTACCTGCGCGACACGCCGGAGATCCCGACGCCGGAGGGCTTGTCGGAGGGCGATCTCGCCGAGGCGCAGTGGGCGCCGCCGCGCTCCACCTGAGTTCCGAGGCCCGTTAAATACGCGGACCCGAGACCGTCATGGTCCCGGGTCTTGAAGCCTCCGTGCGACTCCGCGTACAACCTTGCGCTCTTCAGACGTCCCTGTCCTGCGCTTCAACCGACCTTCCGGGTCAGTCGCTAGGCTCTTTTTTAGACGGTTGCACGATCCCGCACACTAGGGCAGCTCCCCAGTCTTTTGACGAAGCGCTCACCAGTCGCAGCGAACCAGGTGTCGGGGGGACTCCTCGAACGCGAGGCCGAGTTGCGGGCGGTCGACGAGCTGCTCGACGCCGGACGCGCCGGGCGCGGGCATCTGCTGCTCGTCGAGGGGCATGCGGGAATCGGCAAGACCTCGCTGCTGGATGCCGCCGTGTCCCGCGCGCGCGCGAGCGACGTGACCGTCATGCGCGCCCGCGCGTCCGAGCTGGAGAGCGATTTCGCCTTCGGCATCGCGGTGCAGCTGTTCGAGCCGCTGCTCGCCGGCGCCGACGACGAGACCCGTGACCGCCTGCTGGCCGGCTCGGCCGCGCTCGCCGGGCCGCTGCTCGAGCGGCCGACGAGCTGGGGCGGCGACGAGGCCGAGGATCGCTCCTATCCCGTCATGCACGGGCTCTTCTGGCTGCTGTCCAACCTCGCCGAGAGCGGCCCCGTGCTCGTCGCGATCGACGACGCCCACTGGGCCGACCGGCCGTCCCTGCGCCTGCTGCTCTACCTGCTCCAGCGCCTCGACGACATGTCGGTCTCGATCGTCGTCGCCCGCCGCCTCGGCGAGCCGGGGGCGCCCGACGATCTGCTCGGCCAGCTCGCCGCCCATGTGACGAGCCGCCGCGTGCGCCCGGGCGCGCTGTCGCGCGAGGGCGGGCGCGAGCTCATGCGCACGCGGCTGCCGGGCGCCGACGAGGCGTTCTCCGACGCCGTCTGGCGCATGACCGAGGGCAACGCGTTCCTCCTGGGCGAGCTCATCGGCGCCGTCCAGGCCGAGGGCTGGCAGCCCACCGCCCAGAACGCGCCGCGCATCGGGACGCTCGCGCCCGAGGCCGTCCTGCGGGCGGTCGCCGTGCGCCTCATGCGCCTGTCCGACGACGCCGCAGGCGTCGCGCGCGCCGTGGCGGTGCTCGGCGACGACGCCCACCTGCGCCACGTCGCGGCGCTCACCGGGCGCAAGCCCGATCGCGTCGCCGCCGCCGCCGACGCGCTCGCGGCGAGCGAGATCCTGCGGCCGATCGATCCCGGCGTGCTCGCCTTCGCCCACCCGCTGCTGGCGTCGGCGGTCTACGCCGACGTCGCGACCGGCGAGCGCGCGGCGCTGCACCGGCGCGCGGCGGAGATCCTCCGCGGGGAGGACATCGCGCCCGAGCGCGTCGCCGCCCACCTGCTGCCGAGCCCCGGCACCGGCGAGAGCTGGGTCGTCGACGTCCTGTCGGCGGCCGCCACCCGCGCGCTGACGCTCGGGATGCCGGAGTCGGCCGCGAGCTACCTGCGCCGCGCGCTCGACGAGCCGCCCGCGGCGGACGTCCGGCCGGCGATCCTGCGCCAGCTCGGCACGAGCGAGGCGGCGACCGGCCTGCCGACGGCGATCGGGCGCTTCCGCGATGCGCTCACCGCCGCGACGGACGAGCGCGACCGCGCCCACACGCTCCTGGCGCTCGGGCGCGCGCTGGCCTCGGCGGGCCGCCACGCCGAGGCGCTGGAGGCCTTCGAGGCGACGGCCGCGATCGACGGCGCCGACGCGCACGTCGCCGCGATCGCCGAGGCCGAGGGCGAGGCGCTCGGCCTGCTGGACCCGCAGCGCCGGCGGGCGCTGCTGGCGCGCGAGCGGCCCGAGCAGGTCACGACGGAGACGGGCTTCACGCGCGCGCAGCGCACGCTGCTGGCGACCCGCTGCATGGCCGACGCGATGGCCGGCGTCCCGCGCGAGGACGTGCTGATGACCGCCCGCCGCGCGCTGTCGGGCGACGCCCTCGACCAGGGCGCCGAGGGGACGGTGCTCTACGGGATCGCGTACGCGCTGCAGGCCGCCGACGAGCTCGCCTGGAACGACCGCGTGCTCACCGCGGCGATGACGCAGTCGCGGGCACGCGGGTCGATGATGGCGCTCGCGACCGCGAGCCTGTGCCGCAGCACGTCGCGCTGGGCGCAGGGGCGCCTCGCGGAGGCCCTGAGCGACGCCGAGCACGCCGTCGACGCCGAGCGCTACGGCTGGCGCCAGTTCCTGCCGTCGGCCTACGGCGTGCTGCTCGGCCTGCAGGTGGACTGCGGCGAGCACGAGGCCGCCGCCGCCACCGCCGCCCGCTACGACCCCGCCGAGCACGCCGGCTCGGCGATGCTCGCGCCCTGGCACGAGGCGCTCGGCCGGATCGCGCTCGCCGACCGCCGCGAGAAGGACGCGCTGGCGCACTTCCTCGCCTGGCGCGAGGTCGTCGAGGGGATCGACAACCCGGCCTGCTTCGCGGGCTGGCGCTCGGCGACGGCGCTCGCGCTCGCGAGCCTCGGCCGCACGCCGGAGGCCGAGGAGCTCGCGCGCGAGGAGCTCGATCTCGCGCGGGCGTTCGGCGCGCCGCGCGCGATCTCGACCGCGCTGCGGGCGCTCGCCCACGTCGGCGTGCACGCCGACCTCGAGGGCCCGCTGGCCCAGCTCGAGGAGGCCGTCGCGCTCGCGGCGGCGTCCGAGGCGCGCCTGGAGCACGGCCGCGCGCAGCTCGAGCTCGGCACGATGCTGCGCCGCGTCGGGCGCCGGTCTGACGCCGGGCGCGCGCTCGGCGATGCGCTGGAGATCGCCCGCGCCTGCGGCGCGCGGGTGCTCGAGGAGCGCGCGCTCGAGGAGCTCGAGGTCGCCGGGACGCGCGTGCAGCGGGCCGCGCTGCGCGGCGCGGACGCGCTGAGCCCGAGCGAGCGCCGGGTCGTGGCGCTCGCGATCGAGGGGCTGAGCAACCGCCAGATCGCCGAGGCGCTGTTCGTCACGCGCAAGGCCGTCGAGTGGCACCTCGGCAACGCCTACCGCAAGCTCGACGTCCGCTCGCGCCGCGAGCTGCCGGCGGCGCTCGGCGCCTCCGACGGGCCGTCACCGGCGCCCTGATCGGTCCGGGCGCGCCGGGACCCGGGCTGCGCGGGCCGGTTGTCAGCGCACGCCGGCGGAGGGTCCGCAGGCCGCGACGTCGTCGACGAGCTCGCGCGCGCGCTCGGGGGACAGGCGCCCGGCGTCGACGAGCTGCTGCGCGAGATCCTCGACCGCCGCGAGCTCGTCGTACGCGTCGCCGTCGAAGAGCAGCGCGTCGGCTGCCGTGCGGATGATCTGCTGCTCGGAGGTCTGGAGCTTTGCCGGACCGAGGTCCGCGAGCGTCTTGACCACGCGGCCGTAGGCCGCTGAACGATCGTTGTCCATGCACCCAGGCTAGCGCGCCGCGGGGACGGGGCTGGACGCCCGCTCAGGGTGCGGGCTCTGCGGGCGCCGGCGCCGGGGGCGCGTTGCTGACGGACTGGAACGTCTCGCCGGCGGCCGGGGTGCCCATCGACGTGGTCAGCGACCAGATCTTGACCTTCGCCCTGCGGCCCCGGACCTCGATCTCGTCGTGGTAGACGAGATCGTCGGGCTCGGCGCTCAGCGCGGCGCGCGTGGAGTCGCTGAGAAACAGCATGTACGGCGTGCCCTTCGTCATGCCCTCCAGGCGCGCGGCGGTGTTCGTCGTGTCGCCGATCGTCGTGTACGCCATCCGCTTCAGCGAGCCGACGTTGCCCGACGTCACGACGCCGGTGTTCAGGCCGATGCCCATGCGGAAGGACTTGTCGAAGCCCTTCTCGTCGCGGAGCCAGCGGTTGAACTTCTCGAGCTCGCGGAGCTTGTCGCGGGCGGCGGCGAGCGCGCGGTCGGCGTGGTCGGTCGAGTCGATCGGGGCGCCGAAGACGGCCATGATGCCGTCGCCCATGTAGTCGACGAGCGTGCCGCCGTGGGGATCGATCGCGTCGTCGACCATCGCCGTGAGGTAGCGGTTGAGGACCTCGATGACCTGATCGGGCGGCAGCGACTCGGCGAAGCTCGTGAAGCCGCGCAGGTCGCTGAACATCACGGTCGCCGTCCGCGCGACGCCGCCCAGGCGCGCGCCGCCGGTCTGCTCGAGCACCTGGTCGACGACGTTCTCGGGCACGAAGCGCGAGAAGATGTCGCGGGTGCGCTCGCGCTCGAAGGCCGCCGACATGTAGTGCACGGCGAGCGCGCCGATCGCGCTCGCGCCGAGCGTCAGCAGGGGGTAGGCGAGCGCGACGATGTGGCCCGCGTCGAACAGCAGGATCGACGCGAGCGCGTAGAGCGCCCCGGCGAGCAGCGCGATCGCAAACGGCCACAGCGCGCGCAGGCGCATGCTCAGCAGCGGGGTGAGGATCCCGGCGAGGACGACCGCGAGGATGTCGACCCACGTGGGCACCGAGCGCAGCGGGAAGCCGCGCCGGATCGTGTCCAGGGCCGAGGCCTGGATCTCGGCGCCGGGCATCGTCTCGTCGTGGCCGGTCGTCGACGTCGGGTGGACGTCCTGCAGCGTCGGCGCCGACGGGCCGACGACGACCCACTTGTCCTTGAAGAACCCCTTGGGGACCTTGTGGCGGACGACGTCGGAGAAGGAGACCGCGTCGATCGTCCCGCTGCCGCCGTAGTAGTCGATCCAGGCTCCGTCGCCGCTGAGCCGCGCCGGGTCCACGCGCTTGCCGCTGCCGATCTCGTAGCTTGCGACCGGCAGGGTCTTGAGGTCGTCGATCTTGTAGGAGACGCGGCGGATGACGCCGCCGGCGTCGGTGACGAAGAGGCCGTTGCCGGCGTGCCCGTGGACGACGTCGAGCGCGTGCTGCCCGCCGCCGACGAAGTTCACGTCGCCCTTGTCGGTCTCGGTGAACGACAGGACGGTCTTGTCGCCGGAGTCCAGGATCGCGGTCGCGAGCGCGACGTCGTCGTCGGTGCCGATCTGCGCGAGCGCGCCGCGCGCGTCACGGCGGCGCAGGCCGAGCACCGCCGCGGCCGCCGGCGTGGCGTACTGGCGCAGCTTCGTCGCGCTGCGCTCCGAGAACTGGACGTCGTAGCTGATGACCTTCGGGTGGTCGGCGACGATCCGGTCGATGACCGCCGCGTGGACGGCGCGCGGGAACGGCCACTGCAGGCCGAGCGTGTCGAACGTCACGTCGTCGATCTGCACGACGACGAGGTCCTTCGGCGGCGTCTGGCGGCCGCGGACGTCGAAGCGCGCGTCGACCGAGCTGAGCTCCAGGCCGTTGAAGGCCGACGTCGCGTAGGCGAGGACGCCGAGGCCGGTGGCCAGGACGAGGACGATCACGAGAAAGAGCTTGCGACGCTCCTTGGTCCTCCCGCGCACGGGCCCATCATCTCACCGGATGCGGCGGCCGAGGAGCTACAGCGCAAGCATCGCGCCCTCGATCGCCAGCAGCGCGCGCTTGCGTCCCACGCCGCCGGTGTAGCCGCCGAACCTGCCGCCGGACCCGAGCACGCGGTGGCACGGGACGACGATCGGGATCGGGTTGGAGCCGAGGGCGTTGCCGGTCGCGCGGAAGGCGGCCGGGGAGCCGGCGGCGGCGGCGATGTCGCGGTACGTGCTCGTCGCGCCGAACGGGATCGCGACGGTCGCGCGCAGGACCCCCTGCGTGAACGGCGTGCGCACGAGCGCCCAGTCGATCGGCAGCCCGAAGGCGCGGCGGCGCCCCGCGAAGTACTCCTCGAGCTCGCGGCGCAGGTCGTCGAGCGGGCCCTCGACGATCGCCGGCGACAGCCGCGCGGCGACGTCGTCGAGGACGGCGTCGACGCCGCCGTCGAAGTCCTCGTAGGCGAGGCGCGCCAGGCCGACCGGCGTCACGACGGCGACGAGCCGGCCGACGGGGCTGTCGACGATCGCGTAGGTCGCGGCGACGAGCCCCTCCCGCGCGGCGCGCGCGGTGACGCGCGCGGCGAGGGCGGCGGCGTGGCCGGGATCGAGCTCAGGCCGGGGCAGGGACATCGGGCAGCTCCTTCCGCAGGGTCTTCAGGCCGTCGGCGGCCGCGCGGCGCGCCGCCGCCTCGGTGCACTGCAGCGCAAGCGCGATCTCGGCGTGCGTCAGGTCGGCGGCGTAGCGCAGCGTCAGCACCTCGCGCTGGCGGGGAGGCAGCGCGCGGACGCGCTCCCAGTGCTCGCCAGAGGCGTCGATGCCGTCCGCGCCGTCCGCGGCCGCCGGATCGGCGCGGTCGTGGATCTCGGCGACCGGCACGGGCCGGCGCGCCCGGGCGCGGTGGTGGTCCAGCGCCTTGTTGTGGGCGATCGTCAGTACCCAGGCGCGCAGGTTGGAGTCCTTGCGCAGCCGCGGGTAGGCGCGCAGCGCGGCGATGAACGTCTCCTGGAAGGCGTCGTCGGCGTCGTGGCGGCCGACGGACGCGACGAGGTAGCGCAGGACGTCGCCGGCGTGGGCGTCGAGGAAGCGCTGGAAGGGGGGCAGGCCCGTGGTCACCGCAGACATAACGCGAGCCGGCGCCTCGCCGTGAGGTCAGTCGGGGACGAGCGCGTTGATGCCCGTCAGCGCGCGCCCGATGATGAGCTTCTGGATCTGCGAGGTGCCCTCGTAGAGCGTCGTGACGCGCACGTCGCGAAACCAGCGCTCGACGGGGTGGTCGTCGACGTAGCCGGCGCCGCCGTGGACCTGGATCGCCTCGTTCGCGCACCAGACCGCGGCCTCGGTCGCGTAGAGCTTGGCGATCGACGTCTCCGTCGTGCAGGGGCGTCCGGCGTCGCGGACGAAGCCCGCGCGCCAGACGAGCATCCGCGCGGCGTCGGTGCGGACCTTCATCTCGGCGAGCATCGCCTGGACGAGCTGGAAGCTCGCGATCGGGCGGTCGAACTGGCGGCGCTCGGTGGCGTAGCGCACCGACTCGTCGACGCAGCCCTGGCAGATCCCGACGCAGCCCGCCGCGACGGAGTAGCGCCCGGAGTCCAGGGCGCTCATCGCGATCCGGAAGCCCTGGCCGACCTCGCCGAGGACCGCGTCGTCGGCGACGAAGACGTCGTCGAGCGCGATCGACGCGGTGTCGGAGCCGTGCAGCCCCATCTTGTGGTGGATCTCCTGCGCCGCGTAGCCGGGGTCCGTCGTGTCGACGAGAAAGCAGGCCAGGCCGCGGTGCTTGAGGGCCGGGTCGGTCTGGGCGAAGATCAGCGCGACCCGCGCCTCGTTGCCGAGCGAGATCCACATCTTCGATCCGCTCAGCCGCCAGCCGCCGTCGACCTTCGTCGCGCGCGTGCGCTGGCTCGCGGCGTCCGAGCCGGCCTCGGGCTCGGTCAGCCCGAAGCAGCCCAGCCACTCGCCGGTGCACAGCCGCGGCAGGTAGTGGCGCTTCTGCTCCTCCGTGCCCCAGGCGAGGATCGAGCTGCAGACGAGCGACGTCTGGACGGAGATGACCGTGCGCATCGCGCTGTCGCCGCGGCCGATCTCCTCGACGATCAGCCCGTACGTCACGTAGTCCAGCCCGGCGCCGCCGTACTCGCGCGGCACGATCGCGCCGAGGTAGCCCTGCGCGGCCATCAGGCCGACGAGCTCGCGATCGAAGCGCTTGGCGCGCGCGTTGTCGCGCGCGCGCTCGACGATCTCGCCGTCGGTGAAGGCGCGCGCGGTCTCGCGGACGAGCTGCTGCTCGTCGCTGAGGTCGAAGTCCATCCGCGTAGCGTAGGGGCGACCTGGATTCGTACACTCGCCGCCGTGCGCGTCCTGCTCATCGGCGGCGGTTGCCGGGGCCTGACGCTCGCGCGCGGGCTCGTCGCCGACCGCCACGCGGTCCGCGCGGTCACGCGCGACGAGCGCGGGCGCGCCCGCATCGAGGCGGCCGGGGCGGAGTGCTGGATCGGCGACCCGGACGTCGTCGGCACGCTGCGCTACGCGCTGGAGAACGTGACGATCCTCGTCTGGGCGCTCGGGACGGCGACCGGCGGCCCCGAGCAGATCGCGGCGCTGCACGGCCCGCGCCTGGAGATGATGCTCGGGCGGGTGATCGACTCGACGGTGCGCGGCGTCGTCTACGAGGCGGCCGGCAGCGTGGGCGAGGAGGTCCTCGCGGCGGGCGCCGCCGAGCTGCGCCGGACCTGCGAGCGCAACGAGATCCCGTACGCGCTCGTCACGGCCGATCCGGCCGACGGCGAGGCCTGGACCACCGCGACGCGAAACGCGATGGACCGGCTGCTCGGAATGGGTTAGGGTGAAACACCGAAAACCGGATCAGATATAAAGCGAGCGCGCATCGGGAGGGGCACGTGAGCGAATACGCCAAGGACGTGCTCGTCGACACCGATTGGGTTGCCGAGCACCTGCACGACGAGGGCATCCGGATCGTCGAGGTCGACGAGAACCCGGAGCTCTACGGCGAGGCGCACATCCCCGGCGCGATCGGCTTCGACTGGTTGCAGGACCTGCAGGACCAGGTCAAGCGCGACGTCCTCGGGCCGGCGCAGTTCGGCGCGCTGTTCGGCTCGCGCGGGATCTCCAGCGACCACACGATCGTCCTCTACGGCGACCGCAACAACTGGTTCGCGGCCTACACGTACTGGTACCTGAAGTACTACGGGCATGAGCGGGTGCTGCTCGTCAACGGCCCGCGCGAGAAGTGGATCGAGGAGGGCCGCGAGACGACGTTCGTCGTCCCCTCCTACGCGCCCGAGACGTTCACCGCCGCTCCCGGCGACCCGCTCATCCGCGCGCGGCGCGAAGAGATCTTCGGCGCGATCGGCGGCGATACGAAGCTCGTCGACGTCCGCTCGCCGCAGGAGTACTCGGGCGAGCTCATCGTCATGACCGGCTACGAGCACGAGGGCGCCCAGCGCGGCGGCCACATCCCGGGTGCGATCTCCGTCCCCTGGGTCCAGGCCGTCACGACCGAGGGGACCTTCAAGTCGCCGCGCGAGCTCGAGCGCCTGTACCGCGACAAGGGCGTCCTCACGGGCGACCCGATCATCACGTACTGCCGCATCGGCGAGCGCTCGGCGCACAGCTGGTTCGTCCTGCACGAGCTGCTCGGGCTCGACGACGTCAAGAACTACGACGGCTCCTGGACGGAGTGGGGCAACCTCGTCGACGTGCCGATCGAGAAGAATGTGTAGCGGCTCGCTCTAGCCGCGACGGGCGGGCGGCCGCAGACAGCGTCCCCGCCAGTGAGCACCGCCGCCGACATCCGCGCTGAGCCCGCCTCCGGCCGTACGGCCTGGGCGCGCAACCTCGCGGCGCCGATCCGCAACTACCTGCACGCCGAGATCGGCGGCGCCGTCGCGCTGGCGGTCGCGGCGGTCGCCGCGCTGGCGTGGGCGAACATCGCGCCGGAGTCCTACGCGTCGGTCTGGGAGACGCGCCTGGCGATCGTGCTCGGCGGCCACGAGCTCGCGACCGATCTGCGCGGCTGGGTCAACGAGGGCCTCATGACGCTGTTCTTCCTCGTCGTCGGCCTCGAGGCCAAGCGCGAGCTCGACCTCGGCGAGCTGCGCGAGCGCACGCGCCTGGCGATCCCTGTCATGGCGTCGGTCGGCGGCATGCTCTGCGCCGCGGGGATCTACCTCGCGATCAACGCCGGCGGCGACGGCGCCGCCGGCTGGGGCGCGGCGATCTCGACCGACACGGCGCTGGCGCTCGGGGTACTGGCCCTGCTGACGCGCGGGCGGGCGATCCGCCTGCGCGTCTTCCTCCTGACGCTCGTCATCATCGACGACCTCGCGGCGCTGCTCGTCATCGCGCTCGTCTACACCAACCACGTCTCCGGCATGGCGCTGGCGATCGCGGCGCTGCTCTTCGTCGCCCTGTTCGGGCTGCGCTGGGTCGGCTCCTGGCGCGCCCCCGGCGCCGTTCTGCTGGCCTTCGGGATCTGGCTTGCGATGTTCGAGTCGGGCGTCGACCCCGTGATCGCCGGCCTGGCGATCGGGCTCATCACGAGCGCCTACCCGCCGGCCCGCGACGACCTCGAGCGCACGACCGAGCTCGCGCGCTCCTTCCGCGAGCAGCCGACGCCCGAGCTCGCGTACTCCGCGCGCGCGAGCCTCACCTCCGCGATCTCGCCCAACGAGCGCCTGCAGTACCGGCTGCACCCCTGGACGAGCCGCGTCATCGTGCCGCTGTTCGCGCTCGCCAACGCCGGCATCCACCTCGACGGCGACCTGCTGTCGGCGGCGCTCACCTCGCCGGTGACGCTCGGGATCGTCGCGGCGTACGTCGTCGGCAAGCCGCTGGGGATCATGGGCACGGCGTGGCTGCTGACGCGGCGCGGCGCGCGCCTGACGATCACGTTCCCGGCGCTCGCCGCCGGCGCGGCCGCGGCCGGCATCGGGTTCACCGTCGCGCTGCTCGTCGCGACGCTGGCCTTCGACGGCGCCCTGCTGGAGGAGGCGAAGATCGGCATCCTGGCGACCGCGGTGATCTCGACCGCCACCGCCTGGCTCGCGACGCAGGTCGTGCGGCGGCTGCCCGACGAGGTCCGCGGGCGCCAGCTCGGGGCGACGGCCGAGACGATCGTCGATCTCGCCGACGACGTCGACCCCGCGATCGACCACGTCCGCGGCGACGTCGACGCGCCCGTCACGCTGCTGGAGTACGGCGACTTCGAGTGCCCGTACTGCGCGCACGCCGCGCCGGTCATCGCGAAGATGCTCGACAAGCTCGGCGGCGAGCTGCGCTACGTCTTCCGCCACCTCCCGCTCACCGATGTCCACCCGAGCGCGCAGCTCGCGTCCGAGGCGGCCGAGGCCGCCGGCGCGCAGGGCCGCTACTGGGAGATGCACGACCGCCTGCTCACCGGCGACGCGCTCGCGCCGTCCGACCTCTACCGCCAGGCCGCCGACCTCGGCCTCGACCTCGACCGGTTCGCCGACGACCTGCGTCACCGCCGCCACGCCCCGCGCATCGCGCGCGACGTCCAGAGCGCCGACGCCAGCGGCGTCTCCGGCACGCCGACGTTCTTCATCAACGGCCGCCGCCACCAGGGCGTCTACGACATCGACACGCTCACGCAGGCCGTCAAGCGGGCGGCGCGCTCGCCGCTGCGGTCGCGCTAGCGCCCGCTGAGCCTCAGTCCGAGATCCGCGGGCCCTCCTCGGCCCAGCCCGCGAGCGGCCCCGCCGGGCCCGGCGCCGGGGCGCGGCCGTCGAGGAACGCGCGCTCGACCGCGCCGCGCAGGTCCTGCGTCCAGCCCCACTTCGGCAGCGCGCCGAGCCGGCGCGCGGCGGGCGTCGAGTGCTCGCAGACGACGACGACGCCGACGCCGACGCCATCGCCGTCGCCATCGCCGTCCTGGCCGTCGGCGAGCGCGGCCAGCACACGCCGGACGCCCGTCTCGCGGCCGGTCGCGTCGAGCAGGACGACGTCGGGGCGCTCGTGGCGCACGAGCGCGACGACCTCGGTCGCGCCGTCGCCGTCGGCCGTCATCGCGATGCTCGAGAAGGAGACCGGGCCGAGGTCGGCGATGACCGCCAGGACGTGCGCGCGAAAGCTGTCCTCACCACCGACGACGAGGCTGCGGATCGGATGCAGGCGAGCGATCGGGGCAGGGTCGCTGTCGCTCGGCGGAGACACGGCCGAAGTCTCGCCGCCGCATCAGCCCGTGTCCCCGGGTAAAGGTCGAGGATCTGCGGCAGCTTGGCGCAACGGGACGAAGCGCACCGCGTCGAGCTGGCGGCGCTCGAGCCCGTCGGGCCCGTTGACGACGAGCACGAGCCGCTCGTCGTCGCCGTCGGCGACCGGCGCCACGAGCCGCCCGCCCGCGGCGAGCTGGCGCTCGAGCGCCGGCGGGACCTCGCCGCGCGCCGTCGCGGCGACGTTGATGGCGTCGAAGGGCGCCTGCGCGGGGAGGCCGCGCGCGCCGTCGCCCGTCACGATCGTGACGTTGTCGATCCCGGCGGCGGCGAGCGAGCGCCGCGCCGCCCGCACGAGCTGCGGTTCGAGCTCGATGCCGTACACGTGGCGGCACAACCGCGAGAGCACGGCGGCGTGATAGCCCGACCCGCTGCCGACGTCGAGCACGCGGTCGCCCGGGGAGAGCGCGAGCAGGTCGCACATGCGGGCGACGACCGCGGGCTGGGAGATCGTCTGCCCGCCGCCGATGCGCAGCGGCGCGTCGACGTACGCCGCCGCGGCGAGCGCCGGGGCGACGAACAGCTCACGCGGGACGGACGCGACGGCGGCGATCACGCGCTCGTCGGTGCCGCGCGCCCGCATGCGGGCCAGGAGCTCGTCGCGTCCCACGGGGCACCGTCAGGCCGGCACCGCGTCGAGCAGGGGGCCGATGCGCGCGAGCAGGTCGCCGACGATGCGGGCCGTCGCGCCCCAGATGACGAGGCCCTCGCCGACGGAGTAGACGTCCGTGCGAAACGGGATGCCGCGGTGCAGCAGGCGGGTGCGCGCGTGCGCGGCGCGCACGTCGCTGAGGCGCAGCTCGAGCACCTCGTCGACCTCCTGCGGGGACGGCGTCCAGGTGCGCCCGGGCTCGATCAGGCCGACGAACGGATAGACGGCGTAGCTTGTCGCGACGGTCGGCGTCGGCGTCAGCGCCCCGAGGATCTCGACGTGCTCGCGCGGCAGGCCGATCTCCTCCTCGGTCTCGCGCAGCGCCGTGACCTGGAGGGCCTCGCCGGGGTCGCGCCGGCCGCCGGGGAAGGAGATCTCGCCGGCGTGGCTGCGCAGGTCGTCGCGCCGGCGGGTGAAGACCGCGTGCAGGTCACCGCCGTCGACGTAGAGCGCGGCGAGCACCGCCGCCTGCGTGCGGCCGTGGACCTGGAGCGCCGTCGCCTCGGCGGGATCGAGCAGGACCGCGCGCAGCGCGTCAGACAGCGAGCTGGATGCGCTCGACACGCTCGTCGAACATGACCTCGCCATCGAGCGTCCGGTGCACGGGGCACTTCGTGGCGATGACCTTCAGCCGCTGGACCTGTTCGTCGGTGAGGTCCGACGGCAGCCGCAGCGTGAGGGTGAACTTCGTCGGGCAGCCGCGCTCGGCGGGCACGTATTCGCACTCGACCTCGACGGCGCCGAGGTCCCAGCCCTTGCGGTCGGCGTACATCTCCATCGTGACGGCGGTGCAGGAGGCGAGGCTCGCGGCGAGGAGCTCCTGCGGCGAGGGGGCGGCGTCGTCGCCGCCGGCGTCCTCGGGCTCGTCGCTGTTGAGGCGGTGCTGGCGCACCTTGACGACGTGACGAAAGCCGCTGATGCGTTGTGCCGATGCGCGCATGCTCATGATGCTACTCCGCGTCCGACAGGGGGTGAAAGAGCAGTCCGGTCGGGACTTTCGGAAAGAAGTACGTCGATTTGGGCGGCATGTTGACGCCCGCCGCGGCGATCTCCTGGATCTGCGTCACGGGGATGCCGCGCAGGAAGAAGCCGGCGTCGTACGTGCCCGACTCGACGAGCTCGCGCGCCTCGTCGAAGGAGCGCGCGTAGCCGAGGCCGTCGAGGTGGGAGATGTCGTCCTCGGTGAGTCGCAGCGGGCCCTTGAGGACGAGCGCCTCGAGCACCGCGGTGTCCAGCCGGCGGTAGGGCTCGGGCATGTCCGCGAGCGCCTCGTCGGCGATCGCCTGGTCCTTGAGCGTCAGGCGGAACGCGCGCTTGAAGAAGCTGTCCATGTAGCCCATCTGGATGCCGCCGCCGTTGTCGGGCGGGACGAGGTCGGCGACGGCGATCTCCTCGATGTCGAACGCGATGCGCAGCGTCGTGGCGAGCGTCTCGGGCTTGTCGGTGCCCTTCAGGCCGTCGACGAGCCGGTGCGTCGGGAAGACCGTCAGGCCCGCGTCCTGGAGCGCGACGAGGCACATGAGGACGTAGCGGTGCGGGCCCTCGCCGCCGATCTCCTCGGCGTACGCGCGCGCGGTCTCGTAGCGGTGATGGCCGTCGGCGATGAGCAGCTCGACGTCGGCGAGCGCGTCGGTGACGGTGGCGAGGATGGCGGGGTCGGTGACGCGCCACAGGCGGTTCTTCGTCCCGTCGGCCTCCTCGAAGGTGCCGAAGGGGTCGCCGTGCGTCGCGGGCTCGAGCGCCTTCCAGGCGGTGAGCTCGGGGTCGGAGTACAGCGAGAAGATCGGCGAGAGGTTGGCGCGCGTCGCGCGCGTGAGGCGCAGGCGGTCCTCCTTCGGCCCGGGGTGCGTGCGCTCGTGCGGGCGGATCGTGCCGGGGCCGTACTCCTCGACGCGCACGCGCGCGAAGAAGCCGTTGCGCGTGAGGCGGCGGCCGTCGGGCCCGGTGTAGTCCTGGACGAGCGCCCACAGCGCGGGCTCGTCGTCGCGGACGACGGCGCCCTCCTCGCGCCACTGCGCGAGGAGCTTCGCCGCGTGGGCGTAGATGTCGCCGCCGTCGGGGTCCTCGGGGAGGTCGATCGCGACGACGTTGTGCGGGGAGCGCGACTGCAGCTCGGCGCGCTGCGCGGGGTCGATGACGTCGTACGGCGGGGCGGCCAACGCCTGGAGCGGACCCGCCACGGCGGGGTCGTAGTGCAGGGCGTGCAGCGGCTCGACGCGGGCCATCGGCGCGAGAGGTTAGTCGCTGGCCGCCGCCGGCCCTGTCTCCGACCCCCGTCCACCAGCCGGCCGCCCCTCGCGGCCGGCTAGTGGAAGCTGCGCGTGCCGAACTCGGTCGCGTACGTGGCTGCCGGCGAGTCGCCGACGTCCTGCGGTGCCCCGATGGCGATGCCGATCCCGATGTCGCGGAAGTTCTTGTTGAGCACGTTGTGGCGGTGCCCGGCGGAGTGCATCCAGGCGTCGACGCTCTGCGCCGGCGTCGCGAGCGAGCCCGAGCCCCAGTAGAGGTTCTCGCCGAGCGACCAGGACGCGACGCGGCGCGTGAGGTAGCGCGTGCTGCTCTTGATGCGGCTGCGCAGCGTGCTGCCGTCGAAGCCGACGTGGGCGAAGAAGCCGTGGCTGACCATCTGGCCGCTGTAGTTGTCGGCGACCTTGCGCAGCTGGTCGTCGGCGCGCAGCGGGCGCAGCCCGCGGCTCGTGCGCTCGACGTTGAGGAGGCAGAGCGTCGCGCTGCGCACCACCGCGCCGTTGGAGGCGGTCGGGACGACATCGGCGTTCGCGCACGGCGCCGCGCCGGCCGGTGCCTTGGATGCGCCCGGGAGCAGCCGGTGCACCACGGCGTCGACCTTCGGGAGCGTGACCGCTGCGTCGGCGGTGGCCGGCAGCGCGACGGCCAGGCAGGCGAGGACGAGCGGGGCGACGAGGCGGTGGGCTGCGATGCGGTGCATGCCCTCCGGATCGGCCGTCCACCGTGCGTCCAGGATCGAAGGGTGGTGACGCTGGACGGACGGTGGACGGGCGCCGGACGCCCGATCTGGACGTTTGTTGGACCGGCTGCCCGGCGGTCGTGCGCGGCCGCCGCCGTCAGGCCCTACCGTTCAGCGCGCACGGGATGTAGCTCAGCCTGGTAGAGCACCGCGTTTGGGACGCGGGGGTCGTCGGTTCGAATCCGGCCATCCCGATGCTCCGGTCGCCAGGGACCGCACACTGCGTGATATCGCCGGGGCGCTGTCACCGTGTACAGGATGGACGCACGCCTCGCCCAGGTCGTCGCGCCGTTCGCCGTCGAGATCGCACCGCGGCTGCATCACCAGCTCGCCGGCGCCCGGATCGACCTCGTGGCGCTCGCGCTCGCCGCGGCGGTCAGCTGGGTCGGGCTCACGGGGCCCGGCGAGGCGGCGCTGATCGCCGCGTCGCTGGCGGCCGCGCACGGCCGCGTGGACATCGTCGGTGCGATCCTCGTCGCCTGGCTCGGCGCGATGGCCGGCGGGACCGCCGGATGGCTGATCGGGCTCAAGGGCGGCCGCGCGCTGATGGCGCGCCCGGGACCCCTGCACGCGCTGCGGCTGCGCCTGCTGCGCCACGGGGACGACGTCTACGCGCGGCGCGGCTGGCTCGCCGTGTACCTCGCGCCGTCCTGGATGGCCGGGGTGAGCGCGATGCGCGCCCGGCGCTTCCTGCCGGCGAACGCGGTCGCGAGCCTCTTGTGGGCGCTGGCGATCGGGTTGGGTACGTACGTCGTGGGCCCGCCGATCGCCGAGGCGTTCGGCGACATCGGCCTCGCGGGCCTGGCCGTGGCGGCGGTCGTGCTGGTCGCCTCGGCGCTCGTCGCCAGACGCCGGCGCCGACTGCGGTGAGCGCGCACGCCGTCCGGGCGTGCGTCGCGTGTGGTGGAATCACCGGGACGTCGGCCCCAGCCGCCGCCGCGGCCCCGGTAGCTCAGCTGGATAGAGCAGCGGACTTCTAATCCGCAGGTCCCTGGTTCGAATCCAGGCCGGGGCGTTGACGGCGTTCCGGCCGCATCCGCCATCATCGGGGCGCGGTGCGCCGGTACGTCCCGTGGCGCACGGACACGTGCACCGGGGCCGAGACGTCCTTGACGCGACCGCTGAGCGTCAGCGTGCGAGCGACGAGCTGGTAGTTGCCGTCGGGCAGGTGCGGCAGGTGGACGCGGAAGCGCCCCGGGCGATGGAAGCCGAGCGGGATGCGCCGGGCGAAGCGCAGGCGCGCGTGGCGTCCTCTGCCGACGACGCGCTGGACGAGGATGCCGATCTTCGTGCTCGTCGTCCCGGTGTTGAGCGTCGTGATCGCGCGCAGGCAGGCGGCGTCGCAGACGATCGTCGGCGGCGGCGTGATGCGCGCCAGCGAGAGGGTGCCCTGGCGCCGGCGCAACGTCCCGAGCACGTCGGTGCCCGGCGCGGGCCCGAGGTCGGCCTGGGCGGCGTTCAGCGGCTGCGCCGTGTCGGTGTCGTACAGGACGAGCTGCTCGCGGCCGGCGCTCGACGTGCGCAGGAAGGCGAGCATGCGCCCGTCGGCGGCCCAGGCGGGGAAGTGCTCGTCCAGCGGCGAGTTGATGGCGGGGAAGTCGGACGTCTGCGTTCCCGAGGCCACGTCGAGGACGTGCAGGTCGCCCGGGGCGAGCGTGCCGTTCGCCCCCGCGCGCTCGAACTGCGCGGCGACGAGCGCCCCGGTGGCGACCGCAGGATGGCTCCAGCGGCCGGCGGTCTGGTCGCCGGCCTCGGGCAGCGTGGCCTGTGCGGAGCCGCGCCGCACGAGGATCGTCGAGCGGTCGCCCGCCGCTCCGCCCGTCGTCTCGAGCTCCCACGCGCGGACGCCGCCCCCCGGGCCGGCGACCGGGTTGAGCGTCTTGGCGATGACGGAGACGCACGAGCCGAAGGCGCACGCGAGCTGCTGCAGGGCGAACGCCTGCGGCGTGGACAGGGCCTCGTCGAAGCCGCTGTCGACGAACGAGGCCGATCCCGACGGGAACCCGATGACGGAGATGCGATCGTCCGTCACCGGCGCGTCGGGATGGTGGCCGGCGACGATCGCGGCGCCGTCGGCGGCGAAGCTCGGCGTGGTCGTGCGGTCGTCGCCGGCCTGCAGCGTGGGCGGCGTCTCCTCCGCGCCCGTGCGGAGGTTCACGACGTGGATGCGGTCGACCGGCTGCAGGATCTGGTCGCTGCCGCGCAGCTCGAACGTCTGGCGGACGAACGCCAGCCGCGTGCCGTCGGGCGACAGCGACGGATGGAACTCGCGCGCGGGCGTGTTGACGCCGGCCGGCACCGCGACCGGCTGCCCGGTGCTGGCATTCACGAGCGCGACGTCGAGCTGCGCGTTGGGCGCGACCCGGTCATAGGCGGCGAGCAGGTCGGCGCGCGCCGTGGCGGGCAGTACGAGTGCGGCGGCGAGCGCCGCGAGGACGAGTCGAGACATCCGGGCCCTCCCGAGCCAGACGCGCCAGGGGACAGTGCAGGTGGCACATGAGTCCCGCCGGCGGGCAGGCCGTTACGCGGCGTCTCCGCGGGCCGCCGCGCTCGTGACGAGGTCGGCCATGAGGTCCGCGGCCTCCGCGTCACCGAGCCCCTCGCCGGACAGCCGCGACCACGTCCAGAAGTCGAGCGCGAGCGCGGCGACGGCCCGTACGCGTGGCGCGGCCGCCGCGCCGTCGACGCCGAACCCGGCCGCGAGGGCATCGGCGAGTGCCGCCATGCGGACGTCCGCCGTGCGCGCCATGAGCTCGTCGAGCGCGGGGATCGCGCTGCGGTCGCGCAGGACCTTCGACGTCATCGGGGCCCGGGCGCGGTAGCCCGCGTAGAGCCCGCAGAGGACGACCCGCACGCGCTCGCGCGGGTCCGGCAGGGCGAGCGCCGGGCCGAGGTCGGGCAGCGGGTGGCGGGCGAGGAACGCGCCCTGGCAGGCGGCGAAGAGCTCGGCGTCCTCGGGGAAGTGGTTGTAGACCGTCAGCCGCGTGACCCCGGCGCGGCGGGCGATCTCGGCGACGGTCGTGCGCGCCGGGCCGACCTCCTCGTGCAGGGCGACGGTCGCGTCGACGATCCGCCGGCGCGTCTCGAGCTGGCGCTCGGCGCGCGCCCTGAGCTCGTATGGACGCTTTTGACTTGACATGGCGCTCAGCGAAATATACCGTCTCGCCAATCGCTATACAACCTGCTCAGTGAAAGGCAATACGATGATCGGCATGAACGCCAGAGTGCTGGGCCCGCAGGACGGCAGGGCCGGGATGCTCGGCTCGATCGGCGTCCGGTTCATGATCGACGGCGCCGACTCGGGCGGCGGGTTCTCACTCGTCGAGCACCCGATGGCGCCGCGCAGGCTCGCCGCGCCGATGCACCGGCACGCCAACGAGGACGAGTACAGCTTCGTCCTGGAGGGGCGCGTCGGCGCGAAGCTCGGCGACGAGGTCGTCTACGGCGAGGTCGGCGACCTCATCTTCAAGCCGCGCAACCAGTGGCACACGTTCTGGAACGCAGGCGACGAGCCGGCGCGGATCCTCGAGATCATCTCGCCGGCCGGCTTCGAGCAGTTCTTCGCGGAGATCGTCGCGCTGCCGGCCGACGCGCCGCCGCCGACGCCCGGGCAGCGCGCGGCCCTGGCCGAGCGCTACGGCCTCGAGTTCGACTTCGACAGCGTCCCGGCGCTGCTGGAGGAGTTCGGGCTGACGCTCGGCCGCTGACCCGGCCGCCCTCCGCCGGCGCGCGATTGTTGCGCGTCGATGAAATGTTCGCAATTGCCTGCGTATGCAGGCCCGTCGTGGGGCATCCTGTGTGCCGGGCGAGCAACAGATGTCAGTACTTCACGGCGCAGATCCGAAAGCAGGGGCCGTTCACCACGACGACCCCGTGGATCCGCACTACGTCATCCCCGCCATCCTCGCGCTGCTCGTCGTCGCGTTCGTCATCGCGCTCGTGATCTCGCTCGGCGGCGGCGGGGAGACGGCGCGCGTCGCGACCGCTCCCGGCAAGCCCGGCCTCGCCCCGTGGTACACCGTCCGCGACGGCGACAACTACACGCAGATCGCCCAGAAGACGGGCCTGACGGTCGACCAGCTCGAGACGTTCAACCCCTACACCGACCCGGCGACGATCGCGCCCGGGCAGCGCCTGGCGCTGCGCATGAACCCGCCGCTGCCGAAGCCGAAGCCCAAGGGCCCGAAGTTCCACACCGTGCGCTCGGGCGAGTCGTTCGGCTCGATCGCCGCCAAGACGCACCACAGCATCACGAACCTCCAGCGCCTGAACCCGAAGCTCCACGTGACGACCCTGCAGCCGGGTGACCGCATGCGCCTCTGGCGCTGACGGCGGCCCCCGACCACGCCGCCCACGCCGTCGCGAGGGCACCCTCGACCCCCGCCAGCGACGGCCCCGTCGCCCGCCGCAGCGCGCCCGCCCCGGCGAGCGCGAACGCCTCCGCCGCCGCGGGGCGCAGGCCGAGGAGGCAGACGGTGCCCAGCACCCGGTGGCCCGGCGCGAGCGCGACGTGCGCGTCGGCCGCGCCGGAGTCGGCGCCGACCCGCACGCCGTCGTGCAGCAGCGCCCGGCCGCCGAGCGTCGCGCGCAGGACGCTGTCGAGCGTCCCGGGCGGCTCGCCGTCGCGCCCGAGGACGATCGTCTCGCGCAGCGCCGCGACGGCCCCGGGCTCGAGCGCGATCGTGCAGCGCCGCGCGACGTCGGCGCCGGCCGCGACGATCAGCGGCGCCTCGTCGAGGACGAGGCGGCCGCCGGCCTGCACCGTGACGTCGAGCACGAGCACGATCGGCGCGGCGCCCGGCAGCGCGACGGTCGCGGCGACCGGCTCGACGACGAGCGCCGCGCCGGCGCCGACGACGATCCGCACGCGCTCGCAGTCGCCGGCCAGCGGGCCCGCCTGCGTCGGGACGAACGCCGCCCGCACGACGGCGCCGCGGGCCAGCACGCGCGGCGCGACGCGCGCGCCGCGGCGCAGCTCGGTCAGCTCGTGCCCGCCGCCGGCTGCGCGGTGGACGGCGAGCACCGCCGTGGCGGCCTCAGTGCGTGTGGGCGTGATCGTGAGGATGCGCGGCCCCGGCGACGCTCGAGTGCAGGTGCCCGCCGGCTTGCGCGTACGCGCCGAGCTGCGCGCGCGCCCAGTCGGCGACCGGGCGGGCGTGCGGCGGCTGCGTCAGCGCGAGCGCCACGACCGGCAGGTCGCCGCGGCGCGCGGCGGCGTCGGCGAGCATGCGCTCGACGTCGGAGCCGACGAAGGGCGCGAGGTCGGTCTTGTTGATGACGAGCAGGTCGGCGCGCGCGATGCCGGGGCCGCCCTTGCGCGGGATGTCGTCGCCGCCCGCGACGTCGATGACGAAGATCTGGACGTCGGCGAGCGCCGGGCTGAAGACGGCGGTGAGGTTGTCGCCGCCGCTCTCGACGAGGACGAGGTCGAGCGGGCCCTGGTCGCGCTCGAGCTCCTCGACGGCCTCGAGGTTGATCGTGATGTCGTCGCGGATCGCCGTGTGCGGGCAGCAGCCGGTCTGGACGGCGACGATCCGCTCGGGCGCGAGCACGCCCGTGGCGCGCAGGAACTGCGCGTCCTCGGTCGTGTAGATGTCGTTCGTCACGACGCCGAGGCGCAGGTCGGCCGCCAGCTCGCGGCAGAGTGCCGCGATGAGGCTGCTCTTGCCCGAGCCGACGGGGCCGCCGACGCCGATCCGCAGGGCACGGTGGTCAGCTGACAAAGAGGCGCTCCGTCCGGGCGGCGTGGCGGGCGGCGGCGAGCTCGAGGCCGGCGGCGGCGGGCGGCGGCTGGGCGGCGACGGCGCGCGCGTCGGCGGCGGCCTCGCGGGCGCCGTGCTCGATCGCGGGGGCGAGCTGGGCGAGCCAGCGCGCCGTGATCGCCGGGTCGAGGCCGAGGAGCTTCAGCGCGGCGCTCGCGACGGTCGCGGCGTCGTCGTACAGCGCGACGGTCGCGACCTCGACGTCGTCGAGGCCGGCGGCGGCGCCGACGACGCCGAGGGCGACGGGGCGGGGCGTCACCGCGGAAGCGGCGCGGTAGCGGTCGATCCCCGGGTCCGGCCAGGCCGTCGCGGCGCTGCGCAGCAGCTGGGAGCCGAGGCGGCGGGCGACGTCGCGCAGGACGGGGCTCGGGCAGCGCGCGCCGTGCTCGTCGTCGAGCGCCGCCAGCGCGTCGTCGTCGTGCTCCGCCGCGGCGCGGCGGGCCGCGACGCCCAGCCCGGCGTCGGGCCGCGCGACGAGCCGCAGCCGCGCGGCGATGAACGGCGCGACGTCGGCGGCCCCGAGCCCCTCGCTCACCGCCTGCTCGAGCCCGAGCGAGTGCGCGTAGGAGCCCGCCGGGAAGCGGGAGTCGGCGAGCAGCATCGCGACGGGCGAGACCATCAGAACAGCTCGTAGCGCTGCGCGAGCGGCAGCTCGTCCACGGGGCGCGGCTCGATGTCCTCGCCGTCGATCCAGACCTTGAACGTGTCCGGCTCGACGCGGATCTGCGGGCAGGCCGCGTTCTGCGGCATGTCGGACTTGCCGAGGCCGCGCGTGTCGCCGACGGCGACGATCTCCGACTCCAGGCCCAGCGCGGCGAGTTCGCCCTCGGCGGCCGCGAGGGGAGACACGAACGTCAGCGAGCTGCGGGCGGCGAGGCGACCAGAGCCGGCGAACATCGCGGCGCTCATGACGGGCTGGGGGGTCGGGATCGAGGCGTTCGCGTCGCCCATCGGCGCCCACGCGACGGCGCCGCCCTTGAGGACGAGGCGCGGGCGGATCGCGAAGAAGGCCGGGTCCCAGAGGACGAGGTCGGCGAGCTTGCCGGCCTCGACGGAGCCGATGTGCGCATCGAGGCCGTGGGAGACCGCGGGGCAGATCGTGTACTTCGCGACGTAGCGCTTCAGGCGGTCGTTGTCGGCGGCGCCGGAGGTCCCCGCGCCGAGGGGGTGCTTCATCGCGTGCGCCGTCTGCCACGTGCGGATGATCGTCTCGCCGACGCGCCCCATCGCCTGCGCGTCGGAGCCGATCATCGAGATGGCGCCGAGGTCGTGCAGGACGTCCTCGGCGGCGATCGTCGTCGCGCGGATGCGCGATTCGGCGAAGGCGAGGTCCTCGGCGATGCGCGGGTTGAGGTGGTGGCAGACGATGAGCATGTCGAGGTGCTCGTCGATCGTGTTGACGGTGTGCGGGCGCGTTGGGTTCGTCGAGGACGGCAGGACGTGGGGCCGGCTCGCGAGCTCGATGATGTCCGGCGCGTGGCCGCCGCCGGCGCCCTCGGTGTGGTAGGCGTGGATCGTCCGCCCGCCGATCGCGGCGAGCGTCGACTGCAGGTAGCCGGCCTCGTTGAGCGTGTCGGTGTGGATCGCGGCCTGGACGTGCTCGGCGTCGCAGACGCGCAGGCAGGTGTCGATCGCGGCGGGCGTCGTGCCCCAGTCCTCGTGGAGCTTCATCCCGCCCGCGCCGGCGCGCAGCTGCTCGCGCAGGCCGTCCTCGGAGACGGTGTTGCCCTTGCCGAGCAGCAGGACGTTGACGGGCGCCGTGTCGAGCGCGAGCAGCATGTCGTGCAGCGCGCGCGGGCTCGGCGTGCAGGTCGTCGCGCGCGTGCCCTCGGTCGGGCCGGTGCCGCCGCCGATGAGCGTCGTCATGCCGGCGCCGATCGCCGTGTCGACGATCTGCGGGCAGATGAAGTGCACGTGGCAGTCGATCCCGCCGGCGGTGAGGATGCGGCCCTCGCCGGCGATGACGTCGGTCGTCGGGCCGATCTCGAGGGCGGGGTGGACGCCGTCGGCGATGTCGGGGTTGCCGGCCTTGCCGAGCGCGACGATCCGCCCGCCGCGGATCCCGACGTCGGTGCGGACGACGCCCCAGTGGTCGAGGACGACGACGTTCGTGATGACGAGGTCGGGCGCGCCCTGCGCCGAGGTCCTCGTGCCCTGGAGCATCGACTCGCGGATCGTCTTGCCGCCGCCGAAGACCGCCTCGTCGCCGCCGATGCAGCGGTCCTCCTCGACCTCGAGCCAGAGGTCGGTGTCGGCGAGGCGCAGCCGGTCGCCGACGGTCGGGCCGTAGAGCGCGCCGTAGCGGTCGCGGTCGAGGAGGCTCATGGCGTGCTTCGCACCTGCAGGCCCGGGACGTGGCGGGCACCGCCGAGCGCGACGAGCGCGACCGTGCGCGAGGCGCCGGGCTCGAAGCGCAGCGACGTGCCGGCGGGGATGTCGAAGCGAAAGCCCGTCGCCGCGGCGCGGTCGAGCTGCAGCGCCGCGTTGACGTCGGCGACGTGGAAGTGCGAGCCGACCTGGATCGGCCGGTCGCCGGTGTTGAGGATCTCCAGGTCGAGGCGCTCGCGCCCGGCGTTGAGCTCGACCTGGCCGGCTGCGGTGCGCAGCTCGCCGGGGATCACGCGACCGGCTCGTGGAGCGTGACGAGCTTGCGCCCGTCGCGGAACGTCGCCTCGACCTGGACCTCGGCGACCATCTCGGGGACGCCCTCCATGACGTCCGCGCGCGTGAGGACGTGGCGGCCGTCGGCCATGAGCTCGGCGACCGAGCGCCCGTCGCGGGCGCCCTCGATGACCCAGCAGGACAGCAGGGCGACGGTCTCGGGGTGGTTGAGCTTCACGCCGCGCGCGCGGCGGTCGCGCGCGACCATCCCGGCCGTCGCGAGCAGCAGCTTGTCCTTGTCGGCAGGCGAGAGACGCACGCGGCCGCAACGCTAGACGCGCGCAGGGGCGCGGACCTTCGGCCCGCTGGCGAAATCGGCGGGGCTTTCGTGCGCCCTGTGGCTAGGTCGCGCTCAGCTCTTCCACTTCACCGAGCAGCCGCGGGCGCGGGTCTCGGCGTTCGCCGGTGCCGCGCCGTCGAGCACGGCGTCCAGCGCGTCGCGCAACCACGCGGCGTTGAGGCTCGGGTCCTGGTGGTCGGCGTCGGGCGCGCCGCGATAGCGCAGGCGCTGCTCGGCGTCGAGCACGAAGACGTGCGGCGTGACCTGCGCGCCGAGCGCCCGCGCGACCTCCTGGGACTCGTCGTAGAGGTACGGGATCGGCCAGTTCTGGTCGCGGACGAAGCGCTGCATCGCTGCGGGCGAGTCGGCGGGGTAGCGCGCGGCGTCGTTGGCGCTGATCGCGAGCATGCGCACGCCGCGCGGCGCGTAGTCCTCGGCGACGGCCCGCAGGCGGGGGTTCCAGGCGACGACGTACGGGCAGTGGTTGCACGTCACGACGATGACCGTCGCCGGCGGCGCGGGGTCCGCGGGCACGCCGTGCGCGCTGCCCTCCGTGTCGTCCAGCGTGAAGGCGGGGACCGGATCCCCGAGTTCGAAGCTCATGCGCCGATGATCGCAAGCCGGGCGCCGCTGCTAGATTCAGGGCCGCGCGGTGGGCGTAGCTCAGCTGGTAGAGCTCCTGGTTGTGGTCCAGGCGGTCGGGGGTTCGAGTCCCCTCGCTCACCCTTCGTGAAGTCCCTGCTAGCGTGGAGATTTCGTCGTTTTGCAGGGGTTTGCGGCGGCTCGCCGTGCCGCCCGAGGCATCAACGAGGCATCAATTCGTCAGCTTGACGTGCGGAGGACGAACTCGACCCAGCGGCGCTTCTCAGCATCGAGCGCGGGGAGGAGCCGTTCGATCCGCGCTCGGATCGCGACGTCCGGCGCCCGGGTCAGCCGAGAGCCGTTCCAGGCGTTGAGCTCGCCGCGAAGCCGGAGCCGGACCTCTTCGACTGTCGTCTGCTCGTGCGCTTCAAGCATCACCGCGAGGTGCAGCCAACGCATCGGGCGGATGAGCGACAACGCGCGGAAGCGTTGGCCGGCCGATCGTGACGCGTCGAGGGCGACGCGCGCGAGGACGTGCGCCTCGTCGGTGCTAGGAACACCGTCACGGAGCACCTCCGCGGCGGCCCACGCGACTCGTCCAGCCTGGCCGGCGTCAAGGGCTTCGAGCGCCGCTCGGCGGCCAGCGGGCCGGTCGACGCGGGCAAGCGCGCGGAGGCCCGCTGCTCGGACCCGCGCCCGAGAGTCCGTCAGCATCCCCTGGAAGACATCGACATCCTGCGCATCGCTCATCTCGCCGAGCGCGACCAGGGCGAGGGCGTCACGCGGCTGGGCTGCAAGGCGGTCGAGGTACACCGATCGCGCGTCGATGCGTCTGAGCGCCGCCCAATCACGGGCAGCACGCCGAAGGGCCGCCGAGCGCGCGGTGAGCGCCGGGTGGATGGCTTCTGGTCCGTCCATATCGACACGTGCGGCCAGGGCACGTACCGCGATCCAGCCGACCCGATCCTCAATGAGAGTCTTGGCGAGCTCGCGCCGGTCGTCGCCGGTCATGTCGGCGAGAGCGTTCGCAGCGACCGCTCGGACGAGCGCATCCGCGTCCATGGCGGCGAGCTCGCGGAGTTCGCGCGCGGTCAAGACATCTCGGCTGGCGAGGCGCTGCCACGCCGCGCGGCGGGTGCGAACGTCGTCGGCGGTGTACGCCGAGCGAAGGTCGTCGTCGGACAGGCGAGCATCGAGGAACGAGTCGAGCAGTTGGCCACGCGAACGCTCGGCGGCGAGTTGGGTCACGAGCGGGAGTGCCTCGACGATCATGTCGTGCGGGCATTCGTCGAGTCGTGCTAGCGCTGCGTCTCGCACCTGTTGGACCCAGTCGATCGACCGGATTGCGAGGAGCCGTGTCGTGAGCGGTGTGATCGGCGCCCACGAGACCGCGCGCTCGCGCTCGTACCCGTCACCGCTCAAGAACGCGAGAACGTGCCACAGTCCGAGCGCCGCGTCGGTGGGCTCGCGATCCGCGCGACGACCTCGGGTCACGCGCTGCCAGATCCCGCGGTCGTTGTCGTCGAGTGCGGCACCGCGAAGCGCTGGCACGCGGTGCCAGTTCAGCCCGCTGAGATAGCCGCGGGCGCGCTCGTCGAGTTGCACAAGGTGCCGCGGTGCGAGCCGCAAAGTATCGGTGACGATCTCCTCGACTCGATCGGGGTCCGGAGCACCGCCGGCGAGAAGCACGTTGGCCCGGTCAAGTAGCTGCTTGACGGCGTCCTCACTGTTGGGCCAAAGCGCATCCGACACGAGCGGATCATCGCGTGTACGAGGTGCGGTGGCGTCGCCTCGCTTCGCGGAGACAACCGGCCCCGAGACTGGTCCCGTCAGGGTGGTCCGCTGTAGGTGGTTCCTTCTAGGTGGTCCGTTGTAGGTGGTCCCTCTTCGAGCGGACCACCCCGCCGCCCGACGACGGGCGCAAGAATCCGCATCACGCCTGGGCTTTCGAGGAAGGGCCGTCCACCGCTTCGCG
>DATJEE010000204.1:0-6750 GCA_035496995.1 Solirubrobacteraceae bacterium | reverse complement strand
GATCGCCAGGGCCCGGTAGAAGGCCGTCAGGCCGAGGATGCCGACGAGGCCCGCGCCGAGCGACGCGGCGACGGCCGAGCCCGCCGGCGGGCCCACGCCGCGCACGACGGTGAAGATCGCCATGACCGTCAGCGACGAGAGATACATCGCCCCGAGCACGACGGGCACGGGGAACGTCCGGCTCTTCAGCCCCCCGAGGAAGTCCGCCAGGCCCCAGAACACGGAGCAGCCCAGCGCGAGCGCGATCGCTGCCACGGAGGTGTCGGTGCCGGCGCTGCGGGCGGCTCAGCGGCGGCGGCCGCGGCCGTAGATGAGCCGCATGCCCTTGAAGAGGGCCTTCGACGTGCCGGTGCGGTAGGGGAAGCCGTACGGATCGCGCTTGAGGTGCAGGCGGCTGATGAACAGCGACTGCTGCTTGGTGAACTTGCGGATCCCGCCCGCGCCGTGGCGCGTCCCGAGTCCGGACGCCTTCCAGCCGCCCATCGGCAGCTCGACCGCGACGTAGTTCAGCAGCGCGTCGTTGACGCAGACCGCGCCCGCCTGCAGGCGCCGGGCGATCTGCTCGCCGCGCGCGCGGTCGCCGCTGAAGACCGCGGCACCGAGCCCGTAGGGCGAGTCGTTGGCGAGCGTGACGGCCTCCTCGGCGTCGGCGACCTTCATGATCGGCAGCGTCGGCCCGAACGTCTCCTCGGTCATCGCCTTCATCCGGTGGTCGACGTCGACGAGCACCGTCGGCTCGAAGAACAGGCCGTCGCCGGCGACGCGCTGGCCCCCGGTCAGCGCGCGCGCACCCTTGGCGAGCGCGGCGCGGACGTGCTCCTCGACGATCTCCAGCTGCCTGGGGAACGTCATCGAGCCGACCTCGGCCGTCGCCGGCCCCGTCGACTCGCCCTGGCGCAGCGCGCCGACCTTCTCGACGACCTTGGCGACGAACTCGTCGTAGACGGGCTCCTCGACGTACACGCGCTCGACCGAGATGCAGGTCTGGCCGGAGTTGAGCATCGAGTAGAAGACCGCGAGGTTCGCGGCCCGCTCGAGGTCGGCGTCGGCGAGGACGATCATCGGGTCCTTGCCGCCGAGCTCGAGCGCGACCGGCGTGAGCGTCTCCGCTGCCCGCGCCATGACCTTCTTGCCGGTCGCCGTCGAGCCGGTGAACATGATCATGTCGACCTCGTCGACGAGCGCGGAGCCGGTCGCGCCGCGGCCGGTGGCGACCTGGAAGACGCCCTCGGGCAGGCCGCACTCGGCGAAGCCCTCGGCGAGCAGGAGCGACGTCAGCGGCGTGACCTCCGACGGCTTGAGGATGACGCTGTTGCCCGCGAGCATCGCCGGGATGCAGTCGCCGAAGGAGTTCGTCAGCGGGTAGTTCCAGGGCCCGATCACGCCGATGAGGCCGAGCGGCTCGTAACGGACGACCATCTTCTTGCCCTTGACCGCGAGCGTGCTGGCGTGGATCTGCTCCTCGGCGAGGAACGACTCCGCGTTCTTGCACCAGAAGTCCAGCGCCCCGCCCGTGTAGTTGATCTCGACGACGTAGGCGTCCTCGTACGTCTTGCCGGTCTCGGAGACGATCGTCGCGACGACGCGGTCGGCGTTGTCCATGATCCACTTCTGCATCCGGCGCATGACGCGGTTGCGCCCGTCGAAGCCCAGCGCCTGCCAGCCCGGCTGGGCGGCGCGCCCGCGGACGGCGAGCTCGGCGACGCGCGCGGCCGGGAGGTCGGGGACGTGCGCGATCACCGCGCCGGTGGCGGGATTGACGACGGGGATCTGCGGCGGGTGGGCCTGATCCTGGCCGTTCGCGCGCTGCGCGGTGGTCGTGTCGACGCTGGCCATGTTCGCGGTCTCCTCCTCAGGTCTGACGGGCTGTCAAACCGTAGGCTAGTGGACGGCCACTATGCGATCGCGCCGCTGCCGGCGAGCGCGAGGACGGCGGCCCCGAGCGCGACGCGGTAGCCGACGAAGACCGCGGTCGAGTGCGTCGTGAGGAAGCGCAGCAGGAAGGCGATCGAGGCGTAGCCCGTGATGAACGCGAGCACCGTCGCGACGGCCGTCGGCCCGATCCCGACGGCGCCCTCGGCCGAGCCGTTGACGACGTCCTTGAGCTCGTAGAGCCCGCTCAGCACGACCGCCGGGATCGAGAGCAGAAACGAGAAGCGCGCGGCCGAGACGCGGTCGAAGCCGAGCAGCAGCCCCGCCGAGATCGTCGCGCCCGACCGCGACACGCCGGGGACGAGCGCGAGCGCCTGGGCGCAGCCGATGACGAGCGCGTCGCGGCGCGTGATCGTCGTGACGTCGCGCTCGCGGCGCGAGACGGCCTCGGCCGCGAGCAGCACGATGCCGAAGACGATGAGCATCGAGCCGATGAGATAGAGGTCGCGTGCGCCGTTCTCGATCTGGTGCTTGAACGCGACGCCGATGAGCGAGATCGGGATCGTCGCGAGGATGAGGTACCAGCCCAGGCGCGCGTCGAGCGTCCCGCGGCGGGCGGGATCGCGCAGCGACCGAAACCACGCCGTCGCGATGCGGATGAGGTCGGCGCGGAAGTACAGCAGCACGGCGGCCATCGTCCCGAGCTGGATGACGGCGGTGAACGCCGCGCCCGGGTCGTCCCAGCCCGCGAAGGCGGGGACGATGCGCAGGTGGCCGCTGCTGGAGATCGGCAGGAACTCGGTGAGCCCCTGCACGACGCCCAGGACGATGGCCTGGACGAGGCTCAAGTGCGGTGGCTAGTCGCCGAGCTCGACGGCCGAGATGTAGACCGGCGTGACGGGCTTGTCGGCGCCCGCCGTCGGCAGCTCGTTGAGGCGCTCGAGGACGTCCTCGCCCCCGGTCACCTTGCCGAACACCGTGTGCTTGCCGTCGAGCCACGGCGTGGCGTCGGCGGTGACGATGAAGAACTGCGAGCCGTTCGTGTTCGGGCCGGCGTTCGCCATGGCGAGCGTGCCCTTCACGATGAGGTGGTCGTTGATCTCGTCGTCGAACTCGTAGCCCGGCCCGCCGGTGCCGTTGCCCTTGGGGCAGCCGGCCTGGACCATGAAGTCCTTGATGATCCGGTGGAACGTCAGGCCCTCGTAGAAGCCCTCGGCGGCGAGCTTGCGGAAGTTCGCGACCGTCTCCGGCGCGTCCTTGTCGAACAGCTCGAGGACGATGACGCCCTCGGTGGTCCTCAGTGCGGCAGCTGACATGCGGCGGAGTCTAGGGCTTGCCGGACGGCTACGGCGTTCCGCGGAACGTCAGCTCGCCGATCGCCGCGCGCGGGTCGGTGGGCTCGCCGGGCTTCGTGACGTAGACGAGCATGAGCTGGTACTTCGGGGCGTCGCCCTTGCCCTTGAGCAGGATCGGGGCGTTGTCCTCGACGTCCTTGCGGGAGGTGAGGTGCTGCCAGCGCTTGTCGATGAGATCGGTCGGGATCTCCTTCGCGTCGACCGCCCCGTAGATCTCGGCCGTGTAGCCGGGGGTGTTCGTCGCGATCCGCAGCGACTGCAGCGCGTAGGGCGAGCCGAGGTCGACGAGCACGCCGACGCCGATCGGGTTGCCGTCGGCCGGGACGGTGACGTCCCAGACGGTGTTCTTCTTGCCGTCGATCGCGTTCTTCGCCGGACCGACCTCGGCGCCGACGCGCTGGCTGGGGTCGTACGTCTTCGCGGCGTCGGCCTTCAGCTTGATGATCTGCGGCCCGACGACGGCCGGCGTGACGGTCGTCGGCGTCGCGGTCGTGCCCTTCGGCGGCGTCGTGGCGGCCGGCGGCGTCACGGCCTGGTTCGTCGGCGGGACGGTCGCCTTCGTCGGCGGGATGACGATCTTCGGGCCTTTGGCGGCCGGCGTCTGCAGCCCGGGCAGCGAGCCGGGCTGGACGGGCGTCGTCCCGCCGGGGATCACCTGGGGGACGATCGGCGAGGTCGAGCTCGCGGGCGGAGGCGTGACGCCGGGGCCGGTGTTGCCCGGCGTGATCGTCGTGGCGGTCGGGCCGGGGACGCCGGGGACGGCCGTGCCGGGGGTGCCCGTGGCGGGGACGCCCGTGTCGGGACCCGAGGGCGCCTGCGCCGTGATCGGGGCGCCGTTGCCCTGCGAGGGCGCGGCGGCGGTGCGCTCGGAGTCGCTCGTCAGCGCGGCGTAGCCGGCGATCCCGGCGCCGGAGACGAGCAGGAGCGTGAGCGCGACGATCGTGAAGGCGGCGCGCCAGCCGGCCTTCTGGCCGAGCCGGCCGCGGGCGGCGGTGCCGCACTCCAGGCACCAGTCCTGGCCGCGCACCATGCCGGCGCCGCAGGCCTCGCAGGCGAAGTCGGGAACGACCGCATGCGCGCCGTTCCCGGGCGGCGGAGGGGCGGCGCCGTTGGCCGCCTCACGGTCTCTCAACAGCAAGGCCACGTAGAACAGGGTAACGCGGTCGCGCCCGCGGAGTTGCGGGCGCGGCTGCAGACCCAGACCGATGGGGAGGTGGGCTGCGCGACAAGACCACCAAACGCCTCATCGGCCGACGCGAACGCCTCGGGCGACCTGGACCCCCACGGCGGGTGACCTATTGCCTCGGGAAACCGCGGCGCACCGCACGACCCGAACAGGAGCACGATGGCCCAGGAACTGAAGACGCTCGTAGAGCCCAACACCTACGAGGTGAGCGGGGATGGGACCCAGATCACCTACTCGACGAGCGGCATCGACGGCTCGCCGAGCTTCTCCTACCGCGGCCCCAGAGGCGACGACCAGACCTTCTCGGGCGACGACATCCAGACGCTCGACACCGCGCGCGGCACCGAGGTGACGGTGACGGTCGCGGACATCGCCGACCTGCACGTCATCACGCTCACGCTCGTCGTCCCCGAGATGTGGATCGGGCCCGGCTCTGGCCTGGCGTTCAAGACGATCGCGGTCTACGTCACCAGGGAGGAGCCGTTCACCGGCAGGATCGGGATGCCTGCCGCGCGCGAGCAGTTCGCGACGGTGAATCTCGAAGGCGAGGGCAGGCTCGTCGAGTCCTAGCCCGGATCATGCGGCACGACGAGCGCCCCGACTGCAGCGCTCAGACCTTCGCCGGCTCGACGCGGATCCGGCGGCCGCGCACGCGCTCGCCGTCGACCGCGATCGCGATGCGCTCGGCGTCGGAGGCGGGGACCGAGAGAAAGGCGAAGTGCTCGAGCACCTTGACGTTGCGGACGCTCTCGCCGTCGACGGAGGCGGCCTTCGTCACGGCGCCGACGAGGTCGGCGACCTCGATGCCCGCCGAGCGCCCGCCGCTGACGATGAGCTTCGCGTAGGGCTCGTCGCCGTTGTGCTTGAGCTGCGGCTTCGTGTGGCGCTTGGGCTTCTCGACGATCTCCTTCGGCGGGGCGGCGGTGTGCGCGCCCGGCGTCCACTGGGAGATCTTCAGCCCGACGTGCTTCTCGATCGCCAGGAGCTCCTTCTCCTGCTTGGGCTCGACGAACGTGATCGCGCGGCCGGCGCGCCCGACGCGGCCCGTGCGGCCGATGCGGTGGACGTAGACGTCGGGCGAGCGCGGGACGTCGTAGTTGACGACGTGCGTGACGGTCGAGATGTCCAGGCCGCGGGCGGCGACGTCGGTGGCGACGAGGATCGGCACGCGGCCGCCCTTGAAGCCGAGCATGACGCCGTCGCGGGCGCCCTGCGTCATGTCGCCGTGCAGCGCCTTCACGTTGAAGCCGCGGTCCTTCATCTTCTTGTAGAGCTGGTCGGTGCGGATCTTCGTGCGCGCGAAGACGATCGCCTGGTCGGGCTTCTCGGCCTCCAGCACCTCGACGAGCTTGTCGGGCTTGTCGGCGGTCTTGACGTCGACCTGGAACTGCTCGACGGAGTCGACCGTGAGCGTCGCGGACTGGACCTTGACGTGCTCGGGCTCGTAGAGGTAGTTGTCGGCGAGCGCGCGGATCGGCGGCGGCATCGTCGCGCTGAAGAGCGCGGTCTGGCGGCTGTTGGGCGTCAGGCGCAGGATCTTCTCGACGTCCTCGAGGAAGCCGAGGTCGAGCATCTCGTCGGCCTCGTCGAGGACGACGAAGCGGCACGCGTCGAGCACGAGCGAGCGGCGGTTGATGAGGTCGAGCACGCGGCCGACGGTGCCCACGACGATGTGGCCGCCGGCCTTCAGCTGCGCCTGCTGCGTGCGGATCGGCGCGCCGCCGAAGACGGCGACGACGTCGATGCCGGTGTCGTCGGCATACGCGCGGATCGCCTGCGTCACCTGGATGCAGAGCTCGCGCGTCGGCGTGAGGACGAGCGCCTGCACCTCGGGCTCGGTCGGGTCGACGTATTCGATGATCGGGAGCCCGAAGGCCGCGGTCTTGCCGGAGCCGGTCTGGGCCTGTCCGATGACGTCCCGTCCCTGGAGCATCGGCGGGATCGCCTGCTCCTGGATCGGGCTGGGCTGCTCGTAGCCGACGTCCTGGAGGGCTTGGAGCGTGGAGTCTGAAAGGCCGAGTTCGGCGAAGGTGGTCACACCACCAGCTTAGACGGCCTTTACGCCTACTCCATCGCCGCGCTGCGGCGGACGGACGGCGCCTGCGCCTCGTCGGCGGCGAGCTCGTCCAGCCGCTGTCCCGCCAGCCGGATCCGGCGGTCCACGTGGGCCGCCGCGAGGCTGCGCGTCTCGGGCTCGCAGTCCCAGAGGCAGTCGACGGCGACGTCCCCCGCGAACGTCGGATCGGTGCGCGCGAGTGCGGAGACGACGAAGCGCCGCCCGTAGGAGTAGGGGATCTGCTCATAGGCGCGCGAGAGCTCCTCGAACGGGCCGTGGCC
>DATJEE010000203.1:0-9912 GCA_035496995.1 Solirubrobacteraceae bacterium | reverse complement strand
CAGCGCCGCGAGCCGCAGTGGACGCGCGCGAAGGGCGCCGACGGCTTCTGCCCGTGGGGCCCGTGGATCACCTCGGTCGACGTCGTGACCGACCCCGAGAACCTGCGGATCACGACGCACGTCAACGGCGAGCTGCGCCAGGACAGCTCGACGAGCGACATGATCTTCGGCCCGCAGGCGCTCGTCGACTTCATCTCCGAGACCTGCACGCTCGAGGCCGGCGACCTCATCCTCACCGGCACGCCGAGCGGCGTCGGCATGTCGATGGACCCGCGGCGGTTCTTGAGCTCCGGCGACGTCGTGCGGATCGAGATCGAGTCGCTCGGTCACATCGAGCATGCCATCGCCTGAGCTGACCGCCCGCCTGGGAGAGCTGGCAGACCTCCGCCACGCCGGACAGATCCTGGCCTGGGACCAGCAGGTCATGATGCCGCCGCGCGGGGCGCCCGCCCGCAGCGCGGCGCACGGGACGCTGCAGCGCCTCGCCCACGACCGCCTCGTCGCGCCCGAGCTCGGCGCGCTGCTGGACGCCGCGGGCCCGGAGGACGCCCTGCTCGTGCGCTCCGTGCGCCGCGATCACGACCGCGCGACGCGCGTCCCGGGCACGCTGACGGAGACGATGGCGCGGACCGGCTCGGAGGGCTACCAGGTCTGGCTGCAGGCCCGCGAGGCCAACGACTTCGCGGTCTTCGAGCCGGCGCTGCGGCGCAACATCGAGCTCGCCCGCGAGTACGCCGCCTGCTTCCCGGAGTCCGCCCACCCCTACGACGCGCTGCTGGACCGCTACGAGCCGGGCGCCACCGCGGCCGGCGTCTCGGCGCTCTTCACGAAGCTGCGCGACGGGCTCGTCCCGCTGCTGAGCAAGATCGCGCTGCGGCCCGACCCGCCCGGGCTGCCGGGCGACTTCCCGATCGCCGCCCAGCGCGACCTCGGCCTGGAGATCGTCACGGCGATGGGCTTCGACCCCGCCGCCTGGCGGATCGACGACGCTGTCCACCCCTTCGCCTCCTCGCCGTCGGTGGACGACGTGCGGATCACGTCGCGCTTCGACGACCACAGCCTCACCGGCCTGTTCGCGCTCATGCACGAGACCGGCCACGGCCTCTACGAGCACGGCGTCGACCCGGCGCTCGCGCGCACGACGCTCGACAGCGGCGTCTCGCTCGGCGTCCACGAGTCGCAGAGCCGGCTGTGGGAGAACCTCGTCGGCCGCAGCCCCGCGTTCTGGCGCCACTGGCTGCCGCGGCTGCGCGAGCGCTTCCCGCTGACGCTGCGCGACGTCGACCTGGACCAGTTCATCCGCGCGATCAACGTCGTGCGCCCGACGCTCATCCGCGTCGAGGCCGACGAGGTGACGTACTCGCTGCACGTCATCCTGCGCTTCGAGCTCGAGCTCGCGCTCATCGACGGATCGCTCGACGCCGGCGACCTCCCGGCCGCGTGGGCGGCGAAGATGCAGCAGTTCCTCGGCATCTCCGTCCCCGACGACCTCCACGGTGTCCTGCAGGACATCCACTGGTCGGAGGGGATCATCGGCTACTTCCCGACGTACGCCATCGGCAACGTGCTCGCCGCCCAGCTCTGGCGCGCGGTGCGCGACGAGCTGCCGGGCCTCGACGACGACATCGCCGCCGGCGAGTACGGCGGCCTGCGCTCCTGGCTGCGCGAGAAGATCCACCGCCACGGCCGCACCCTCACGCCGCCCGAGCTCATCGAGCAGGCCGTCGGCGGCCCGCTGGACCCCGCGCCGATGCTCGAGCACCTCGGCGCGAAGTACGGCGCGCTGTACGAGCTGTACTAGTGCTTGTCGAGCACCCGGTCGATGAGCCCGTACGTCACGGCCTCGTCGGGCTTGAAGAAGCGGTCGCGCTCCATGTCGTTGCGGACGGTCTCCTCGGGCTGGCCGGTGTGCTTGGCGTACAGCTCGTCCATCCGCTTGCGCGTCTTGAGGATCTCGTTCATGTGGATCTCGATGTCCGTCGACTGGCCCTCGAAGCCGGCCGACGGCTGGTGGATGAGGATCCGGCTGTTGGGCAGCGAGAAGCGCTTGCCCGGCGCGCCGGCGGTCAGCAGGAGCGATCCCATCGACATTGCGATGCCCATGCACATCGTCTGGATGTCGGGCTTGACGAACTGCATCGTGTCGTAGATCGCGAGGCCCGCGTAGATCGACCCGCCCGGTGAATTGATGTACAGCGAGATGTCCTTGTCCGGATCCTCGGACTCGAGATGCAGCAGCTGGGCGACGATGAGATTGGCGACCTGGTCGTTGATGCCGGTGCCGAGGAAGATGATGCGCTCATTGAGCAGGCGCGAGTAGATGTCGTACTCGCGTTCGCCGCGCGCACTGCGCTGAACGACCGAGGGAATCAGGGGCATCCGCGCATCCTGCCAGATCCCCCGGGTGGGGCTCTGGGTAGCCTGACATGGGTGCCCTCCGCCCTCAGCGTCCGCGCCCTGACCAAGCGCTACGACGACGGCTTCCTCGCGGTCGAGAACTTCGACCTCGACGTCCAGGCCGGGAGCTTCTTCGGCCTGCTCGGCCCCAACGGCGCCGGCAAGACGACGATCATCAGCGCGATCTGCAACCTCATCCGGCTGACGTCGGGGGAGATCGGCGTGTTCGGCCTGCCGCACGACGCGCTCGAGGCGCGCCGCCTCGTCGGGCTCGCCGAGCAGGACGTCAACCTCGACCGCTTCCTCGACGTCGAGGAGACGCTGCTCTACCACGGCGGCTACTTCGGCATGGGCCGCGCCGAGGCCCGCCGCCGCGCCGGCGAGATGATGGACGTCTTCGACCTGCGCGCGAAGGCCGGCGTGCGGGCGCCGAAGCTCTCGGGCGGGATGCGGCGCCGGCTGCTGCTCGCGCGGGCGCTCATGCACGAGCCACGCCTCGTGATCCTCGACGAGCCGACGGCGGGCGTCGACTTCGAGCTGCGCCTGGAGCTCTGGCGCTACATCCGCCGCCTGCACGACCAGGGCACGACGATCCTCCTCACGACGCACTACCTCGAGGAGGCCGACGAGCTCTGCGAGGACATCGCGCTCATCCGCGGCGGCCACCTCATCGCGCGCGACTCCGCCGACGGCCTGCGCGAGGCCTACGGCGCCGATTCACTCGCAGACGCCTACGTTCGCGCCATGGGAGCCGCCGCAATGACGTGAATTGCGTGATGTCCCAATGTGGTGACTGCACGATCTTGCAGATTTTTCGGTACGTTTGTCGTGCCTCGGTCTAGGGGATGAGGCGAAGTGATCCGCCCGCATCGGATCCGTCGGCGTGGGCGCAACGACCATCGGGAGGGACCGTATGACCCGCAAGAGGCTGGGGGCGCTTGCGCTATTCGCCAGCATCGTCGTGATATTCGCGCTGCCCGTAGGATCGTTCGGCGCGCTCGACCTTCGCCAGGCGGCTGACGCGCTGAAGACCGCGGGCGACCAGGTGCAGTCCGGCCTTGCGTCGACGGTCCAGAAGACCGGCCAGAAGACGGCCGCACTCGTCGCCAAGACGAAGAGCGCCGTGCAGCAGAAGTCCGAGTCGGCGAAGACGCGCGCCACGGCGACGGATCCGCCGAAGCAGCCGCCGATGCACGGGTCCAACCCGCACGGCCAGGGCGACGTCGCCGTGGTCGACCTCAACCCGAAGAGCGACCGTCCGCTCGACGGCAAGCCCGACGGCTCGGGGTCCGGCGAGGACGCGGTCGTGGGTCGTGCCAAGGGCGAGCAGGACGCCAGCGGCAACTTCCACGGGCACATCACGACGGCCGCGCTCTTCGGCACCGAGATCATCGGCGTCGACAGCACGCCGGGCCAGACGAACCATGGTCCGCTGCAGCCGCTGCAGACCGGCGTCCTGGACCCGATCTGCCAGTCGACGGCGCAGCAGATCTGCCTCACCGTCCTGAAGTCCGACTCGTCGACGACGGCGACCGGGTCGACGAACGACTTCGCCGTCGCCAACGCCGGCCTGCTCGGGCTGAACGTCGGCGCCGCCGAGAGTCACGGCAACATCACGCAGGACTCCAACTGCCAGTCCGCCGTCGGTACGGCCAAGACGGCGAACGTCACGACGAGCGGCGGCACGGTCGCCGGCGTCGCGAACGCGACGAGCGCGTCGAAGTCCTGCCGCGGTGCGGCTCCGCAGGTCGCCCAGACGTCCGAGGTCATCAACCTCGGCGGCACCGGCGTCGGGCTGCCGGCCCCCGGTTGCGCGAACGGCACGCCGGACACCGAGGGTGGTATCCCCGGCCTGCTGCCGATCATCTGCAACGCCGAGGAGGTCGCGGGCGCCGCGGCCGTCCGTGACGCGCTGGACGTGTTCGCGCTGCAGGTCGGCACGAACGCGCTGCTGCGCGAGTCGACCGCCGGTCCGGAGACGCTCACCGTCGCCCCGGCGGGCGAGACCGGCCCGCAGTGCAACGACAAGGTCGACAACGACGGCGACGGCAAGATCGACAGCAGCGATCCGGGCTGTCACACCGACGGCAACGCGAACAACGCCAATTCGTTCGACGCCACCGACAACGACGAGTCCGACGCCAACACCGGCGGGTCCGGCAACGGCAACGGGAACGGCAACGGGAACGGGAACGGGAACGGCAACAACGGTTCCGGCAACGGCAACGGCAACGGGGCCGGCAACGGCAACGGCAACGGCGGGCCGCAGTGCTCCAACGGCATCGACGACGACGGCGACGGCGTCATCGACAGCGCCGACCCGGGCTGTCACACCGACGGCAACGCCAACAACGCGGCGTCGTTCAACCCCAACGACGACAGCGAGGGCTCCGGCGCAGGCAGCGCGAACTCCGGCTCGCTGCCGTTCACGGGCTCGGACGCCATCGGCATCTCGCTCGCGGGCCTGCTCATGCTCGCCGGCGGCCTGCTGCTGCGCCGGCGTGAGGATGTGGCTACCGTCCGGTAGATGGTCGGACGCATCACGAGTGCGCTGAACACACGGCGCCGCCTCGGCGGCGCCGTGTTGCTGTTCGCGGGCATCGTCGTCGCGGTCGTCGTGCTCTGGCCCGGCGGCGACGCCACGCCGAAGAAGACCGGCAAGCTCCCGATCCGGATCGTGTCGGTGCCGCAGCGCGGCTGGGGCTTCGCCCACCCGACGAGCTGGGTCCGCAACGTCAGCCGGGACGTCATCCGGCTGCGCAGCCCGGACGGCTCGATCTCGATGTTCTTCTCGTCGCCGGCCGCGCGGCCCGCGGTCGAGGCCGTCACGGCGGGCGTCAAGCAGACGCTGCTCAAGCAGTTCGCCCCGGCGAAGATCGTCCACGAGGGCAGCGAGCCGCTCGGGAAGCTCAGCGTCCCGAGCTTCGAGCTGCGCGGCAAGGCCAAGGGCAAGGTCGTGCGCGCGCTGGAGATGGTCTACGCGACGCCGTACCGGACGTACGCCGTGACGGTCGTGACGGGCGAGCACCCGTCGGGCGTGTACTTCAGGGAGGCGCGCGCCATCATCGGGACCGTGCGCTTCACGAAGCCGCGGCCGGTCGCGGCGAAGCCGAAGTGAACGCGCTCGCCGCCCGCCACCGCGGGCTCATCGCGCTGTCGGCCCGCGAGGCCGATCGCGTCCTGAAGCTCTGGTCGCAGACGATCGCCGCGCCGGTGCTCGCGTCGTTTCTCTTCATCGTCGTGTTCGGGCTGTCGCTCGGCGGGCGGATCCGGCAGATCGGCGGCGTCGACTACGAGGTCTTCATCGTGCCGGGCCTCATCACGATGGCGATGGCGCAGGCCGCCTACAGCAACAACTCGTCGTCGGTCTTCCAGGCGCGTGCCGATCGCTACATCAACGACGTGCTGTCGGCGCCGATGCGGCCGTGGGAGGTCCAGCTCGGGCTGTCGTTCGGCGGGGTCGTGCGGGCGCTCGCGATCGGCATCGCGCTGCTCGCGCTCGCGCTGCCGGTGACGGGCGTGCCGATCCGCGAGCCGCTCGCGCTGCTCGTCGCCGTCGCGCTGATCCTCGTGCTGTTCTCGTCACTCGGGGTCATCGTCGGCATCTACGCCGAGACCTGGGATCAGGCCGGCTTCGTCAACACCATCGTCATCCTCCCGCTGAGCTTCCTCGGCGGCGTCTTCTACTCAGTCGACCTGCTGCCGTCGCCGTGGCACGAGCTCAGCCACGTCAACCCGATCTTCTTCCTCATCAACGCCGTCCGCTACGGCTTCCTCGGCACGAGCGACGTGCCGATCGGGATCGCGCTCGGCGTCACGGCGGTGTTCGCGCTCGGCTTCGTCGCGTGGAGCGCCGCGATGTTCCGCTCCGGTCGCCGGCTGAAGGCCTGACATGGCGCACGTGACGTTCGCCACGTAGGCTGGATGCGCCGTGTTCGCGCTCAACCTGCCGAACGTCCTGACGCTGCTGCGGATCCTGCTCGTCCCGGTGCTCGTCGTGGCGCTGCTCGACGAGACCGCCAACGGCGACCTGCTCGCCGCGATCGTCTTCGCGCTCGCGTCGGCGACCGACGCGATGGACGGCTATCTCGCCCGCACGCGCAACGACATCACGACGTTCGGGAAGCTCATGGACCCGATCGCCGACAAGCTGCTGATCATCTCCGCGCTCGTGGCGCTCGTGTCGCTGCACCGGCTGGCGGCGTGGGTGGCGATGGTCATCATCGCCCGCGAGCTGACGGTCACCGTCACGCGGATGCAGGCGACGCAGCAGGGCGTGATCATCGCGGCCAACTGGTGGGGCAAGGCGAAGACGATCGTCCAGGTCGCGGCGATCTTCGTCCTCATCGTCGCCGGACAGCCGACGCCGGCGTGGGTCGACGGGTTCGTCTACGCCGCGGTCGCGATCACGATCGTCAGCGGGATCGACTACTTCTTCGGGCTGCGACGCGTCCTGCGTGAGGCCGAGGCGCGGCGCGCCGAGAGCGCGGCGGCCACCGCCGCCCGCGCCGACTGACGCCCGCGTGCCTCAGTCGGAGTTCAGCCAGTCGCGCATCGAGAGGTGGCGCTGCGCGCGCTCGCCGGTCTCGAGCTCGTGGCGGATCTCGCCGAGCAGGCCGAAGCGCTCGGCCTCGACGTTGTGCTGGTGGATCGTCTCGAGGTTCTCCTGGCGGGCGCTGACGAAGTGCGTGTCGCCGAGGTCCGGCAGCCGGTCGATGACCCCGGCGATCATCTCGCGCACGCAGTCCTCGACGAAGCGCGGGCGCCGGTGGGCCTTCTCGACGACGGCGCCCTCGTCGCTGCGCTTCATCAGCTCGTAGATCTCCGACGACATCGAGCCCTCGACGATGTCCAGGAGCGTGCGGGCCTCGATCTCGGTCCCCGCGCCGGCGGGGATGCCGATGTGCAGCGTGCCGAGGCCGCGCTGGTTGTGCGTCGCGACGGGGACGTGCTCGAAGATGCGCCGCACCTCGTCCTCGCTGAAGCCGTCGTCGAGCAGGCGCTCGCGCGAGCTGCCCTTGACGAGCTGCTGCGCGCAGGGGCAGGCGGTCATGCCCTGCGCGGCGACGCCGACGAGCCGGCGGGTGCCCGAGGCGGAGGCGACCGCGCAGCCGTAGAGCGTGTAGATCTCCTGCGTCGGGATGCCGGAGATCGGGGCGGGCTTGTGCTCGGGGTAGCGCGCGGCGACCGTCACCTCGGCGCGCGCCGCGTCCTGGCGCTCGCGCACGAGCTCGGCGATCCGCTGGGCCAGGGCCTCGGCCTTGAACGTCGCCTCGCCGAGCACGACCTCGCCGATGACCTCGTTGACGACCTCCTCGAAGCGCGACATGTGCGCGCCCTTCTGCTGCGACCCGAGGTCGACGAAGCACTCCAGGCGGGCCGAGAAGAGCTGCTCCTCGCCGTTCTGGCGTACGCGCACGATCTTCTCGACGCCCGTGACGCCGACCCGCGACAGGCTGACCTGGACCGACGGGGGTTGTGCCTGGACGTCGGCGAGGGGCAGACTGAGACTCTCCTGCATGGGGTGAGGGTAGCGGCCGATCCGCAAATTCACGCTGACGGACCGGGACTCTTGTGCTATCACTCACGAAGTCGCGAGCCGAAGGGGGAGAGGACGGGCGTAGCGGCGTGGTGCAGGGCGTGGAGAGGTATCCGAGGGAGGGCCGTACCATCAAGAACGATGTGCTGCTGGCGGACGAGGCGCCGATCCACGAGCTGGACGAGCTTCGAGCACTGATCACCGACGGCCAGGAGCGGGGCTTCCTGACCTTCGACGAGGTCTCGGCCGCCCTGGAGGAGGTCGAGGTCACCAAGGAGCAGGTGCAGGAACTGCACGCGTACCTCTCCGAGCACGGCATCGACGTCGTCGGCGCCGACGGGCGGCATATCACGACCGAGGGCGCGCGCGTCGAGGCCGTCGCCGAGGCGCGCAAGACGAGCGCCAACGGCGGGGTGCCGGAGGCGCCGAAGAAGCCCGAGCTCGACCTCACCGTCGAGCCGTCGCTGGACTCGCTGCGGCTGTACCTGCGCTCGATCGGCCGGGTGCCGCTGCTGACCGCGGACCTCGAGATCTCACTCGCCAAGCGCATCGAGCGCGGCGACATGGACGCCAAGCAGCACATGGTCGAGGCCAACCTGCGGCTCGTCGTGTCGATCGCGAAGGGCTACCTCGGGCGCGGGCTGACGTTCCTGGATCTCATCCAGGAGGGGTCGCTGGGCCTGATCCGGGCGGTCGAGAAGTTCGACTACCGCCGCGGCTACAAGTTCTCGACGTACGCGACGTGGTGGATCCGCCAGGCGGTCACCCGCGCGATCGCCGACAAGGGCCGCACGATCCGCATCCCGGTCCACATGGTCGAGAAGCTCAACAAGGTCGTGCAGGTCGAGCGCCAGCTCGTCCAGTCGCTCGGGCGCGAGCCGACGCCGGAGGAGATCGCGGCGAACCTCGAGTGCACGCCGCGCGAGGTGCGCGACATCCTGCGGATGTCGCAGCAGCCGATCTCGCTGGAGCGGCCGGTCGGCGAGGAGGACGAGTCCGAGCTCGGCGACTTCGTCGAGGACGAGACCGCCGAGTCGCCGTTCGAGCTCGCCTCGGAGAACCTGCGCCGCGAGAACGTCCGCCGCGCGCTGGCGGCGCTGCCGCAGCGCGAGCGCGAGGTCATCGAGATGCGCTTCGGGCTCACGGGCGGCCGGCCGCGGACGCTCGAGGAGGTCGGGCGCGCGTTCAACGTCACGCGCGAGCGCATCCGGCAGATCGAGAACCACACGCTCAAGAAGCTCGAGTCGCTCCCCGAGGCGCAGAAGCTCCGCGACGCCAGCTGACGCTGAACCGCCGGGGCAGCGCTAACGTAGTCAGGGCCATGCGACTCGTCGCGCTGCTCGTGCTTTGTGCTGGTTGTGCCGTGGCCTTTGCCGGGTGCGGTTCGGATGCGGGGGCGGCGCCCGTGCCGGTCGCCGCTGGCGCGGCGTCGGCCTCCGGCGCCAACGTGCTGCACGGCGTGTACTCGCGTCTGAACGGGGCGCGCGACGACATCGGGCACTACCGCGGCCGCGTCGTGCTCGTCGTCAACACGGCGACCGAGTGCGGCTTCACGCCGCAGTTCGACGGCCTCGAGAAGCTCTACCGCAAGTACAAGGGCAAGGGCCTCGTGCTGCTCGGCTTCCCGGCCAACGACTTCGCAGGCCAGGAGCCGCGCTCCAACAAGGACATCGCGACGTTCTGCAAGAACAACTACGGCGTCAGCTTCCCGATGTTCGCCAAGACGCACGTCGTCGGCGCCCACAAGAACCCGCTCTACACGCGGCTGACGGCCGCCGCCGGCGCCCCGGAGTGGAACTTCAACAAGTACCTCCTGGACCGGCGCGGCCGGGTCGTGGCGCGCTACACGCAGAACACCGAGCCGCTCGATCCGGGGCTCGTGGGGCGCATCAAGAAGCTCCTGTAGATCCGTCCGGTCCCGAACGTATGTTCTGGTCATGCGGATTCCACCGCGACTGCAGGGCGACATCGGCGAG
>DATJEE010000202.1:0-7430 GCA_035496995.1 Solirubrobacteraceae bacterium | reverse complement strand
GCGCCTGGAGGACACGATCACGACGACGAACCTCGAGGCCGCCGAGGAGGTCGTCAACCAGCTGCGCCTGCGCGACATCGGCGGGATCATCGTCATCGACTTCATCGACATGGCCCGCGCGCGCAACCGCGACGCCGTCCTCAAGACGCTGCGCCAGACGCTCGACGAGGACCGCACGAAGACCTTCACCGCCGAGATCTCCAAGCTCGGGCTCGTCGAGATGACGCGCCAGAACGTCACCGAGGGCGTGCGCGAGATCATCTCCCGGCCCTGCCCGACGTGCGACGGCGACGGCGTCATCAAGTCCGAGGAGACGATCGCGATCGAGTTCGAGCGCCGCCTGCGCGTCGTCGCGAAGAAGGCGCTGAAGAAGCACGAGGCGTTCCTCGTCCAGATGAACCCGCGCGTGAGCCAGGTCTTCACCGGCAACGCCAAGCGCGTGCTGCACGCGCTCGAGGAGGAGACCGGCCGGCGCTTTCACTTCACCGGCTCCGAGGGCCTGCCGCTGGACCACTTCGACATCATCATGGAGGGCTCGCGCGACGAGGTGATGGAGCGCGCGGTGCCGTTCCGCGAGGGCGACGAGGTGCTCGTCCACATCGTCGAGCCGCACATGTACGACGTCGACGACGCCGTCGCGAAGATCGACGGCTACATCATCAGCGTCGCCGGCGGCGGGCGTTTCGTGGGGGCCAAGCGGCTCGTGCGCATCGACCACGCGGGACGCACATCGGCGACCGCGTCGCTGCTGGACAACGGCGAGCCCGAGGCGCCCGAGCAGGACGCGGAGGACCCGGCCGACGGCGATGGCGTAGAATCCAGCGCTCGGCGCCGCGGCCGCAGAGGCGGACGGCGCCGTTCGCGCGCCACGGTGGACACCGGCGCGACCACACCCTCCGACAGCTAGCTGAGCTCACACATGGCCTACGCAATCGTCAAGACCGGCGGCAAGCAGTATCACGTCGAAGAGGGGCAGACGCTCCTCGTCGAGCGGCTGCCCGAGGACGAGGGCGCGATCGTCGCGCTCCGGCCGCTGCTCTTCCGCTCGACGGACACGATCTTCGACGCCGACGGCCTGAGCAAGGTCTCCGTCAAGGCGAAGATCGTCGCGCACGAGCGCGGCGAGAAGCTGCGCGTCTTCAAATTCAAGCCCAAGCGCGGCTACAAGCGCACCGCCGGCCATCGGCAGGAGCTGACCCGCTTGGAAATCACCGAATGCTCGGTGGAGGGGGCCTCCTAATGGCACATAAGAAGGGCCTCGGCTCCTCACGCAACGGCCGCGACTCCAACGCCCAGCGCCTCGGCGTCAAGACGTTCGCCGGCGAGACCGTCACCGGCGGCGAGATCATCGTCCGCCAGCGCGGGACGGTCTTCCGTCCCGGCGACGGCGTCGGCATCGGCAAGGACGACACGCTCTACGCGATCGCGGCGGGCAAGGTCGTCTTCGGGCAGCGGCGCGGCAAGCGCGTCGTCTCGATCGCGCCCGACGCGTAGACCGCGCCGGCCCCGGCCGGCGCTCAGCGATCCCAGGGCTGCCGGTTCGGCCCCCACCGCATACCGCGGTGGGGCGGCTCGGGCCTGCGCTCGGGCTCGGGGTGCGTCTCGAGCCAGCGCTGCGCCGCCGCGGTCGCCTCGCGCGCGATCCGCGGGACGTCGGCGTCCGGCCCCGGGCGCTCGATGACGTCGAGCTGCACGAGGTGCGCGATCATCGAGGTCAGGGGCGAGTGCGCGTGACACCACGGCTCGGGGAATGGGTCGCCCCGCTTGGCGGTCGCGACCCAGTGCACGAGCAGCCAGTCGCCGTGGCGCAGCTTGTCGGGGACGCCGCCGAAGCGGGGGGCCGGGCTCACGTCGGCTGACTCACCGGCCGGATGAGGATCTCGTTGACGTCGACGTGGCGCGGCTGCTGCACGGCGTAGAGCACCGCGCGGGCGATGTCGTCGGGCTCGAGGGCGTTCTTCGGCCGGTTGTCGAAGAACGGCGTGTCGACCATCCCGGGCTCGATCGACGTCACGCGCACGCCGCTGTCGTTGAGGTCCAGGCGGGCGGACTCCGCCATCGCCGTGACGGCGTGCTTCGTGGCGCTGTAGAGCGACCCCTGCAGCGCGCGGCGGCCGGCGACCGAGCTCGTCAGCAGGAGGTGTCCGGTGGACTCACGGAGTGCGGGGATCGTTGCGCGAATCGTGTAGGCACAGCCTAGGACATTCGTCAGGACCATCTCACGCCAGAGCTCCGGCGTCTCCTCGAGGAAGCCGCGCTTGGCGCCGAAGCCGGCGTTGGCGAAGACGACGTCGATGTGGCCGAAGGCGTCGAGCGCCGCCGCGACCATCGCCTCCTGCTGGCCGAAGTCCGTCACGTCGCACGTGACGGCGATCGCGCGCTCGTCGCCGCCGAGCTCCTGCGCGAGCGCCTCGAGCTTGTCCGTCGAGCGCGCCGCGAGGACGATCCGGTGGCCGGTCTCGGCGGCGCGCCGGGCGGTCGCGGCGCCGATGCCGCTCGAGGCTCCGGTGATGAGGAAGACGGGGTCGCTCATGCGTTCTCCTAGGCTCGTATATACGAATGCTCTACGACAAGGCTCGCATCTACGTTCAGGCAGGCGGCGGCGGCGACGGCTGCCTGAGCTTTCGCAGAGAGGCGCACGTGCCCCACGGCGGGCCCGACGGCGGTGACGGCGGGCACGGCGGCGAGGTCGTGCTCGTCTGCGACGACTCCTACCGCGACCTGCAGACCTACAAGCGCCGGTCGCAGTACAAGGCGGCGCGCGCCGGGCACGGCGAGGGCGACCTGCGCCACGGCGCCAACGGGCCGGTGCTGGAGATCCCGGTCCCGCCGGGCACCCACGTGACCTCCTGGGACGGCAGCACGCACGACCTGCTCGTACCCGGTCAGCGCGTCGTCGTCGCGCGCGGTGGTGCCGGCGGGCGCGGCAACAAGCGCTTCGCGACGTCGACGCGCCAGGCCCCGCGGCTGGCCGAGCGCGGCCTGCCGGGGGAGGAGGGCTGGCTCGAGATGCGGCTCAAGCTCCTCGCCGACGTCGGCCTCGTCGGCCTGCCCAACGCCGGCAAGTCCTCGCTGCTGGCGCGGATGACGCGCGCCGCGCCGAAGGTCGCCGCGTATCCGTTCACGACGCTCGAGCCGGTGCTCGGCACGATCGAGGGCGCCGACCGCCAGCTCGTCCTCGCCGACATCCCGGGCCTCATCGAGGGCGCGAGCGAGGGCGCGGGCCTCGGCCACGACTTCCTCGCCCACGTCGAGCGCACGCGCCTGCTCGTCCACGTCCTCGACCTCGCGCCCGTGGACGGCTCCGACCCGCTCGAAAACCACGCGACGATCGAGGCCGAGCTGCGCGCGCACGACCGCCGCCTCGCCGCGCTGCCGCGGATCCTCGCCCTGTCGAAGGCCGACATCGTCCCGCCGCAGGACGCCGAGGCGGCGGCCGCGCAGTGGCGCGAGCGCCTCGGCGACGACGTCCGCGTGCTCGTCACGTCGTCGGCGACCGGGCAGGGCCTCCCGGAGCTGACGGCCGAGCTGCTGCGCCGCGTGCCGATGCTGCCGAGCGCCGCCGACGCCGTCGAGCTCGACGCGCCCGTCGCCGAGCACCGCGTGTTCCGCCCCGCCGCCGGGCGCGGCTTCAGCGTCGAGCGGATCGCCGACGGCGCCTTCCGCGTCGAGGGCGACGCCGTCCACCGGCTGCTCGCCCGCCACGACCTCGACAACGACGAGGCGCTCGCGCACGTCGAGAACCGGCTGCGGCGGATGGGCGTCATCAGCGCGCTCGAGAGCGAGGGCTTCGAGCCCGGCGACGACGTCGAGATCGCCGGCGTTGAGTTCGAGCTGCATCCCGGCTGATCGGGGTACTGCGCAACCTTTGCGCCCCCCGCCTGTTCGGGCAGGGTGCGGGGGAGACCGATCCAGGGGGAGATGCTTGTGCGCGATGACGAGACGGCGACCACGACGCTCGGAGGCGCGACCCTCTACCGTTCCGCGCCGATGAATCTCCGCCGACTCGGACTCGCGACGCTGCTCTTCATGACGATCCTCGTCCGCGCCGCCAGTGCGGCGCCCGACCAGGCCTCGGTCATGATGGACGACGACCAGCTGCTCTACCGCAACAACGTCACGCAGACGCGCACGCTCGTGACGATGCGCTCGCTCGGCGCCGACGCCGTCAAGGCGACCGTCCTCTGGCGCGTCGTCGCCGAGGGCGCCGATCTCTCCGACGCGGAGATCGACCACATCAAGGGCTCCAAGGCGCGCGACAAGGCCCGCGCGCAGCGGCGGCGCTTCAAGGCCGGCGATCCGCGGACGTACCCGACGCGCAACTGGGACCGCTACGACAACCTCGTCAAGGAGGCGACGCAGCTCGGCATGCGGGTGTACTTCAGCGTCACCGGCCCCGGGCCGCGCTACGGCCACCGCGTCGCGCCGCCGAGCCAGCGCGCGAACGCCGGGACGTACATGCCGATCCCCAACCGCTTCCGCAGCTTCGTCCTGGCCGTCGGCCGGCGCTACTCCGGCACGTACAAGGACGAGAACGCGACCCGCCAGCCGCTGCCGCGCGTCGCGCTGTGGTCGATCTGGAACGAGCCCAACCAGCCCGGCTGGCTGTCGCCGCAGTGGACCGGCAACGTCCCGACGTCGCCGTGGCTGTACCGCGAGCTCTACCAGGCCGGCTACGAGGGCCTCGTCCGAAGCGGCCATGGCGGCGACGCGATCCTCCTCGGCGAGACCTCACCGCTGGGCTCCGACAAGCAGGGCCCGCGCAACGGCATCAAGCCGGTGCCGTTCCTGCGCGAGCTCGTCTGCGTCAAGCCCGACGGCACGCCCTACACGGGCCCCGACGCCGCGGCCCGCCACTGCGACGACTTCGCGAAGAAGGGCCCGCTGCAGGCCGTCGGCTACGCCCACCACCCGTACACGAAGAAGGGCGCGCCGTCGGTCGCGCCGAAGTCGCCCGACGAGATCACGATGGGCAACATCGGCACGCTGGGGCCGATCCTCGACACGCTCTCGGCGCAGTCCGGGGGCCTCATCCCCGCCGCGCTGCCGGTCTTCCTCACGGAGTTCGGCTACGAGTCCAACCCGCCCGACACGCGCAACGGGATCCCGCTGCTCAAACAGGCGGAGTTCAACGAGCTCGCCGACTTCCTCGCCTACAACGACCCGCGCATCCTCGCGACGACGCAGTTCCTCGTGCGCGATGTCGGGCCGGTGACGAAGTACCCGAAGGGCTCGCGGCTGTACTGGTTCACGTACCAGTCGGGGCTCTACACCGTCGGCGGGCGCGCCAAGCCCGCGGCGTTCGCCTACACGTTCCCGTTCCTGACGTTCCCGGCGGGCGAGGGCGTCACCGGCTTCTGGGGCCAGCTGAAGTTCCGTCCCAACGGCTCCCCGGACGTCGCCTACGTCTACTGGCACGACAAGCCGTCCAAGGAGCTCTGCGGCACCGGTAGCTGGGTGCAGCAGGGCGGGCCGGTGCCGACGTCGTTCCGCGGGTTCTTCACCGGCGCGATCCCGACGCCGGGCCCCGGCGGCGAGTACTGCGCCGGCTACTACGACGACGCGACGCAGAAGTTCACGCACGTGTCGCTGTCGACGAAGCCTTAACGTCCGCGGGCCATGGCCCGCTACGTCATCAAGCTCGGATCGAGCATCGTCGCCGAGGACTCCGGCGAGCTGCGCGCGGACGTCATCGCGGGCATCTGCGCCGAGGCCGCGGCGCGCCATGACGCCGGGGACGAGGTCGTGCTCGTCACGAGCGGGGCGATCGCGCGCGGCATGCGGGTCATGGATCTCGCGGTGCGCCCGCGGGCGATCGAGGAGCTGCAGGCCGCGAGCGCCGTCGGCCAGGGCAAGCTCTACCGCGTCTACGACGAGCTGCTGCGCGCGCGCGGCATCACGAGCGCGCAGGTCCTGCTGACGTTCTTCGACATGAGCGCGCGCACGCACTACCTCAACGCGCGCCAGACGCTCGGCAAGCTCCTGGAGTGGCGCGTCCTGCCGGTCATCAACGAGAACGACACGACGACGACCGACGAGATCTCCTTCGGCGACAACGACTTCCTCGCCGCCCAGGTCGCGCTGCTCATCGGCGCCGACCTGCTCGTGCTGCTGACCGACGTCGAGGGCCTGTTCACCGCGAGCCCGCGGACCGACCCGGCGGCCGAGCTCGTCGCGTCCGTCGACGACTTCTCCGTCCTCGGCGACCTCGCGATCGGCCACTCGACCTCGCCGCTCGGGACCGGCGGGATGCGCTCGAAGGTCGTCGCCGCCGAGATGGCGACCGCCGGCGGGATCGAGACCGTCATCTGCAGCGGGCTGCGCCCGGGAGCGCTCGCCGCGGCGCTGGACGGCGCGCCGTCGGGGACGCGCTTCGCCGCCGGCGAGACGCGCTACTCGTCGTTCAAGCTCTGGCTGAAGTACGCCAAGCCCGCGCAGGGGACGATCGTCGTCGACGCCGGCGCGGCGCGCGCGCTGCGCGATGGCGGCACGTCGCTGCTGCCGGTCGGGATCACCGAGGTGCGCGGCACGTTCGACGCCGGCGACGCCGTCCAGGTCGCGCACGGGGCGATCGTCATCGGCAAGGGCATCTGCAACTACACCGCGGCCGAGCTGCTGCAGGTCAAGGGGATGAAGTCGGCCGCCGTACGGGGCGTCATGCCGCGCGCGACCGACGAGGCCATCCACCGCGACTACTTCGTGCTCGCGTAGGCTTTCCGCATGGCGACCGTGACCCGCAGCGTGTCCGATATCTGCCTTGCCGCGCGCGACGCGGCGCGCGCCCTCGGCGCGCTCGACACGGACACGAAGAACGCGGCGCTGCTGGGGATCGCCGACGCGCTGATCGCCCGCACGCCGGAGATCGTCGAGGCCAACGCGCGCGACATGCAGGACGGCCGCGCCACCGGCCTGGACGCCGCGCTGCTGGACCGTCTGGCGCTGACCCCCGAGCGGATCGCCGGCATCGCCGCCGGCACGCGGGCGATCGCGGCGCTGCCCGATCCCGTCGGCGAGGTCGTCGAGGGCAAGCGACTGCCCAACGGCCTCGACGTCCGCAAGCTGCGCGTCCCCTTCGGCGTCGTCGCCGTCGTCTACGAGGCGCGGCCGAACGTCACGATCGACGCCGCCTCGCTGTGCCTGAAGTCCGGCAACGCCGTCGTGCTGCGCGGCTCGTCGTCGGCGGCGCACTCCAACGCCGTGCTCGCGGCGATCGCGGCCGAGGCGGCGTCCGCCGCCGGCGTCCCCGACGGCGCGATCGGGCTCGTCGCGGGCGGCGGGCGCGAGGAGCTCGCCGAGCTCGCGACGCAGGACGGCGTCGTCGACCTCATCTTCCCGCGCGGCGGCGAGGGCCTGAAGGCCGCGCTGAAGGCCGTCGCGACGGTGCCGGTGATCTACGCGGCGTCGGGCAACTGCCACGTCTACGTCGACGC
>DATJEE010000201.1:0-11266 GCA_035496995.1 Solirubrobacteraceae bacterium | reverse complement strand
TAGCGGCGCGCGCCTCCACGGGCGCGCGCCGCCGTGCCGCTGCTAGCCGTGGACGGCGATGCTGCGCATCCGGCTGAAGCCGTTGGCGTGGTCGGCGTCTGCGGTGACCTTCACGCGATAGACGCTGCTGCGTGACACGCGCACGCGGCGGCTGTAGGCCGATTTCGCGTCGCCGGCGTCGCGCAGCGCGGTGCGGGCCACCGTGACGAAGCCGCCGGTGGACAGGCGCCGCTGGATCGACACGCTGCGCCCGTCGTGCGCCGGGAAGACCGACCCGGAGAACCGCACGAGGCTGCCGCGCGCCGGTGTCGTGTCCGAGAGCCGCAGGCCGACGAGCATGCGGACCGAGACGAGCTTCGCGGCGCTCATGACCGGCGGCGAGGCCTGCGCTACGACGCGGTACTGCGTGTTGATCAGCGGCTTGACGGCGATGCTGTAGGACCCGTTGTTCGACGTGGTCGCCGTGTTGCCGGCGGCCTTGTAGCTGTCGCCGTAGGGCCGGCTGTCGTCGGCCTCGAGGCGGATCGCGACGCCGGAGGCGCCGTTGCCGCTGAGGCGGCCGCTGAGGTTCGTGACGCCGGAGAAGACCAGCATCGACGACTTGGCGCCGATCGTGATCGCCGTGCCCGCGGGGTTGGGCGGCTTGACCGGCTTGGGCGGCTTTGCGGCCAGGGCGGCCGGCGTGACTGCGACGGCGGCCGCGAGCGCGAGCCCGGGCACGAGGAACTTGATCTGCATGAGGAACCTGACTCCGATGTTGGCGGGGGGGCGGGCGACATGGAGGCTCCGCCCCGGCTGATGCGCTGCCATCGGCCTCCAGAAGTGCACCTATCACTATGCGTGCAGCGGCGCCCGACCGCCATCGGGTCTCACGGAAACCTCACCTCAGCCGCGATCGACCGATGCCCTCCCCTGGCGCCGGTAGCGCTCGTAGATCACGCGCGAGCCGAACGTCCTGGTCTCGATCAGGTCGAGCGGAACGTCGTCGGTGACCGGCGGCAGGAAGGGCGTGCCGCCACCGACGACGACCGGGTGGCGCAAGATGCGCAGCTCGTCGACGAGGCCGAGCTCGATCGCCGCCGCGGCCAGGCCGGCGCCGCCGATCGCGACGTCCTTGTCGGTCGCGCCCAGCACCGCGGCGGCCTCCTCGGCCAGCGACGCCTCGGCGAGCCGGGCGTTGCCCTGAACGCTGTCGAGCGTGCGGCTGAAGACGACCTTCGGGATCGCGCACCAGACGTCGGCGAACGCGGCCCGCAGCTCGTCGTCGCGCAGCGACGGGTCCGTGTCCCAGACCAGCATCGTCTCGTAGAGCCTGCGACCGCACAGGTAGCCGCCGAGCTCGCGCACCTGCGCGAGATGGAACCGGAACTGCTCCTCGCTGGGGACCGTCCACCCGAAGGCGCCCGCGCGGTCGGCGATGAAGCCGTCCACCGAGACGCCCATCGAGTAGATCAGCATGGCTGCGGGCTCATCGCAGCGTGCGGCGGCGCGGCGGGGAGTCGCACCGTGACGCAGAGCCCCCCGGCGGCCCGCGGGGTGAGGGTGAGGGTTCCGTCGTGCGCCTCGGAGATGCTCTTGACGATCGCCAGGCCGAGGCCGACACCTGCGTGCTCGGCGCGGACGCGTTCGGTGCCGCGGCGAAACGGCTCGACGAGCGTGGCGACCGATTGCGGGCTGAGCCTGTCGCCGGTGTTCTCGATGGTGAGCTCCACGGTCTCGGGGCGAACGCCGGTCGTGACCCACACCCTGCCCTGGTCGGGCAGATTGTGGACGATCGCGTTGTGCACGAGGTTCGTCGTCATCTGCAGCAGGAGCGCGGACGAGCCGATCGTCGGGGTGATGTCGCCCGAGGTCTCGATCGTGACGCCGCGCGTCTCTGCGAGCGGGAGGAGCGTCTCGGTGGCTTCTTCGGCCACGAGGGACAGGTCGACGCGATCGCGGGCGAAGGACCGCTGGTCGGCGCGGCTGAGCACGAGCAGCGCTTCGGTGAGGTCGATCGCCCGGGTGTTGACGGCGTGGAGGCGGGCGACGAGCTCGCCGTCGGCGCGGCTCTGATCGTTGCGGGCGACCTCGAGCAGCGTCTGGGTGATCGCCAGCGGCGTGCGCAGCTCGTGCGAGGCGTTGGCGGCGAAGCGCTGCTGTTCGGCGACGTGTGCCTCGAGGCGCGCGAGCATGGCGTCGAACGCGTCGGCGAGCTCGCGGAACTCGTCGCCGCGGCCCGGCAGCCGGATTCGGTGCGAGAGCGATCCGGTCGCGGCCAGGTCCGTGGCGTCGGTGATGCGCGTCAGCGGGGCGAGCATGCGGCCGGCGAGAAGCCAGCCTCCGAGGAGACCGAAGACGAGCAGGAACGTCAGCACGACGGCCGCGATCGGCGCGAACGCGCGCAGGAGGTCGGCGTGGCTGCGGACGACGAAGATCACGCCGGGGTGCACGCCGCGCGACAGGGACAGGTACCCGACGGCGAGCAGCACGGCACCCGCGAGCATGAGGAACCCGGCGTAGCTCAGGGTGAGCTTGAGGCGCACGCTCAACCCGGGCGCTCTATCCACGGCCTGCTCCCTCGGACCCGGCCTCGGGTCGCGTGTCGATGCGGTAGCCGGCGCCGGGCACGGTGGCGATGATCCAGGGTTCGCCGAGGCGTTTGCGCAGCCCCGAGACGGTGATGCGCACGGCGTTGCTGAACGGGTCTGCGTTCTGATCCCACGCCCGCTCCAGCAGCTCCTCGGCGCTGACGACACCGCCTTCGGCGGCGACGAGGACGTCGAGCACGGCGAACTGCTTGCGGGTCAGCGCGACGTAGCGGCCGTCGCGGTAGACCTCGCGGCGAAACGGATCCACCCGCAGACCTGCGATCTCGCGCACCGGCGGCCGGTTGTGGGCGCGCCGGCGGTCGAGCGCCCGCAGACGGAGCACGAGCTCCCGGAGCTCGAAGGGCTTGGTGAGGTAGTCGTCGGCGCCGAGCTCGAACCCGGTCGTCTTGTCGTCGAGGCGGTCGGCTGCGGTGAGCATGAGGATCGGCATGCCGCTGCCGGAGGCGACGATGCGCCGGGCGATCTCGTCCCCGCTGGGTCCGGGGATGTCGCGGTCCAGGACGGCGATGTCGTAGGCGTTGACGCGCAGCAGCCCCAGGGCGGTGTCGCCGTCGTGTGCGATGTCTGCCGCGATCGCCTCCAGGCGCAGGCCATCGCGGATGGCTTCGGCCATATACGGCTCGTCCTCGACGAGCAACACGCGCATGCTCCGATGCTAGGGCCGTCGCGTATCGCCGGCGTATCGAAAACCGCGTACGTGCCGGCAACACCACGCTGCCTTCACTGCAGGCGTGGCCTGCGGCGAACCAGCACGCATGACGATCCACCGGCCGCGGATCCGCCGGATCCGTGTCGCCGGCCTGCTCGTCGTCATCGCGGCGATCGCGGCCGTCCTCGGCCATCAACTGCCGGCGTCGTCGTCCTCGCGGGCGGCAGCGCACGTCGACGTCGCCCACGGTGGGCACCGTGGTGCGCTCGGCGAGGCGGATGGCGCGGTCCCCGACGGCACGACGGTCTTCGACGACGCGATCCCGGGTGTGGCCAAGCTCGATCCGGCGCTCCTCGCCGCCCTGCGCCGAGCCGCGACGGATGCAGCCGGCGACGGGGTCGCGTTCCACGTCGACAGCGGCTGGCGTTCCGCCGAGTACCAGGCGCGACTCCTCCGCGAGGCGGTCTCGCAGTACGGCTCAGCGCAGGCAGCCGCCCGCTGGGTGGCCACCCCCGACACCTCCGCGCACGTGTCGGGGGACGCGGTCGACATCGGGCCCTCCGCCGCCGCCAGGTGGCTGTCCGGGCACGGCGCCGGGTACGGGCTCTGCCAGATCTACGGCAACGAACCCTGGCACTACGAGCTGCGTACCGAAGCCGGCGGCCACGGTTGCCCTCCGATGTACGCCGACCCGACGCACGACCCACGGACGCGGCAGTGACGGTGATACGCTCATGAGAGGCGACGTGCACCTCATTTGCGTGGGGCGGGCGTTGCACCATCACCACCTCGCGATTGCAGCCGGGCCCGCTGGGACCGACGGTGAGCGTAGGACGGAGCGACGATGCTTTCCCGGTCGGCTGGACCGACCGAAGTGCCGCCATCCACGCCACGGCGCGGAGCACGGTTTGCGCGACCCGAGCAGATCGGTCGCCCTGCGAACGAACATGCGGCGTGTCGACCGTTGTCGGCCCTCGCGTACGCGGCGCGCTGTCACGCCGGCCAGGTGCGCGAGAGCGATGGCGCGCCGGTCGTCGAGCACCTGTCGGAGGTCGCGCGGCTGCTGCGTGATGCCGGCTGCGCGGACGTCGTCATCGTGGCGGGGCTGCTGCACCGCGTGGTGCAGGACGCCGACGTCCCAGCATCCGCGCTGAGAGCACGCTTCGGCGCGACGGTGTCAGCGCTCGTGGAGGCGGCGACCGTGGACTGTGTGGGCAGCTACCCGCAGCGCAAACATGCGCTGCGCGAGCAGATCCGCAACGCCGACCACGCTGCGGCGATGGTGTTTGCCGCCAACGAGATCGCCGAGGTCCGTGAGCTGGCCGCTGAGGTCCGGCGCGGGCGGACACGCACCGCGGCGGAGGCGTCCACCGATCGCGCGCTCAGCGCGCTCGAGCGCTACCAGTACATGCGTCTTGATCAGTACCACGCGAGTCTGTCGATGCTGCAGGGCGTGGCGCCGCGACATCGCCTCGTCAGACAGCTCGCCGTCGAGCTCGATCGCTGCCCGATCTCCGTCCCACGCCCGCGGCGCCCCAGCGTCGGGCCATGACCGCGCCCTGCCTTCGTCTGATCGCGGTCGCGCGATGAGCGCCGCGGCCGGGACGCCGGACATGATCGCGATCGAACACGACGGCCGGGAGCGCGTCCTGCGCGTCGTCGTCTTCGGCACGCCTCCGCTCGTGCTCGCGGTGGCGGGATGGTGGTCGTGGGGCGACATGCTGCACTGGCACGACCTCGTCGTGCTCGCCATCACCTACACGCTGACCGGCCTCGGCATCACCGTCGGCTATCACCGCCTGTTTACGCACCGCAGCTTCAAGACCGGCCGATGCGTGCGCGCGCTCCTGGCGGTGCTCGGCTCGATGGCCGTCGAGGGGCCCGTGATCGACTGGGTCGCCACGCACCGCAAGCACCACCGCTTCTCCGATCAACCGGGCGACCCGCACAGCCCCCACGTCGGCCGGGCGCCGGGCTGGCGCGGCTCGCTGCGCGGACTGGCGCACGCGCACATCGGCTGGATCTTCCGCGGCAAGGACCGCGCCAACCCCGCCCGCTACGCCAAGGATCTGCTCGCCGACCGCGACCTGCGCTTCATCAGCCGCACATTCCCCTTGTGGGTGCTGGCCGGGCTGGCGCTGCCGTTCGGGCTCGGCGTCGCGCTGACCGGCACGATCGCGGGCGGGCTGGGCGGACTGCTGTGGGGCGGAGCGGTGCGCGTGGCGCTGCTGCATCACGCGACGTTCAGCATCAACTCGCTCTGTCACTGCTTCGGCCGGCGCCCGTTCGCGACCGGCGACGAGTCCCGCAACCTCGCCTGGCTCGCCCCGCTCGCGTTCGGCGAGGCCTGGCACAACAACCACCACGCCTTCCCCGGATCCGCCCGCCACGGACTCGGCCGCTGGCAACTGGACCCCAGCGCCGGCCTGATCTGCGCCCTGGAGCGTTGCCACCTGGCATGGGACGTCAACCGGATCAGCGCCGCAAGACAGCAGGACAAGCACGTACCGCTGCAAAGGCCTTCGCCCACCGCGAGGCTCCACCGGTCAAGGGACACGACATGATCGGGGGATCGCTCCCGGCGACGCTTCGAGGCGGCCCGCCAACGACGGAGGGCGCCACGCGGGCGCCCTCCGGTACGGCGTGCTGCGGCGCGCGCCGCGCTACTTGATCTCGACGCTCGCGCCGGCCTCTTCGAGCTCCTGCTTGAGCTTGTCGGCCTCGTCCTTGTCGACGCCCTCGCGGACGGCCTTGGGGGCCTCGTCGACGAGCGCCTTGGCCTCCTTGAGGCCGAGGCTCGTGGCCGCGCGGACGACCTTGATGACCTGGATCTTCTTGTCGCCGGCCGCCGTGATGATGACGTCGAAGGCCGTCTGCTCCTCCTCGACCGGCGCGGCCTCACCGCCGCCGCCCGCGGGCGCGGCAACCGCCGCGGCCTGGGCCGAGACGCCGAACTCCTCTTCGAGCGCCTTGATGCGCTCGCTCAGCTCGAGCACGGTGATGCCCTTGAGCTCTTCGATCCACTCCTGGGTGGAAGTCGCCATGGTTACTCCTTGTCCGTTTCAGTGTCAGATGTCGTGTCGGGCGCCGCGGCATCGGCCTCGGGCTCGGCTGCGGCTTCGGGCTCGGCCTCAGGCTCGGCTGCGGCCTCGGGCTCGGCCGCGGCGGGTGCCTCTTCGGCCTCCGCGGCAGGTTCGGGTGCTGCTTCGGCCTCGGCCTCGGGCTCGGGCTCGGGCGCGGCCTCCGGCTCCGCCGCGGGTGCCACACCGCCGGCGATCTCCCCGGACTCCATCTTCTCGGCCACCTGGCTGAGCTGGCGCGCCAGGCCGCTGATGAGGTTCGAGAGGCTCGTCACGAGGCCGGTGAGCGGCGACGCGACGATGTTCACGAGCTGGGCGTTGAGGATGTCGCGCGAGGGCAGGCGTGCGATCGACGTGACCTGCTCGGGCGTCAGCGCCTGGCCGTTCATCATGCCGCCCTTGAACGGCAGCAGCGTCGTGGCGCGGGTGAAGTCCGCGACGGCCTTCGCCGCGGACGCCGCGTCACCGCGGACGAACGTCAGCGCGGTCGGGCCCGCGAGCAGCGGCTTGAGCACCTCGGCGCCGGCACCGTCGGCGGCGCGCTCGGTGAGCGTGTTCTTCACGACCCGCAGCGTCGCATCCGACGCGCGCAGCTTCCCGCGCAGCTCGGCGATCTGGGCGACGCTGATCCCGCGGTAGTCCACGGCGAAGATCGCCTCGGACTCCTGGATCTGAACGGTGATCTCGTCGATCACCGCGGCTTTCTGTTCTCGGTTCATCTGCCTCCTCGCCGGGTCTTCTCGCCGTCAGGCGCGCCCGGTGTCTGCGGTGGCCTCGATCTGAACGCTCAGGCGGCTGTTGCCGGCGCGCTCTCCTCGAGGATGTCGCGGGTACGGGACGGGTCGACCTTCACGCCGGGGCCCATCGTCGCGGCGAGCACGATCGTGCGCAGGTAGCGGCCCTTGGCCGCCGACGGCTTGGCACGGATGAGCTCGTCGAGGACGGCGGCGTAGTTCTCGAGCAGCTGGCGGTCGGAGAAGGAGCGCTTCCCGATCGGGAGGTGCACGATCGCGGTGCGGTCGGTGCGGTACTCGATCTTGCCGGCCTTCGCCTCGGTCACGGCCTTGGCGACGTCCATCGTCACGGTGCCGACCTTCGGGTTGGGCATCTTGCCCTGCGGGCCGAGCACGCGGCCGAGCCGGCCGACGACGGGCATGAGGTCCGGCGTCGCGATGGCGACGTCGAAGTCCGTGAAGCCCTCCTCGACGCGCTTGGCGAGATCCTCGGCACCGACGACGTCCGCGCCGGCCTCCTCGGCCTCGCGCGCCTTGTCGCCCTGGGCGAAGACCGCGATCCGGACCTCCTTGCCGAGGCCGTTGGGCAGCGCGATCGTGCCGCGCAGCTGCTCGTCGGCGTGGCGGACGTTCAGCCCGGTGCGGACGTGGATCTCGAGGCTCTCGTCGAACTTCGGCGCGGGCAGCGACTTGATGAGCGCGATCGCCTCGCGGGGCGTGTACTCGTTCTCGCGATCGACCTGCTCGCGCGCGGCGATGTAGCGCTTCCCATGCTTAGACAACGTCGACCCCCATGCTGCGTGCCGTTCCGGCGATGATCTTCGAAGCCTGGTCGAGGTCGTTGGCGTTGAGATCGTCGAACTTCTTCTCGGCGATGTCGCGGATCTGCGCCTTCGTGATCGTCCCGACCTTCACGCGATGCGGCTCGCCCGAGCCGCTCTGCAGGCCGAGGGCCTGCTTGATGAGCACCGCGGCGGGCGGCGTCTTGGTGATGAAGGTGAACGAGCGGTCCTCGTAGACCGTGATGACGACCGGGATCGTCGTGCCGGCATCGCTCTGGGTCTGCGCGTTGAACGCCTTGCAGAACTCCATGATGTTGATGCCGTGCTGGCCCAGGGCGGGGCCGACCGGCGGCGCCGGGCTTGCCTGGCCGCCAACGGCCTGCAGCTTGATCTGGGTAAGGACTTTTTTGGCCATGACCGTGTATGCGCCTCTAGATCTTCTTGACCTGATCGAATCCGACTTCGACCGGCGTTTCGCGACCGAAGATTGACACAAGCACCTTCAGGCGAGAGGCGTCCTCGTTCATCTCCGAGATCTCGCCGGAGAAATCCGACAGCGGACCGGAGATGACCTTGACCGACTCGCCGATCGCGAACGTCGCCTTCTTGCGCTCGCGCACCGCGACCTCGCGATGCAGAAGGCGGTCGACCTCGGCCTGCGTGAGCGGGACCGGCTCGTTGGAGGCGCCGACGAAGCCCGTGACGCCCGGCGTGCCCTTGACGAGCCCCCAGGAGTCCTCGTTGAGCTCCATGTTCACGAGGACGTAGCCCGGCATCGTGCGCTTCTCGACCGTGATCTTCTGGTTGTCCTTCATCTCGGACACGGACTCGGTCGGCACGACGACCTGGCGGACGTTGCGCTTCTGGTTCAGGGAGACCACGCGATGCTCAAGGTTCTGCTTGACCTTGTTCTCATGGCCTGAATAGGTGTTGACGACGTACCAGCGAAACATGGGGTCTCTCGAAAGCTCGGGGGCGGGACTAGAGGATGAGGTCGACGATGCGCTGCGCGACGGCATCGGCGAGGCCGAGGAATGCGCCGGCGATCACGACGAAGCCGAGGACGACCGCGGTCGCCTGCCCGACCTGGCGGCGGTCGGGCCACTGGACGCGCTGAAGCTCGGCCCAGCAGGCGCGGAGGAAGTTGACGAGGCGGGAGCCAGATGCGCCGCGCGTCGTCGCGACATCGCCTGCGCCGTGGCCGACCTGCTCGCGATCGAGTGCCAGCTCGGCGTCGGGGACGAAGTCGGGATCGGTGTCGATGTCGACGCCGGTGTCGATGTCGACGCCGGTGTCGATGTCGTCGTCGACGGGGATGCCGGCGGCGCCGGCGACGATGCGCGCCTCGACCTCTTCCGCGTCCCCGGAGGCATGGTCGAGCGCGCCCGGGACGTTGTCCCGGTGCAGCTTCTGTCTGCGAGCTTTCGCGCGCTGGCGATTACGAGCCATGGGATGCGGTGGTTCGAGCGGGCTACCGGGTCTCCCGGTGGCCAGTGTGCTCCCTGCACCACTTGCAGTATTTGCGCAGCGTGATCCGCTCGGGATTGTTGCGCTTGGACTTATTCGTCTGGTAGTTGCGACGCTTGCAGACCTCGCACGCGAGGGTCACAGCGATTCGCACGTCTCCGCGGGCCATTCGGCGCTCCGTGACGGCAAGAGGACAGAAAAACGACCTGCGCAGGCAGGTCTGCGGTGCAGTCTAGCGCGAGTCCGCCGCGGGGCGCGAGTTCGCGAGCCGCGGGCGCCGCGGGAGCCCGTCGCGCCGCCGCAGCGCACCATACGCCGCCAGGCCGGCGATCCCCGCGGCCACGCCGCCCGCGCCGGCGACGAACAGCGCCCAGCGCGCGCCGGCGGCCGTGACGAGCAGACCGCCGCCCGCGAGCGCGCACAGCTCGGCGGCGTTGCGCATCCCGCTGTAGGCCGCGAAGGCGCGGCCGCGCAGCGCGTCCGGCACGCGTTCGTGGATCAATGTGCGCACGACGACGTTCTTGGCGGCGTGCCCGATGCCGCCCGCGACGAACGCGCCGACGGCGAAGCCGAGCGCGAGCCACAGCGTCGGCAGCGCGATCCCGGCGCCCTGCAGGACGACGAACGCCAGCGCGGCGGGGATGGCGGCGCGCCGCGGCACCCTGCGCGCCACGACGACCGCGCCGAGGACCATCCCGAGCGTCCAGCCGGTCATGAGCACGCCGTAGCCGAGGTCGCCCGCCCCGAGGACGTCGGTCGCGAAGAACACCTCGGCGGTCGCCGAGGCCGTCATGAACACGAGCGCCGCGACGGCGACGACCATGACGAGCGCGAGCACGCGATCGCCGAAGAGGAAGGCGATGCCGTCGCGTGCGCGGTCGCGGGCGGCGCCGGCGACCGCGCGCGCCGGCCGGCGCCGGGCCCGCAGCGCGAGGGCCGCGCCGGCGACGGCGGCGAACGTCGCGGCGTCGACGAGCAGCGCCAGCCGCGTCCCGCCCGCCGCGGCGAGCGCGCCGCCGAGCAGCGGGCCGGCGGTCATGCCGAGATAGCGCGCCGTCTCGAGGTGGCCGTTGGCGACCGCCAGGCGATCCTCGCCGACGGCCGCGGGCAGGAGCGCGAACTCCGCCGGCTGGGCGATCGCGAAACCGATGCCCATGAGCACCGTGAGCGCGAGGATGGCCGCCGTCGAGTCCGCGAACGCGAGCGCGCAGACGACGGCCACCTGGGCGAGCGAGACGGCGATGATGATCGCGCGGTTCTCGAAGCGGTCGACGACGAGCCCCGCGAACCCGGCCAGCACGACGGCCGGCGACCAGAGGGCGATGAACAGCCCGGCGACCGCCAGCCCGGAGGCCGACGTCTGCCGGATCGACAGCGCGAGCGCGACGATCGCGAGGAAGTCGCCGGCGGTCGAGACGAGGACCGCGCCGACGAGCAGGCGCAGGTCGCGCCTGCCGTCGAGGTCGAACGTCGTGTGGTCCTGCGTCTGCGTTGTCATGCGGCGAGCCTGCCGGGCGACCGTCAGGCGACCGTCATCGGCGCGTCATCGTGCGCGGCTACGCTGCGCCACATGCTGCGCCTTCGCGTGCTCGGCGAGCTTGCGATCGAGCTCGACGGGCGCGCGCTCGAGGCGCCGCCGGCGCGCCCCGCGCGCGCGCTGCTCGGCTGGCTGGCGCTGAACCCCGGGGTCCACCCCCGCGCGCGGGTCGCGGCGCGCCTGTGGCCCGACGTGCTCGACGAGAGCGCCCGCGCGAGCCTGCGCACGGCGCTACACGCCCTGCGCCGCGCGCTCGGCGGCGCGCCGCAACTCGTCGCGACGCGCGACGGCGTCGGCCTCGCGGGCGAGCTGTGGATCGACGTGCGCGCGTTCGACGAGCTCGCGGCCGCCGGCCGCCTCGGCGAGGCGCTCGAGCTCGGCCGCGCCGGCGAGCTGCTCACGGGCCTCGAGGACGAGTGGGTCCTC
>DATJEE010000200.1:0-2366 GCA_035496995.1 Solirubrobacteraceae bacterium | reverse complement strand
ACATCGCGCGGGGCCGGGGCGGCCTGGGCCCCCGCCACCGCGCTGTACGTGGCGCCGAGGGCGCAGGCGACGCCGACGGCTGCGCGCAGGCCCCGCATCGCTCAGCCCGTGAAGCGCGTCGCCGGCCGGGCGAGGACCCGGCGGTAGGCCAGGCGGCGCGTCGTGCTCGGGGTACCGCTCGCCCGGGTGAACCGCACCCGTGCGACCACGCGGTGCAGCCGGCGGCTCTGCCTGCGCGGGTCGATCGTCAGCTTGAACTTCGTCCGTCCCGGCACGGCGGCGACGGTGCCGACGAGCCGTCCGTCGACGTAGAACGCGACGCTCTGGATCCGATGGCCGACCGCCGACACCGTGAAGGGGCCGCTGACCGGGCGGCTCGGACCGGACAGGTGCACGGTCCCGGGGCGTCGACGTGACGGGACGATCGCCGCTGTCGGCGGCGTCGCAGTCGTGCTCCCGGGCGCCGGCGTGCCGCCGATCGGCGCGGGCGTGAAGCACGCGGTCCGCGTGATCGTGTTCGTGTGCAGGTTCACCGCCCTGGAGCGCCGCGACAGGATCCGGCCCTCGACCGTCGCGCCGACGCCCAGGACGCTTGCACCGAGCGACATCGTCGTGCCCTTGAGCGCGCTGCCGGTCCCGAGGGTCACGCCCTGCGTCGCGTCCGAGAGCTGCCAGTAGATGTTGCACGTGCTCGGGGTGGCGCCGCCGTTGACGATGCTCACCGAGCCGCCGACGCCGACCGCGGTGCTCAGCGACGTCCCCTGAAAGATGAACACGGCGTTCGGATCGCCCTGGAAGTCGAGCGTGAGGCCGGTGTTGATCTGGAGCGCTCCATGGGCCGTGGACTCATAGACCCCCGGCAGCAGCGGATTGGCGGGCGTCCCGCTGAGCGAGAGATCGACGGGAACGGTGTTCGTCACCGCCTGTCCGGCCGCGTTGCCGTACGCGATGTCGAGATCGTCCTGCGCCCTGGCGGCCGCGGCTCCCGTCCCGACGTACTGGGCGCCCGCCGGCTGGTTGACCTCGTCGGCACCCGGGCCGAAGCCGGTGGTCGCGATGCCCGTGCAGCACAGACCGATGTCGCCGATGATCGTCGTGGCGCCGGTGTTCGTGATCGTCGAGCCGGCGAGCAGCGCGAACGAGTCCGCCACACCGAGCGGGATGGGCGTGGCGGCGTGTGCGGGCGCGGCGGGGATGAGCAACGCCGCGGACAGCAGACCTGCGCGCGCCAGGCCGCGCGGACGCCGGAGCGTCCCCGCGCGGTCGTCGGTGGACCCGGAAACGGCTTCATACGCCATGCATCACTCCGTGCTGCGGCGCAGCGGCCGCTGTGAGCGAAGTCCCGCGACGCGGGACACCTTCGCCATCGAGTGCGGAGCGCAGGCGTCTCACCCTCGGCCCGACGTCACTCTTTTTTAGCACCATCGGCCGGATGACGGCCGGACGTCATCCCTCGCGGCGTGGCTTCGCCGCCGGTTTTCAGTGCGCGGAGCCGCGCGAGGCGCGGAACTCGGGCTCGCGGTCGCGCGCGTGCTCGCGGGCTGCGCCGACGAACGCGCGGAACAGCGGCGCGGGGCGCTCCGGGCGCGACTTGAACTCCGGGTGAAACTGCGACGCGACGAAGAACGGGTGGTCGTCGAGCTCGATCATCTCGACGAGGCGCTCGTCGGGCGACGTGCCGCTGACGATGAGGCCGGCGGCCTCGAGGCGCTTGCGGAGGAAGAGGTTGACCTCGTAGCGATGGCGATGGCGCTCGTAGATCACGGCCTCGTCGTAGAGCTCGCGGGCGCGGGTGTCGGGGTGGATCTTCACCGGGTCGGCGCCGAGGCGCATCGTGCCGCCGAGGTCGGTGACCTCCTTCTGCTCGGGCAGGAGGTCGATGACGGGGTGCGGCGTCTCGGGATCGAACTCCGTCGAGTTCGCGCCGTCCATGCCGACGACGTGGCGGGCGAACTCCATGACGGCGATCTGCATGCCGAGACAGACGCCGAGGTACGGGATCCCCTGCTCGCGCGCGACGCGCGCGGCGCGGATCTTGCCCTCGATCCCGCGGCCGCCGAAGCCACCCGGGATGAGGATCCCGTCGGCGTCGCCGAGCCGCTGCAGCGCGGCCTCGTCGCCGTCGAGCGTCTCGGAGTCGACCCAGTCGATGTCGACGCGGCAGTCGTGATGGAAGCCCGAGTGGCGCAGCGCCTCGGAGACCGACAGGTAGGCGTCCTGCAGGGCGACGTACTTGCCGACGAGCGCGATCTTCACCGTGTCGGTGGCCTCGCTCGCGCGGCGCGTGAGATCGGCCCATTCGCTGAGGTCGGGCTGCGGGACGTCGAAGCCGAAGTGCTCGCAGATGAGGTCGTCGACGCCCTCGG
>DATJEE010000199.1:0-5423 GCA_035496995.1 Solirubrobacteraceae bacterium | reverse complement strand
TCGCCCGCGGACCTCGAGCGCATGGGGCGCGGCAGCGAGCCCGAGGCGCCGTACGCGCAGCCGCCGGCGGTGCTGCCGCCCGAGCCCGACGACAGCAGCGCCTGGGTCGCCGAGCAGATCCGCGCCAGCCGCGCCCTGTAGACCCGGCTACTCGAGCTTGAGCTCGGAGAGCTTGGCCCAGCGCGGGTCGGGCGCGCGCTCGTGGGCGTGCTCGGCCCCGGCGGTGTTCAGATCGGCGCCGCAGATCGCGCAGAGGCCCGCGCAGTCCTCGCGGCACAGCAGCTGGGCCGGCAGCGCCAGCGCGAGCGCGTCGCGCGCCCAGCCGTGCAGGTCGAGCACCTCGTCCTCGACGTAGGGGCTGCGCAGCTCCTCGACGTCGCCGGGCTGGTCGACCTCGCGCGCTTCGACGGAGATCGACGGGTGCGCGGGCTCGAGGCAGCGCATGCAGGGTCCGTCGAGCGCCGCCGCGAAGCGCAGCCGCAGGACGTAGCCGTCGTGCGTCGTGCGCGAGATGTCGAGCGTCGCGTCGACCGCCGCGGGCGTGATCGCGTACGTCTCGCCGCCGAACTGCAGCGGGTCGAGCGCCACCTCGAGGACGAAGCGGCGTCCCTCGCCGCTCGTCAGCCGCAGGCGACCGAGATCGAAGCTGTCGGTACGTGCAGCCATGCCTCTCGCAAGATAGCGAGCGGGCTACGGCAGCTTGGCCAGCTCGCGCTTGAGGACCTTGCCGGTGGCGTTGCGCGGGAGCTCGTCGAGGAAGACGATCTCGCGCGGGACCTTGAAGCGGGCGAGGTTGGCCTTCACGTGCGCCTTGATCTCGGCCTCGGAGACCTCGGCGCCGGGGGTCACGACGACGAAGCCGCGCAGGCGCTGGCCGAAGTCCTCGTCGGGCACGCCGATCATCGCGACCTCGTCGATGCCGTCGAGGCACGCGACGAGGTCCTCGACCTCGCGCGGGAAGACGTTCTCGCCGCCCGAGACGATCATCTCGTCGTCGCGGCCGTCGATGAAGAGGCGCCCGTCGCCGTCGAAGTGGCCGACGTCGCCGGACGACATCAGGCCCTCGATCGCGGCCTTCCCGCCACCGCCGGTGTAGCCCTCGAAGGCGAGCTCGGAGCCGACGAAGATGCGCCCCGTCTCGCCGGGGGCGACCTCGCGGTCGGCGCCGTCGAAGAGGCGCACGACGGTGCCGCGCGGCGGGCGCCCGGCCGTCCCCGGCGCGGCGCGCAGGTCCTCCGGCGTCGCGATCGTCGCCCAGGCGACCTCGGTCGAGCCGTAGAGGTTGTAGAGGACGTCCCCGAAGGCGTCCATGACGTTCGTCGCCAGCTCGCCGGGCAGCGCCGAGCCGCTGGCCGCGATGACCCGCAGCGCGGCCGTGTCGTAGCGGCCGAGGACCTTCGGCCCGAGCTCGAGGATGCGCTGGAGCATCACGGGGACGACGACGAGCGCCGTGCAGCCGTACTCGTCGAGCGCGGCGAGCGTGTCCTCGGGGTCGAAGCGCCGGCGCAGCACGAGCGTCGAGGACAGGCCGATCCCGAGGATGAGGTGCGCCAGGCCCCAGGAATGAAACAGCGGCGCGGCGATCAGCGTGCGCTCGCGGGCGCGCAGCGGGATCTTCGCCAGCAGCCCGGCGATCGGGTCCAGCGACTCGGGCTGGCGGCGGTTGGCGCCCTTCGGCGCGCCCGTCGTCCCGCTCGTGAGGATGACGAGCCGGCCCTTGCGCGCCGGCGGCACGACGTCGCTGCGGTCGCCGGCCGCGATGAGCTCCTCGAGCGTCGGGACGGCGTCCGCGTTGCCGTCCGACCAGGCGAGGAAGCGCTTGCGCCCCTCCAGCGCGCCGGACAGCAGCGCGGTGAACTCCTCGTCGTAGACGATCGCCGCCGGCCCCTCGCGCTCGCAGACCTCGGTGAGCTGCGGCCCGGCGAAGGCCGTGTTGAGAAACAGCGCGTGGGCGCCGAGCTTGGAGGCGGCGACGGTCGCCTCGACGAAGCCGCGGTGGTTGCGGCACATGATCCCGACGCCGTCGCCCTCGTTGATGCCGGCGTCGCTCAGCGCGTGGGCGAGCGCGTTCGTGCGCCGGTTGACCTCGTGGAAGGTCAGCGTGCCGAGCTCGTCGATGATCGAGATCGCGTCGGGATTGCAGGCCGCCGAGGCCGAGTAGCCGCCGGCCGGGGTCGGGCCCCACTTGTTGAGCGCCAGCAGGCGGCGGAGGGTGTGGTCGGGCCGGGTCGCCTCGAGCATCCGCGACGCGATGAGCGTGCGGGCGGTGAAGGCCTTCGTTGACAGGGTGTCGAGGCGCATGCGCAGAAATCTACGGCAGCCGTAGGCCCGCCGGCACGTCGCCGCGCTCGATGAGCCGGTGGATGTCGGCCGCGCGCCGCGGGTTGAGGTAGACGTGGCGCTGGCCGACGCTCGGCTTCTCGCTCAGCAGGCCGGCGTCCAGGAGCGCCTCGCCGACGGCGTCGGCGAGCGCGCGTTCGTTGCCGGCGAAACCGCGGGCGAGATGGCGGAAGTCCGTGTGGTAGCCGCCCCACTTGCCCATCCCGTTGAGGCGCTGCAGGATCCGCCGCGCGATCCGCCGCGCCGGCTGCGGGTCGTCGTGCGGGCGCGCGGCGCCGGCGCCGGCGGGCGCGAGCAGGGCGAGCACCGCGTCCTCGAGCGCGGCGACCGAATCCTCGTCGGCGGGCCGGCCGCCGAGCCGCGCGACGGCCTCGGCGCTGCGCAGGGCCTGGGCGATCGGCGCGCGCCAGTCGCCGGCGTCGGCGACGACGTGGGCCGGGACGGCGAGCGCCCGCGCGCGCAGCCGCGCGACGGGCGCGACGTGCTCGTCGAAGGCGATCGCGGCGAGCTCGGCGTCCTCCTGCGCCGGCGTCGGCAGGCGCAGGGCGAGGTGGCCGTCCAGCGCGCCGGCCTCGAGGACGAGTCCGGCGGCGTCGCGCGGCGCCGGCAGCTGCGCGGCCTCGACGAGCGCGCCCGCAGCGGCGGCGACGGTGAGCCAGGCGCGCTCGGAGACGGCGTCGGCGTCGGCGCGCACGGCGACCGGCACGGGGAGCACCGCCAGCAGCGCATCGGGCGCGGCCGCGATCGCGACGGTCACCGGCTCCTCGCGGCCCGAGCGCGCCAGGGCGAGCTCGCCCTCCGAGCGGGCGAGCTCGTCGCGCAGGAGGCCGCGCAGCTGCGCGCAGCGCTCACGCGGCGCGGCGGTCCCGCCGGCCTCGTCGAGCATCGTCGCGAGCAGGCTCATGTCAACGAGTATCCAATGTCACGTCATCCGTGGGTCGTCGCTGAACGTTCGACCGCAAACCCGGGATGCCGGCGCCGGCTGGCAACGACGCAGGACCGAAGGTGTGCCTCTGGCACATCGAGGGTCCGAGGACGCCGCCAGGCGGTGATCGGCGCCCGGGGTTCCGGTCGAAACGTTTGCGGACGCCCCACTAGGGTCCGGACGGCATGTCCGACTGGTTTGAGCATTTCGGCTTCGCGGAGGTCGCCCCCGAGCTGCTGATCGGCGCCTACCCGCAGGACGCCTCCGACGTCGCCGCGCTGCTGGCGGCGGGCGTCACGCGCGTGCTGAACCTCGTGCAGGACGTCGAGTACGACCCGGGCGGGCGCGACGCCTGCGTCCTCGCGCTCGCGGAGGCCGGCATCGTGGAGCACCGCATCGAGGTCATCGACTTCGGCAACCTCCTGCCGGGGCACATCGAGCTCGCGACGCGCAAGGCGCTGGAGTGGCTCGGCGCCGGCGAGCGGGTGTACGTGCACTGCCGCGCCGGCATGCAGCGCTCGGCGACCGTCGCGGTCGCGATCGTCATGCTGCGCGACGGCCTCGAGCTGTCCGCCGCGCTTGACAGCATCAGGGCGCGCAAGCCGAGCGCGAACCCGCTGTCGCACCAGCGCCAGGATCTCGTGCGCTGGTGGGGCCGCCGCAACAAATAGTGCGATCCGTCAGGACCGGTCCCTAGCGTGCGACCTCGCATCATGGAAGCTGCCTCCCCTCTCCCCCTCGCCCGGGTCCACGTCGTCAACGGCCGCCTCGCGATCGACTGGCTGACGATCGACGACGAGACCGCCGTGCGTCTCGCCGCCGACCGCGACGACCCGACGCGCTTCGTCGTCGAGGCGATCGAGATCGGCGCGCGCGTGCTCGACCGCGAGCAGACGGGCGCCAACGCGGAGTTCGTGCGGGCCGAGTTCGAGAAGACCGCCCGCCAGCTCGACCACGAGTTCGTCGAGCGCGCCCGCAAGGTCGCCGAGCGCCTCGACGCAAAGGTCGACGAGGCCTTCGGCCCCGAGCACGGCCACGTGACGCGCGCGCTCGCCAGGCACTTCGGCGACGAGTCGTCGGTCGCCGTCCAGAACCGCGTCAAGCAGCTGCTCGCGGAGGTCTCGGTGCAGATGCGCGAGGACCTGCGCAAGCAGTTCACGTCCGACAGCGACGCCAACCCGCTGCACGGCTTCCAGAACGCCCATCTCGCGGCGACGCGGCAGATCGCCGGCCAGCAGAACGAGCAGATGCGCGCGCTCAACGAGAAGCTCGAGCAGATGAACCTCGAGATCGCGCGCCTGCGGGCCGAGAAGGACAAGCTCTCCGAGATCGCCGCCGTGCAGGACAAGGGCACGGCCAAGGGCCGGACGTACGAGGAGGCCGTCGCCGAGGCGCTGGCGTCGCTCGCCGGCGCCCGCGGCGACGACCTCGACGCGCTCGGCGACACCCGCGGCGAGGGCGGCAAGAAGGGCGACTTCGTCGTCGCGATCGACGCCTGCTCGGGCCCCGCCCGCGGCCGGATCGTCTTCGAGGCCAAGAACCGCAAGCTCTCCAAGAACGAGGCGCTCGCCGAGCTCGACGGGGCGCTTGAGACGCGCGGCGCCGACTACGCCGTGCTCGTCGTCTCCGCCGACGGCAAGCTGCCCGCCCGCACGCACCCGCTGCGGGAGTTCAACGGCGACAAGCTGTTCGTGACGTTCGACCCCGAGGAGGGCTCGACGCTCGCGCTCGAGGTCGCCTACGGCCTGGCGCGCGCCCGCGTGCTGATGGCGCGGGTCGCCGACGAGGGGATCGACACGAGCGCGCTGCGCGCCGAGGTCGAGCGCGCCCAGGGCGCGATGGAGAACGTGCGGCGGATCAAGTCCCAGCTGACGAACGCCTCCAACGGGATCGAGAACGCGCGCGCGTTCCTCGACGCGATGGCCGCCGAGGTCCGCGGCCACCTGACGACGATCGAGACGCTGCTCGCACAGGACGGCGCCGCCGACGAGCTCTGAGCCTGAGTAGCCTCAGGCGCGTGACCCGCTCGGTCATCTTCGACTGCGACGGCGTCCTCGTGGACACCGAGCGCATCTCCAACACCGTCCTCGCCGGCCTGCTCACCGACGCCGGCCTGCCGACGACCTTCGAGCAGTGCATGGACATCTACCGCGGGCGC
>DATJEE010000198.1:0-8302 GCA_035496995.1 Solirubrobacteraceae bacterium | reverse complement strand
CCGGCCGGACCGGCCGCGCGGGATCGGAGAAGGTGCGCAGGGCGGATGCCAGGCGCGCACGGGTGGCGGACGGGGCGACGATCTCGTCGATGACGCCCTCCTCGGCGGCCCGCGCCGCGGTGAGGTGCTCGGCGGTGTAGCTGTCGGCGAGCTTGTCGCGTGCACGCGCCGGATCGTCGGCGGCGGCGATCTCGCGGCGGTGGACGAGGTCGACCGCCTGCCGCGCGCCCATGACGCCCATCTGCGCCCGCGGCCACGCGAGCAGCAGGTCGGCGCCGAGCTCGCGGCTGTTCATCGCGATGAACGCGCCGCCGTAGGCCTTGCGCAGGACGACCGTCAGGCGCGGCACGGATGCCGCGGCGAACGCGTGGACGAGCTTCGCGCCGTGGCGGATGACGCCGCCGGCCTCCTGCGCAGTGCCGGGGAGGAAGCCGGGCGTGTCGACGAGCACGACGAGCGGCAGCCCGAAGGCGTCGCACATGTTCACGAAGCGCGCGGCCTTCGCGGCGGCCTCGGAGTTCAGCGCGCCGCCGAGGTGCTTGGGCTGGTTGGCGACGATGCCGACCGCGTGCCCGTCGAGGCGCGCGTAGGCCGTGACGACGTTGCGCGCCCAGCGCGCGTTGACCTCCAGGGCGCGGCCGCCGTCGACGAGCGTGCGCATGACGTCGCGGACGTCGTAGACGCTGCGGTCGGCGACGGGGACCGTGGAGTCCGGCAGGACGCTCGGGGGCGCGACGGAGGGCCAGCGCGGCGGCGTGTGACTCGCGTTCTGGGGCAGGTAGTCGAGCAGGTCGCGGACGATCCAGGCCGCGTCGAGATCGCTCTCGGCGACGATCTGGCAGACGCCGTTGCGCTCGTGGACGCGCGGGCCGCCGAGCGTCGCGCCGTCGACCTCCTCGCCGGTGACCTCGCGCACGACGGCGGGGCCCGTGAGGAACATCGACGCCTGCTTCGTCATGACGACGACGTCCGTCAGCGCCGGGGCGTAGCTGCCGCCGCCGGCGGACGCGCCGCAGACGATCGAGATCTGCGGGACCTGGCCCGACAGCGCGGTGTGCGCGCGGAAGATCCGGCCGTAGCCGCTGAGCGCCGCGACGCCCTCCTGCAGGCGCGCGCCGGCGGACTCGATGAAGCCGACGACGGGGATCCGCGCCCGGCCGGCGAGCTCGAGCACGCGGACGATCGTGTCGGCCTGGACCTCGCCGAGCGAGCCGCCGAGGTACGCGGCGTCCTGGGCGAAGCAGGCGATCGGCCGCCCGTCGACGTTGCCGGTCGCGCCGACGACGCCGTCGCCGGCGCTCGTGCGCTCGCCCATCCGCCGCGAGATGACCGCGCCGCGGACGAGCTGCACGGAGCCCGGGTCGCAGAGCGCCTCGACGCGCTCGAGCGGGGTGAGCTTCTCGGCCGGGGGTGTCGGGACGAGGGCGAGCGACGTCATGCGGCCTGCAGGCACAGCGTGGCGTTGTGCCCGCCGAAGCCGAAGCTGTTGGAGATCGCGATCGGCGGCGTGCCGTCCGTCGTCTCCAGCGGCCGGGTCGTCGGCACGTAGTCGAGATCCATGTCCTCGTCGGCCTGCGCCCAGCCGATCGTCGGCGGGGCGATGCGGTCGCGCAGTGCGAGCACCGTGGCGATCGCCTCGACGGCGCCGGCGGCGCCGAGCAGGTGCCCGATCGCGGACTTCGTCGACGAGACGGGGATCTGCGCCGCGCGCTCGCCGAGCGCGAGCTTCAGCGCGCGCGTCTCGGCGCGGTCGTTGAGCTGCGTCGACGTGCCGTGCGCGTTGACGTAGTCGATGTCGGCAGGCGTCAGGCCGGCGTCGTTGATCGCGACGGTCATCGCGCGGGCGCCACCGCGGCCTTCGGCGTGCGGCGCGGTGATGTGGTGGGCGTCGCCGCTGGCGCCGTAGCCGCGCAGCGTCCCGAGGATCCGGGCGCCGCGGGCGCGTGCCGCGTCGCCGTCCTCGAGCACGAGCACGCCGGCGCCCTCGCCCATGACGAAGCCGTCGCGGCGCGCGTCGAACGGACGCGAGACGCCGGTCGGCGAGAGCGCGTTCATCCGCGCGAAGCAGGCCCGCGAGAGCGGGGTCAGCGGCGCCTCGGCGCCGCCGGTGACGACCGCCGTGGCCTCGCCGTGCTGGATCATCCGCAGAGCGGTGCCGATCGCGTGGCTGCCGGCGGCGCACGCCGACACGACGCTGAAGACGGGGCCGCGCAGGTCGTGGCGCAGCGAGATCGCTGCCGAGCCCGCGTTGCCCATCATGAGCGGGATCGCCAGCGGCGAGACGGAGCCGGGGCCCTTGTCGCGCAGCGAGTCCTGGTTGCCCTCGATCGTCGAGATCCCGCCGATGCCGGTACCCAGCACGCAGCCGATGAGCTCGGGGTCGTACGGCAGGCCGTCGGCCCAGCCGGCGTCGGCGAGTGCCTCGTCGCCGGCGGCGACGGCCAGTTGTGTTGCACGGTCGGCGCGGCGCGCCTGCTTCGGCGTCATGAAATCCGTGACGTCGAAGTCTGCGCACGGCGCCTCCCCGTCGCGGAAGGCGGTCTCGCCGGCGGCCCAGCGCTCGTGCAGACCACGAGCGCCGCCGAGCGGCGTGACGGCTCCGACACCGGTGATGACGACGTCGCGCAAGGTGCTAACCGACCTTCGCGACGACGAGGTCGACGACGTCGCCGACGGTCTTGATCTTCTTGAAATCCGACCCTTCGAGGTCGATGCCGTACGTCTCCTCGACGACCTGCGTCAGCTCGACGAGGTCGAGCGAGTCGATGTCGATCGCCTCGAGCGTCGCGTCGCGGTTGATCGCGTCGGCGTCGGCGCCGAACGTCACGAGCGACTCGATGACGGTCTCTTCGATGGACTGCGGTGTAGCTGTCGTGGCCATGTTCAGGGTTCCTTCCTTCTCGGGGTCAGGCGTGTGCGGGGAAAGGTGTGGAGAGCAGGACGTCGCGCGACGACGCGGCCGCGCCCGGCAGGCAGCGCGGGGCGAGCTTGGCGAGCACCGCGCCGGGGCCGACGTCGACGAACGTGTTGGCGCCGGCGGCGCCGAGCGCGACCATCGTCTCCCGCCAGCGCACCGGGGAGACGAGTGCGCCGGCGAGCTCCGCGCGCGGGTCGCCGAACGGCCGGGCGGTCGCGCACGAGATGACGGGGATGTCGGGGCTGTCGACCTCGATCGCGGCGAGCGCCTCCTGGAAGGGGGCCACCGCGCGCTGCATCTGGGGCGAGTGGAAGGCGCCCGTCACGTCGAGCGCGACGGCGCGCAGCCCGGTGCCGCGGGCGTCGTCGCGGGCGGCCCTCAGGCCGTCGGGCGCGCCGGAGAGGACGACCTGGCCGGGGGCGTTGTCGTTGGCCAGGCTGACGCGGTGGCGGGAGGCGAGCGCGGCCGCCTGGGCCGGCGTCGCGCCGAGGACGGCGAGCATCGTGCCGCCGCCGCTCGCGGCGCCGGCGACGTCCATGAGCCGGCCGCGCAGGACGACGAGGCGCAGTGCGTCGAACTCGTCGATCGCGCCCGCGGCGGCGAGCGCGGTGAGCTCGCCGAGCGAGTGGCCGGCGAGGGCGACCGGGTCGACGCGGTCGCGGATCTGCGTCCAGCCGGCGAGCGACGCGCAGAAGATCGCCGGCTGCGCGTAGCGCGTGGACTCGTCGACGAGCGCGAACGGATCCTCGCCGACGAGGTCGATGACGGCCGCGAGCAGGTCGGGCCGGACGTCGGCGACGACGTCGCGCATGCCGGGGGTCTGGCTGCCCTGGCCCGGGAAGAGGACCGCGGTCGGTGAGCTGGAAAGCACACGACTACCGTCGCGGCGCGTGCCCCGCAGCGGAACGCATCCCCCCCGACCGGGGGGATGAGAGGCCCGCGATGGGGGGTGGCCCGCGTGGCGGGTGGGTTAGGCCAACAGGCCGAGCCGCTGCGCGCGCTGGACGGCCTCGGCGCGGTTGCGGACGTCGAGCTTGCGATACAGCGCGCTCGTGTGCTCCTTGACGGTGTGCGGCGAGAGGTGCAGCGCCGCGGCGATCTCGCGGTTCGTCGCGCCGCCGGCGACGTGCTCGAGGACCTCGCTCTCGCGCGATGTGAGCTGGACGCCGACGCCGGGCGCGGGGGGTGGCTCGAACAGCGCCATGCCGAGCGCGACCATCCGCACGGCGCGCGCGACGTCGGCGGCGGGCCAGTCCTTCGGCACGAAGCCGCTGGCCCCGCAGGCGCGCGCCGTCGCGGGCGAGATCCGCCCGGCGCCGGAGATGAGCAGGACCCGCAGCTCGGGGCGCTCGGTCAGCAGGCGCTCGCAGACGTCGGGGCCCGACTCCTCGCCGAGGAAGAGGTCCACGAGCGCGACGTCGGGCGCGTACTTGCGCGTGAGGTCGAGCGCCTCGTCGCCGCTGCGCGCCGAGAGGCAGCGCTCGACCCAGTCCAGCTCGCCGAGCATCATCCGAAAGCCCCAGTGCACGACGTCGTGGTCGTCGACCACGAGCACGCGCAGCTTCTCTTCGCCGTTCTGGCTCATGCGCCGCCGCCGTTGCCCGCGAGCGGTACGACGAGGCGCACCTGCCACGTCCCGGACTCGCGTTCGCCGAACTCGACGAGCCCGCCGGCCTGCAGCGCCTCGAGCGCGGCGAGCCGCAGCCCGACGCCGGTGCTCGCGTGGCGCTCGGCCCGCACGCCGTCGTTCTCGATCTCGAGCACGAGCGTGTCGTCGCGCGTGTGCGTGCGCACGACGAGGCGGCGCGGGTCGGCGTGCTTGCGCGCGTTGCGCACCGCCTCGGTGAGGACCGACTGGCTCAGCGCCTCGAGCTCGGCCGGCACGTCGGCGAGCGGGCCCTCGACGATGAGACCGAGGTCGGGGTGCTCGCCGCGCAGGCGGTCGAGCTCGGCGGCGAGCGTCGTGTTCGTCGGCTGCGAGCTGCGCCCGAGCGGACGCTGCAGCGCGGATCGCAGCTCACCGAGCGCGCCGCCGACCTCCTGCGCGCAGCGGGCCCGCGCCTCCGCGGTCAGCGGCTGCTCGGAGGACAGCACGAGCGAGACGCCGAACAGGCGCTGCACGACGCCCTCGTGGATCGTGCGCGCGAAGTCGATGCGCTCCTCGAACTCGCGCGCCCGCTCGCCCTGGGCCGTCGCGATCCGCGACGCCGCCGCGAGGCCCATCGTCTTGCCGAGCATCCACAGCAGGTCGCTGCGCTGCTCGTCGAGCGGCGACGAGCCGGGTTCGGGCTCGGCGAGGATGACGCCGAGCCAGCGGCCCGCCGCGACGATCGGCACGTAGACGATCGGGTGGTCGCCGACGAGCTCGGCGAACTCGGCGGAGATCTGGTGGCCGTTGTTGGACAGGACCTCGATGACGCGGTCCTCGCTCAACGCCTGCCGCGCGACCGGTGCGGACTCGACGGTGACCTCGGCGTCCGTGAAGCGGTCGAGGCTCACGCCGTGCGAGCCGGCGGCGTGCACGCGCCGGCGGGCGTCGTCGTAGCTGAAGATCACGGCGCGCTGCATCTGGGCGATGCGGCAGACCGCCTCCGCGAGCGCCGAGTAGAACTCCGCCGAGTCGAGGTCGTCATCGATCCGCGCGAGGACGTCGCTCAGAAGATCGAGCGCGGCGAGCGAGTACTGCTGCCCGGCGGCCGGGCGCGGCGGGTCCATGAAGATCATCGTGACGCACGGATCGGCACTTCGGGTTATGAGCTGCCCGGGCGCGTCAGAGTTGCGGTCGCGCGTGTTGTGATCCGGTTGGTCTGTGGTGGTGCCGGCGCTTACCGGGTCATTAAGGGGAACCGGTCTGCGGAGCGTCGCTGACGCGCCTTCGATCGTCGCGGACGCAGGGGGGTTTGGCGTCTCGCGTCCCCATACGGGACGCAATCCGCCACACCCCCTCGAAAGGCGCGCCGTAAGGCCGAAACACCCCTCCTGAAAGATGCCGGACGCGCGGAGCGCCGCGCGAGCCGCCCGAAAGACGCCTACGCCCGCGCGCGCCGCACGCCGCGCAGCGCCACCCCGCCGCGCCGCACGCGACCCTCGGCGACGCGCATCTGCGTCGCGCGCAGCCGCAGGAGCTCGACGGCGCCCGCCGTCGGGATGAACGGGTCGGCGATGACGCGGCCGTCGTCGAGCGCGAGCGCGGCCCAGGGCCGGTCGTCGACGATGGCGACGAGCACGGCGCCCGTCAGCGGGGCGGCCGAGTCGAGCTCGGCGAGGTCGTGCAGCGCGGCGATGTCGGTGTCGCGCGCCGGGCGGATGACGACGACGTCGCGGAGGGCCTGCGTGTCGTTGACCGGGTCGATCCGGTCGAACACTTCTTCAATTCGACGCCACATGTGTGATCCCGATTCCTTGCTGGACATGAGTGTATGACCACTGTACGATCCAACATGACGATGTCAATGTCATACAAACTGAACGTGTTGGACCTCGAGCGCGATGGCGAGATCTCGCTCACGCAGCAGCTCGTCAGCCGCATCGCCGCCGATGTCGACAGCGGCAGGCTCGCGCCCGGCGCCAAGCTCCCGGCGACGCGCGCGCTCGCCGCCGACGCCGGCATCAACCACCTCACCGCGGTCCGCGTCTACCGCCGCCTGGCCGAGCTCGGCTACGTCACCGCCGCCGTCGGCCGCGGGACGTTCGTGCGCCGCAGCGTGCCGCCGGCGCCCGGCGCCCCCGCCGACCGCGCCGCGCGCGAGGACGACGACTGGCACCACGCGATGCTCGCCGCGCGCCCGATCTCCTACGCCGACGAGATGCTGCGCGCGTCGCTGCACGCCCCGCACACGACCGACGCGATCTCGCTCGGCTCGGGCTTCCCCGACCCCGAGCTGTGCCCGTCCGCCGAGCTCGCGCAGATCGCCGCCGAGATCGCGCGCGACGACCCGCGGGCCGTCACCGGCTACCTCGAGGTCGAGGGACTGCCCGAGCTGCGTGAGCGCATCGCCGAGCTCGGCCGCGCGGCCGGCTTCGCCCGCAGCGCCGACGAGATCCTCGTGACGTCCGGCGCGCGCCAGGGGATCGACCTCGTCGCGCGCGCGCTGCTCGGCCCGGGCGACGTCGCGGTCGTCGAGTCGCCGACGTTCGCCGGCACGCTCGCCTCGCTGCAGGCGACCGGCGCGCGCGTCCTGCCGCTCGCGATGGACGGCGACGGCGCCGACATCGACGCGCTCGAGCGGATCCTCGCGCGCCACGAGATCAAGCTCGTCGCGATCCAGTCCTCGTGCCAGAACCCGACCGGCGCCGACCTCTCGCCCGCCCGCCGGGCGCGGCTGCTCGAGCTCGCCCGCACGCGCGGGTTCTTCGTCCTCGACGACGGCGTCTACGCGACGATCCGCTACGACGGCGACCCGCTGCCGCCGCTGCGCTCGCAGGCCCCGGCGCACGTCATCTACGTCGACTCGTTCTCCAAGACGATCGGCGGCGGCCTGCGCGTCGGCTGGCTCGCCGCCTCCGGGCCGGTCTTCGAGCGCATCGTGCACCTGAAGATGGACAGCGACATCCACACCGCCTCGCTGCCCCAGCACCTCGGCGCGCGCTACCTGCGCGGCGACCGCCACGCGCGGCTGCTCGCGACCTCGATCCCCGTCTACCGCCGGCGCCGCGACGCCCTCCTGCGCGCGCTCGAGCGCCACCTCGGCGACGACGCGAGCTGGACGGCGCCCGTCGGCGGCCATCACGTCTGGGTGACGCTCCACGACGCCGTCGACGAGCGCGCGCTGTACGCCGAGGCGCTGCGCGCCGGCGTGACGTTCCTGCCCGGCGGCGCGCTGCAGGCCGAGAAGTCGACGCGCACGACGATGCGCCTGTCGTTCGGGCTCGCCGAGCCGGCCGAGCACGACGAGGCCGTGCGGCGCCTGGCGGTCGCGCTGCGCGAGGTGCGCCGGCGCAGCCGTGGCAGCGCCACCGGCGCGCTGTCCTGACATCCGGTCCAACCGGGAGGCCGCCGGTTTGTACACGCGGGCCATAGACATGCGCCGATTTTTGTCCACGTGGACAAAGACCCCACCCCGGACGGACGACAAGCCTGGCTGACATCAAGCCAAGGGGGAGAGGACAGTGAAGCTCGTCATCGGGATCGTGCGCCCGGACAAGGCCAACGACGTGCTCGAGGCGCTGTATCGCGCCGAGGTCCGCGGCTTCTCGCTGAGCAAGGTGCAAGGTCACGGCGGCGAGCTCGATCGCGTCGAGACGTACCGCGGCACGCGCGTGCAGATGGGGCTCGCCGACAAGGTCCGCTTCGAGATCGCGGTCTCCGACGAGTTCGTGCAGCCGACGGTCGAGGCGCTCTGCGACGGCGCCCAGACCGGCGAGGTCGGCGACGGCAAGATCTTC
>DATJEE010000197.1:0-2741 GCA_035496995.1 Solirubrobacteraceae bacterium | reverse complement strand
GCGATCCTCGGATCGACCTTCGACGGCGCCTACGAGCCGGTGCGCGAGATCGCCGGCGCGCTCGACCGCCTCCAGCAGGAGCGGGGCATCGACGTCCCGATCCACGTCGACGCGGCCTCGGGCGGATTCGTCGCCCCGTTCATCGATCCCGATCTGGAGTGGGACTTCCGCGTCGCGCGCGTGGCGTCGATCAACGCCTCGGGGCACAAGTACGGGCTCGTGTACCCCGGGGTCGGCTGGGCCGTGTGGCGCGACAGCGCGGCACTGCCGGAGGATCTCGTCTTCCACGTCGACTACCTCGGCGGCGACATGCCGACGTTCGCGCTGAACTTCTCGCGGCCCGGGGCACAGGTCGTCGCGCAGTACTACACGCTGCTGCGGCTCGGCTTCGAGGGCTACCGGCGCGTCCAGCAGTCATGCCGCGACAACGCGCGCTGGCTCGCGGCGCAGATCGCGGACCTCGGGCCGTTCGAGCTCATCTCCGACGGCGGCGGCATCCCCGTCTTCGCGTTCCGCCTGCGCGACGACGTCGCCGGTTACACCGTGTTCGACGTCTCCGAGACGCTGCGGATCAAGGGCTGGCTCGTTCCCGCCTACCACATGCCCCCGGCGCTGCAGGACGTCGCGGTCCTGCGGATCGTCGTGCGCAACGACTTCAGCCGCGACCTCGCCGGGATGCTCGTCGACCACCTGCGCTGGGCGGTGGCCCGCCTCGAGCGCGGGGCCGCCGCCACCGGCGACGAGCAGCGCCGCAGCGCGTTCCACCACTGAACGGCGGCTGCGGGGAACTACCTGCGGCGCGCCGCCCTTGCGGCGGATGCCCGCGTATGCGCGACCGGTGAGGATGGGGGCATGCCGACAAACGAACGCACGCTGGTCGGGGCGCAGCGCGCCGCCCCGCTGGACGACGCCCAGCTCGACGGGCTGCTCGCCTACTGGGACGCGGCGAACTACCTCACGGTGGCGCAGATCTACCTGCAGGCCAACCCGCTCCTGCGCGAGCCGCTGCGCGCCGAGCACATCAAGCCGCGGCTGCTCGGGCACTGGGGCACCTCGCCGGGCCTCAACCTCGTCTACGCGCACCTCAACCGCCTCATCCGCAGGACCGGGCAGCGGGTGCTCTACGTCGCCGGCCCGGGCCACGGCGGCCCGGCGATCGTCGCGAACGTCTACCTCGAGGGGACCTACTCGGAGATCTACCCGCGCGTGTCCGCCGACGAGGCGGGCCTCCTGGCGCTCGTGCGCCAGTTCTCCACGCCCGGCGGGATCCCGAGCCACGTCGGCGTGCCGACGCCGGGCTCGATCCACGAGGGCGGCGAGCTCGGCTACGCACTCGTCCACGCCTTCGGCGCGGCCTTCGACAACCCCGACCTGCTCGTCGCCTGCGTCGTCGGCGACGGCGAGGCGGAGACGGCGCCGCTGGAGGGCTCGTGGAAGGGCATCCGCTTCCTCGACCCCGCCCGCGACGGCGCCGTGCTTCCGATCCTGCACCTCAACGAGCACAAGATCTCCGGCCCGACGGTGCTCGGGCGCGCGCCCGAGGGCGACGTGCTGGCGATGCTGCGCGGCCACGGCTACGCGCCGCGGGTCGTCGCCGGCGACGACGTCCGCCGCGTGCATCGCGATTTCGCCGTCGCGCTCGACGACGCCCACGCCGAGATCCGGGCGATCCAGGACAACGCCCGCAGCGGCGCCGGGTCCGCGGGCGGAACGCCGCGCTGGCCGGCGATCGTGCTGCGCACGCCCAAGGGCTGGACCGGCCCCCGCGACGTCGACGGCGTCCGCATCGAGGGGACGTTCCGCTCCCATCAGGTCCCGCTCGCGGGGGTGCGCGAGAACCCCGAGCACCTCGCGCAGCTCGAGCAGTGGCTGCGCAGCTACGCGCCCGAGGAGCATTTCGACGACGCCGGGGCGCTCGTCGCAGAGCTCGCGGCGCTGGCGCCCGACGGCGACCTGCGCATGGGCGCGCTGCCGCAGGCCAACGGCGGTCGCGTGCTCGTCGCGCTGGACCTGCCCGATCCCGCAAGCTACGCGCTGACGGTCGGGCGGCCGGCCTCGACCCGCGCGGAGTCCACCCGCCGGCTCGGCGAGCTGCTGCGCGACGTCTACGCCCGCAACAGCGAGGAGCGCAACTTCCGCCTCTTCTGTCCCGACGAGACGAACTCCAACCGGCTCGGCGCCGTCTTCACGGCCGAGGACCGCATGCTGCGCGACGCCCGCCCCGGGGACGAGCACGTCTCGCCGCAGGGGCGCGTCATGGAGGTCCTGTCCGAGCACAGCTGCGAGGGCTGGCTCGAGGGCTACCTGCTCACGGGCCGGCACGGCCTGTTCGCGACGTACGAAGCGTTCGCCATGGTGTCGGCGTCGATGGCGATCCAGCACGCGAAGTGGCTGCAGCACGCCCGCGAGCTGGCCTGGCGCGCGCCGGTCGCGTCACTCAACGTCCTGCTGACGTCGACGTGCTGGCGCAACGACAACAACGGCTTCAGCCACCAGGGCCCGGGCCTCATCGACACGATGATCTCGATGAACAGCGACGTCGTGAGGGTGTACCTCCCGCCGGACGCCAACTGCCTGCTGTGGACCGCGGACCACTGCCTGCGCAGCCGCGACCACGTCAACCTCCTGGTCATCGACAAGCAGCCCGAGCTGCAGTACCTCGACATCGACGCGGCGCGCGAGCACTGCGCGCGCGGCGCGTCGGAGTGGGGATGGGCGGGCAACGCGACCGGGCACGAGGA
>DATJEE010000196.1:0-24193 GCA_035496995.1 Solirubrobacteraceae bacterium | reverse complement strand
CGATTTCGTCTCCGGGCGCGTGCCGCGTGCGCCGGCCTCGCTATCCGACAATGGACTGGAATGGATCTTCAGACTGGCGATCGAGCCGCAGCGGATGTGGAGGCGCTACCTGGTGGGCAACCCGGTGTTCCTGAGCCGGGTTCTCCAGCAGGCGCGCCGGACCCACGCCCGCCACTGACCCCGCGCGCCGACCGCACGCTCGCCTGGCTCGCCGTCGCCGGCGCGTCCGCGATCGCGCTCGGCCTGGCGACGTACGCGGGCGTCAAGGGCCGCGGCGGCGTCGCCGACGCCGCGCACGTCGCGGCGGCCTGCGTCGTGCTGTTCGCGCTCGCCGGGTTCGGCCCGACGCGGCTGCTGCTGCCCGCGCGCCTGCGCCGCCACGAGCTGCTCTGGGTGCTGCCGGTCGGCGCCGTCGCGACGGCGCTGGAGATGGCGCTGCTGGCCTACGCCTTCGTCCCCTTCGACATCGCGCTGGGGATCGTGCTCGCCGGGGGCGCCGCGCTCGGCGTCTACACCTGGCGGCGCGACCCCGGCCTGCCGCTGGCCCGCTCGGCGGCGCTCGAGGGCGCCCAGACGTCGTGGCGGGCACTGCTCGTGCCGCTGTATCTCGCGATGCTCATCGGGGCGATCGCGCTCGTGCCGATGTTCCGCAGCGGCTTTGCCACGGTCATCGGCAACGGCTCGGACGCGCACCTCGCCGTCGGGACGGCGCAGTTCCTGCAGAAGGACCACCCGACCGCGGTGGATCCGAGCGAGCCCGTCGACCGCGTGCCGCTCGTCTGGCGCTCCAAGCCGCCGATCTACCTCGCCTTCGGCGCCGTCGCGCGGATCGCGGGGATGGAGCCCTACGCCGTCATCGCGACGCTCCAGGCCGCGCTGCTGGCCATGGCGGCGCTCGGCTTCTGGCTGCTCGCGCGCGAGCTGCTCGGCGCCGGCCCCTGGGCGGCGGGCGCCGCGATGGGGCTCATCGGCCTCAACCGCATCGCGCTGTTCACCGGCATGCACCCGTACGTCAACCAGACGTGGGGCTACATGGCGCTGGCGTTCGCGATCGTCCTCGCCTGGTACGCGGTGCGAGAACCGTCGCGCGGCGGCCTGATCCTCTTCGCCGCGTTCCTCGGCGTGCTGACGTTCGCCTATCCGCTCGCGGCGCCGATTCCGCTCATCGCGGCGATCGTCTTCTGGGGCTTCGAGCGCCGCCGCCAGGGCCGGCGGCTGCTGCGCATCCCGCGCCTGCGCAGCAAGCGCCAGCTGTTGTGGATCGTGCCGCTGTTCCTCCTGCTGCTCATCCCGCTGCAGGGCGTGCTCGAGAAGACGGCCTCGTCGACGCGCGTGCTGATCCCGGGGTACTCGCTCGTCAACTGGGGCGGCGACCTGACCGGCTTCTTCCCCGAGCGCTTCTTCCTCGGCTTCGGCGACGCCGGCATGGCGGGCCTCGGCATCCTCGTGCTCGGCGCCGGGCTCTTCATCGCCCTGCGCAGCTCGCCGCGCGACATCCGCTGGGGCCTCGGCGGGATCGTCGCGTTCGGCGTCATCGCCGCGCTGTTCTTCCGCCCGCGCGACTTCGGCTGGTACTTCCACTTCAAGGCGCTGGCCTTCGTCACGCCGGTGGCGATCACGATCGCGGTCGTCGGCCTGGCGCGGCTGAAGTGGGCCTGGGTGAGCGTCGTCGCGGTGATCTTCCTCGTCGGCGCGACGCGCGACGGCGCGGCGGCGCAGATCGGCGCGACGTTCGACCAGCTCCCCAAGAGCATGCTCGAGCTCAAGAAGGTCGACGCGCTCCTGCCGCCGAGCGCGTCGGTGCGCCTCGACATCCCCGCCGACGGGCGCATGCTGTGGGCCGGGATCATGCTCTCCGGCCAGCCGCTGTGCTCGCAGCGCCCGGTCCTCGAGACGAGCTACCCGCACGTCCCGCTGTCGCGCGCCGCCGACTACGTCCTCGTCGACGACGACTGGATCAAGCCCTTCGACGCGACCGGCCCGCCGGTCATGACGCTCGACCGCTACCAGCTCTTCCACCTCAAGCCGAACCTCCCCGGCGGCGACCACTGCTCGCGCAAGGACGTCCTGACGGTCAAGCGGCTGCACTCCGGCGGCAAGAACGTCGAGTAGCGGCGCCGGCCACTTCGTAGGCTCTTACGCAGCATGAGGAGAATCTGCGCGTGAAGGTCCTGGTGGTCGACGACGAGCCCGGCGTGCGCGCGGCGCTGCAGCGCGCCCTCGCGCTCGAGCGCCACGACGTCACGCTCGCCGAGGACGGCCAGCAGGCGCTCGACGCGCTCGCCGAGAGCACGGTCGACGCGATCGTCCTCGACGTCATGATGCCGCGCGTCGACGGCCTCGAGGTCTGCCGGCGCCTGCGCGCCGCGGGCGACCGCACGCCGGTGCTCATGCTCACGGCGCGCGACGCGATCGACGACCGCGTCGACGGCCTCGACGCCGGCGCCGACGACTACCTCGTCAAGCCGTTCGCGCTGCGCGAGCTCAACGCGCGGCTGCGCGCGCTGCTGCGCCGCGTCGACCCCGGCGGCCCGACGCTCGCCTTCGGCGACCTCGTCCTGGACCGCTCGGCGCACGAGGTGCACCGCGGCGCCCGGCGCATCGACCTCTCGAAGACCGAGTTCTCGCTGCTCGAGCTGTTCCTCGAGCACCCGCGCCAGGTCCTCACGCGCTCGACGCTCTTCGAGCGCGTCTGGGGCTATGACTTCGGCGCGACGTCCAACGCGCTCGGCGTCTACATCGGCTACCTGCGCCGCAAGACCGAGGCCGGCGGCGAGCGCCGCCTCGTGCACACCGTGCGCGGCGTCGGCTACGTCCTGCGCGACCCATGAGCGCCGCGCGATGATGGCCCTTCGCCACCGGCTGACGATCCTCGCGGCGGGTACCGTCGGGGTCACCGTCGTGCTCGTCTCGATCGTCGCGTTCCTCGTCCTGCGCAGCGAGCTGCGCGGCCAGGTCGACGACGCGCTCGCCGAGCAGTACGCGCAGGTCTCCGGCCGCGCCGACCGCTTCGGCTTCGGTCCCGGGCTGCGGCTCCCCCAGCCCGCCGTGCGCGGTGGCGCGCCGAGCGGCCCGGTCCAGCTCCTCACGGCCGACGGCGAGATCTTCCTGCGCGCCCAGGGCGACCTGCGCGTGCCGGTCGACGGCGACGACCGCGCCGTCGCCTCCGGGCAGCTGCGCTTCCTCCTGCGCGACACGCACGCCGACGGCCTGCACCTGCGCATGCTGACCGCGGCAGTGCCCGGCGGCGGGGCGATCCAGCTCGCGCGCAGCATGAGCAACGTCGACTCGACGCTCGCCCGGCTGCGGATCGTCCTCGTGCTGCTGTGCCTCGCCGGGACGCTCCTCGCCGCGGCGCTCGGGCGGATCTTCGGCCGCCAGGTCATCCAGCCGGTGACCGAGCTGACGGCGGCGGCCGAGCACATCACGCAGACCGAGGACCTCGGGCGGCGCATCGACGTGCCCGGCGACGACGAGGTCGGGCGCATGGCGCAGCGCTTCAACACGATGCTCGACACGCTCGAGGGCTCGCGCCGCGCGCTCGACGACTCCGTCCACGCCCAGCGCCAGCTCGTCGCCGACGCCTCGCACGAGCTGCGCACGCCGGTGACGGCGCTGCGGACGAACATCGAGGTCCTGCTCGCCGGCGGCGAGCTGCCCGACGACGACCGCCGGCGGCTGCTGGAGGACGTGCGCGAGGAGACCGAGGAGCTCAGCGCGCTGATCACCGACGTCATCGAGCTCGCGCGCGGCGACGAGCCGCTGTCGGGCATCGAGGAGGTGCAGCTCGACGCGCTCGTCGGCGAGGCCGTCCACCGCGCGAGCCGCCGGCGGCCGGCGGCGACGTTCAGGGCCGAGCTCGACCCGACCGTCGTCGAGGGACTGCCGGACCGCCTCGGGCGCGCGATCGACAACCTCATCGACAACGCCGTGAAGTACAGCCCGCCCGGCAGCGCCGTCGAGATCGGCCTGCGCGGCGGCGCGCTGACGGTGCGCGACCACGGCCCCGGGATCCCGGCCGCCGACCGCCCGCACGTCTTCGATCGCTTCTATCGCGGCAGCGGAGCCCGCGGGCGGCCCGGGTCGGGCCTCGGCCTGGCGATCGTGCGCCAGGTCGCCGAGACGCACGGCGGCACGATCGCCGTCGATGCGGCGGTCGGCGGCGGCTCGCTCTTCACGCTGCGCCTCCCGACGCTCGCGGTGGGCGACGCGCCGGAGGCGGGCCCCGCCCGGGTGGCGGAGCCGGCGCCGCGGGCGCCCGCCTGACCTGACGATCAGCCGGCGGCGGCGGCGGCCGACCGGTCGTCGGCGTCGGAGACCACCGGGACGGTCACCGGCTCGTCGATCGCCACGGTGAAGGCCTGGCCGTCGCTGACCATCGACAGCGGCGCGCCGTCCAGCAGCGTGAACGTCGTGCTGTCGCGCCGCATCTCGACCTCGACGCGGCTGCCGCGGCAGATGAGCCGGAAGCGCATGCGCTCCCAGTCCTCGGGCAGCCGCGGGCTGAAGCGCAGGTCGGCGCCCTCGGCGTCGCGCAGGCCGGCGAAGCCGTTGACGAGCGCCATCCAGACGCCGCCGCAGGAGGCGACGTGGATGCCGTCGCTGACGTTGCCGGCGAGGTTCGCGAGGTCGACCGCGGCGCTGAGCAGGAAGTAGTCGTAGGCCGCCTGGGAGTCGCCGACCTCGGCCGCCATGACGCTCTGCACGCACGACGACAGCGACGAGTCGCCGGTCGTCAGCGGGTCGTAGTACTCGAACACGCGGCGCTTCTCGCCGAGCGTGAAGCGGTCGCCGGCGAGGAATGTCGCGAGCACGACGTCGGTCTGCTTGATGACCTGGTGGCGGTAGATGTTCAGCGGGTGGTAGTGCAGCAGCAGCGGGTAGTTGTCCAGCGGCGTGTGCTCGAAGTCCCAGGGCTTGCGGTTGAGGAAGTGCTCGTCCTGCAGCAGCACGCCGGCGCGGTCGTCGTAGGGGACGAACATCTTCTCCGCCGCGAGGCACCACTGCTCGGGCTCGTGCGGCTGGAGGTGCAGGCGGTTGACGAGCCGGTCGTAGCCGTCGGGATCGGTCCGCTGCAGCAGGTCCAGGCCCTCGGCGGCCGCGTTGAGGTTCTCGCGCGCCATGAGGTTCGTGTAGGCGTTGTTGTCGACGACCGCCGAGTACTCGTCGGGGCCCGTGACGCCCTGGATGCAGAACTGGCCGTCGCGCCGCGTCGAGAAGAAGCCCAGATCGGCCCAGAAGCGCGCCGTCTCGACGAGGATCTCGACGCCCTCGCGGGCGAGGAACTCCTCGTCGCGGGTCACGCGCACGAACTGCCGCACGGCATACGAAATCGCTGCGTTGATGTGGTATTGGGCGGTGCCGGCGGCGTAGTACGCGGACGCCTCCTCACCGCTGATCGTCCGCCACGGAAACAGCGCCCCGACGTGCCCGAGCTGCTGCGCGCGCCGCCGGGCGGCGCCGAGCATCTCGTAGCGGAAGTGCAGCAGCCGCCGGGCGACGTGCGGCTGCGTGTAGGTCAGGCACGGCAGCACGTAGATCTCCGTGTCCCAGAAGTACTGGCCCTCGTAGCCGCGGCCGGTCAGGCCCTTGGCGGCGATGCCGTGGCCCTCGACGCGCGCGGACGCCTGGCGGATCTGGAAGAGGTTGAAGCGGACGGCCTGCTGGATGTCCGCCGGGCCCTCGATCTCGATGTCGCTCTGCTCCCAGAAGAAGTCCAGCCGCTCGCGCTGGACCTCGGCGATGCGCTCGAAGCCGTCGCCGGCCGCGCGGTCGAGCGTGCGGTTGACGCGCCGCGCGAGGTCGCCGGCGGGGGCGCTGTCGGCGTGGTGATAGCCGAGCAGCTTCGTCACCCGCGCCGGGACGCCGACCTCGGCGTCGAGGAAGAACACGACGCGCCCCTCGTCGTCCTCGACGCTGGACTCGATGCTGTGGCGCAGCTCGGTCTCGATCGAGTGCTCCATCCCGCAGGCGAGGCCGATGGCGCTCGAGCGCGTGCGCAGCTCGAGCACCACCCGCGTACCGTCGACGTGGCGGTCGACCGGGGCCAGCGCGGACTCGTCCATGCGCACGCCGACGCGCGGGTCGTCGTGGCCCTTCGGCCGCGGCAGGTGCGTCACGAGCTCGGACGCGATCGCGAGCTCGGCCATGCCCGACACGAGCGTGACCTCGTAGGAGATCGCCGCGAGGTGGCGCCAGTGCAGCGACACGAGCCGCTTGGACGTCAGCGCCACGACGGCCCCGCGGGCGGTGCGGAACGTCACCCGGCGCTCGAGCATCCCGCTGCGCATGTCCAGGACGCGCTCGTAGTCGAGGACCTTGGACTCCGTCAGGACGAGCGGCTCCTCGTCGACGTACAGGCGCATGACCGAGCCGTCGGGCGCGCTGACGATCGTCTGCCCCGTCGTCGCGAACCCGAACGCCGACTCGCCATACGGGATCGGCCAGGTCTCGTGCAAGCCGTTGAGGAAGAGGCCCGGGTCGTTGGACGGCAGACCCTCCTCGTGCGTCCCGCGCAGGCCCATGTAGCCGTTGGCGACGGAGAAGAGCGTCTCGGCCTCGGCCGGGCTCTCCAGCGAGAAGCGACGCGAGACGAGACGCCAGGGGTCGATCGGCATCGCCGCGCGCAGCGCCGGCGCCTCGCGGCCCTCGCGGATGCGCGTCAGCGCCGCCAGGCGGGCGTCGCGCAGGCTCATCGCGAGAACTCGCGATCGGGGTCGACCGGCACGACGGGCGAGCAATGACGCGCCGTCATCGCAGCAGCTCCTCGAGGTCGGAGACGACGATGTCGGCGCCGTGCTCGACGAGGTCTTCGGGCGCGGCGGTGCGGGCGACGCCGATGACGAGCCCGAAGCCGCCGGCGCGCCCGGCCTCGACGCCGGCCAGCGCGTCCTCGACGACGACCGCGCGGGCGGGCTCCACGCCGATCCGGCGCGCGGCCTCGAGAAACATGTCCGGCGCGGGCTTGCCGGGCAGCCCGAGCTCGCGCGCGTCGGAGCCGTCGACGACGACGTCGAAGAGATCGTCGATGCCGGCGGCGGCGAGCACGGCGCGGCAGTTCTCGCTCGACGACACGACCGCCGTCTTGACGCCGCGCTCGTGCAGCTCGTGGACCCAGGCGACCGAGCCCGGGAAGGCCTCGACGTTGCCCGCCTCGAGCTCGTGCGCGACGAGCACCTGCTTGGAGTTCGCGACCGCCTGGATGCTGTCGTCGCCGGGCGCGGCGTCGTGCGCCCCCTCGGGCAGCGCGATCCCGCGCGAGGCGAGGAAGTCGCGCACGCCGGCCGCGCGCGGCTTGCCGTCGACGTAGCGCAGGTAGTCGGCGCCGGCGTCGAACGGCGCCTGCGCCTCGCCGGTGCGCTGCGCCGTGCGCGCGAGGAAGTCGTCGAACACGTGCTTCCAGCACGCGGTGTGCAGCGACGCGGTGCTCGTCAGCACGCCGTCGAGGTCGAACAGCACCGCGTCGTAGCGCTCGAGGTCCACGGTCGCGGCGGCGGGTATGCGGCGTGCGTTGGGCTCGTCCATCTCGGATTCGTTCAGCGGACAGTGGAAGAGATGACCCGCCGGCGGCACCACGAGCGAGGCCCGATCCATCTTACGCAGCGTCTCCGCGACCCGTCAGCGCGACCGCGACGACCGGCCCGCGCGCGAGGACGGCGAGCGCGGCATCGACGACGGCGGGGTCGAACTGCGTGCCGGCGTTCGCGCGCAGCTCCGCCAGGGCGTGGCGATGGCCCAGGGGCTCGCGGTAGGCGCGGCGCGTCGTCATCGCGCTGTAGGCGTCGGCGACGGCGACGACCCGCGCCGCGAGCGGGATCTCGTGCCCGCGCAGGTGATCGGGATAGCCGCTGCCGTCGAAGCGCTCGTGCGACGCCCGCACGACCTCGCCCGCCTCGTGCAGCGCGCCGCCGACCTGGTCGAGCATCCGCTGGCCGTCGATCGTGTGGCGCTGCATCGTCGCCCACTCGTCGTCGCTGAGCGGGCCCGGCTTGTTGAGGATCTCCTTCGGCGTCGACATCTTGCCGATGTCGTGCAGCAGCGCGCCGAACTCGACGAGCCGGCGCTCGTCCTCGTGCAGGTGCAGTTCGTCGGCGATCTCGAGCGCGAGCACGACGACGCCCTGGCTGTGGCGCCCCGTGTACTCGTCGTCCTCGGTGAGCACGTCGCCGAGCAGCAGCGCGGTGCCGCGGTAGGCCGAGCTCAGCTCGATCGCGGTGCCGATCCGCTCGCGCCGCTCGCGCGCGAAGAACGCCAGCAGCGCCCCGAGCGGCAGGACGAGGAGGAACGCGCCGTTCTCGAGCGTGCTCGCGAACGCGGCGAGCAGCCCGATCGGCGACAGCAGGGCATCGACGAGCCAGACCTCGCGCAGGACCTCGAGGACGAGCATCGGGCGCACGCCGTGCGTGTAGCGCTCGCGCAGCGTCGAGCTCGCGAGGTCGCCGGCGAACTGCGCGGCGAGCGCGAGCGCGTAGATCGGCCAGTCGGCGAGCGCCGGCGCGCTGACGCCGGCGGCGACGAAGACGACCGCCGGGCCGAGCGCGAACCAGGCATCGCCGCCGACGAGGATCAGTCGCGACGCGTGCAGCCGGCCGCTGAGGACGTCGGGCAGGCGGTCGGCGAGCAGCGCCGCGACGGCGACGAGCGGGACGATCGCCGGCGGCAGGACGAAGAGCATCGGGACGAAGATGAGCTGCGTCGGGACGAGGTAGCCGGCGCCGATCTCGAACTCCAGGCGCCCCATGACGGCGGCGGCGACGACGAACAGTGCGACGTCGACCCCGTCGACGTGGCCATCGACGCCGTGGGCCACGAGCGCGGCCGCGGCGGCGACGAAGATCGCCGCGACGATCGCTCCGCCGAGGAGCTCACGCCCCTGCAGCGGCTGCTGCAGGCGAGACCGCGACTCCTCCGTGAGAGCAATGGCCTCCGACATGGAGGCGGAGCGTAACTCCGCTGCAGCTCGTGCGGTGGCGCTGGACGCCGGATTGGACGTTCGTAGGGCGATCAGCACCAGTCGCCGCAGGTTTCGGGCGCCGGTCCGATAACGGCCTTGAGCGCAAGGCCGCTCCCCGCCACCCCCGGAGAAGAGGCATCCCTCGTGCATCTCGCCCCTCGCAGCCGCACCGTTCTGACCGGCGCCGTCGCGGCACTCGCCGCCGCCGCACTGTCCGCCGCCCCGGCATCCGCCGCCCCGGCCGCGACCCCCGCCGCCGGTTGTCCGGCCGTCCCGACGGTTCAGCCGTTCAGAGCCTGGCAGGACCTCGGGGACTACATCCTCGCTCCCGACGGCGGCCTCGAGGCCGGCGGCGACGCGTGGTCGCTGCAGGGCGGCGCCCGCGCCGTCGAGGGCAACGAGCCGTTCGCCGTCGGCGCCGCGACCGACCACATGGCGCTCGATCTCCCGGCCGGCAGCGCCGCGACGACCGCGCCGATGTGCATCGGCGTCGAGCACAAGACGATGCGCTTCTTCGCCGCCGGAGCGACGACGGGCACGCTGTCCGTCGAGGCGCTGTACACGACGAGCAGCGGCCGCGAGCAGAGCGTCGCGCTCGGCACCGTCGGTGGCAGCGGCACGTGGGCCGCGACCGACGCGCTGGCGATGAAGGTCGACGCGCGGGCCGCCGACTACGACAACGCGCTTCAGGTATCGCTGCGCTTCACCCCGCGCGGCCCGGGCGGGTGGCAGATCGACGACGTCTACGTCGACCCCTACCGCGTGCGGTAGTCGCATCGGTGCGATCATCCCGGCCGATGCCGGGCTCGATTCGCCACCTGCGCCACGAGCTCACCGGGCGGCTGCGCAACGGGGCGACCCATGTCATCACCGGGATGCCCGAGGAACGCCGCGCCGAGCTCGCCGAGCGCGTCCGCGCCGGGCGCGCGTCGCGGGCGCTGCTGCGGCGCGCGTCGTCGTGGTACGGCCGCGCGCCGGTGCCGATCGCGGGCGGGCTCGCGCACCTGCTCTACGTCTCGACCGCCGACCTCCCGCTCGACCACGCCCACGCCGGCCTGATCGTCCGCGGCACGCTCGAGCCGCCGGTGCAGGAGGCGCTGCGCCGGCTGCTGTCCCCCGGCGACGTCTTCTACGACGTCGGTGCGAACGTCGGCTTCTTCACGCTCCTCGGCGCGCGGCTCGTCGGCCCCGAGGGCCGCGTCGTCGCCTTCGAGCCGGTGCCCGCCTGCGCGCGCGCCGTCGGCCACAACATCGCGCTCAACGGCTTCTCCCACGCCGAGATCCGCGAGGAGGCCGTCGGCGCCGCCGGCGGCCGCGCGCAGCTGCTCGTCGTCGGCGAGGCGAGCTGGTCGCACCTCGCGTCGACCGGGCGCCACGCCGACGTGCGCGCGGAGATCGACGTCGCGGTCGTCGCGATCGACGAGCTCGTCGCGTCCGGCGCGATCCCGCCGCCCGACGTCCTGAAGATCGACACCGAGGGCGCCGAGCTGCAGGCGATCGCCGGGATGCGCGCGACGATCGAGCACCACCGGCCGGCGATCGTCTGCGAGCTGCACGACACGAACGCGGAGTTCGTCGCGCTGATGGACGAGCTCGACTACACGACGACGAACCTCGACGGGCCGGCGCCGATCACGTCAGCGGGCCCGGTCCACGCGCTCGCGCAGCCGCGGGAGTGGTAGCGCGGGGCTACGCGGCGCGCAGCGGCGGCTGAGGCTCGCCGGGCTGCGCGGGCTGGCGCAGCGGCACGACCTCGGCGTCGCGCTCGAGGAACGAATCGCGGGAGACGGCCTCGAGGCGGCGGGGGAGATAGATGACGTGCGGGGAGTTCATGCCAACCAGAACACCGGACAGCCCCGGGAGATACGGCCTGTGTGACGCACGTCACGCAGCGAGCGACTCGAGCGCCGCGCGCAGCGTGCGCGCGGTCGGCTCGGGCGCGTAGGCCGCGACGCGGCCCGCGCCGCGCCTGCGCAGCTCCGCGCGCAGCTCGGCGTCGCCGACGACGAGGGCGAGCAGCTCGGCGACGACGCTCTCGCCGTCGTCGAGGCCGAGCAGCAGCCCGGCGTCGCCGATGACCTCCGGGATCCCGCCGATCGGCCGCGCGACGACCGGCACGCCGAAGTGGCAGGCCTCCAGCAGCGGGATGCAGAAGCCCTCGTGCTCGGAGAGGCAGAGGAACGCGTGCGCCGAGCGCCAGCGCGCGGCGAGCTGCTCGGGCGTCAGGCCGGACTCGATCGTCACGTGGCCGGGCGAGAGCTCGTCGGCGAGCGCGCGCATCGAGGCGTCGTAGGCCCAGTTGATCGGCGCGCCGACGAGGACGAGGCGGGCGTCGGGCGCGTGGCGGCGGCGGTAGAGCTCGAACGCGCGGATGACGGCGTCCTGGCGCTTGTGCGGCGCGAGGCGCCCGACGAACAGGATCACCGGGGGGCCGGGCGGATCGGCGGGACCGGGTGCGCCGAGCGCGGCGGGGTCAAAGAGGATCGGGATGACGGTCTCCGAGCCGAGCTCGCGCGCGTTGTAGAGCGACACGCCGGCCGCGACGTCGACCGCCGCGGCGAACTGCGGCAGCTGCTTGCGCCCGAGCGCGCAGACGACGGCCGCCTGCGGGTCGTGGTCCCAGAACCAGCGCGCGGGCGTGATGTTGTGGGAGATGAGCAGCTTGCGCTGCGGCAGCTCGAGGACCGCGCGGAGCTTCGGCGCGTAGGCGGAGTAGTGGATGAGCAGCAGGTCGTCGCCGGCCGCCGCCAGCGAGCGCAGCGGCGCGATGCGGTGCCCGATCCGCGGGTCGATCTCGGCGGCGACGTCGCGCCCGCCCCAGCCCCACGCCCCGAAGAGGTCGCGGAAGGCGAGCGCCTGCGTCGTGACGGCGTCGTAGGGGCCGGCGCCGCTGAGGACCTGGTGAACTCTCACCGGTACATCACCGGTGAGAGTCCTCATTTTCCCGCGAGCCCGCGCGCTCCTCGAGCCGCGCCACGCGATCCTCGAGCTCGGCGACGCGGATGAGGACGTTGAGGTTGAAGCGCGTCTGCTGGGACTGCAGCTCGCGGAGGTACTGGCGCATGACGTGGACGAGCTGGCGCTTGGCCCACGTGATCGGCGCGCCGAGCCTGCGCGTCGAGCGCATGAGGTCGGGGTCAGGCTCGATCGCGGCCCACTCCATGAGCTGCTCGATCGACACGCGCTCGGTCGGCTCGATCGTCATGCCCGGCGCCAATGCGTCGTCGCGCGCGGCGGCGGCGGCGCGCGCGGCGCCCACCGCGTCCTCGGGCTTCATGGGGAGGGCACCGGCTCGGCGGTGCCCATGAGCCGGTGGTAGAACGGCATGCCCTCGCCGACGGGCCCGTCGAAGACCTTCTCGCCGCCGTCGAGCACGATCAGCCGCTCGCACGTGCGCTCGATGAGCGCGGCGTCATGCGAGACGAGCACGAGCGTCGCGCCGGCGGCGATCTGCTCGGCGATGCGGGCCTCGCACTTGCGCTGGAAGGCCTCGTCGCCGACGGCGAGGACCTCGTCGATGAGCAGGACGTCGGCGTCGAGGTGCGCGGCGATCGCGAAGCCGAGCCGCAGGAACATGCCCGAGGAGTACGTCGAGACCGGCGCGTCGATGAAGTCGCCGAGCTCGGAGAAGGCGACGATCGCGTCGATGCGCGCCTCGATCTGCTCCTTCGTCAGGCCGTGCAGCGCGCCGTTGAGGAAGATGTTCTCGCGCCCGGAGAAGTCGCGGCCGAAGCCGGCGCCGAGCTCGAGCTGGGCGACGATCTGCCCGCCGCAGGCGACGCGCCCGGAGTTCAGCGGCACGATCCCCGACAGCACGCGCAGCGTCGAGGACTTCCCGGCGCCGTTGCGCCCGACGATCCCGACCGTCTCGCCCGGCTCGATGCGCAGCGAGACGTCGCGCAGCGCCTCCACCGGCGCCGGACCGCCGGCGCGCTCGCGGCCGATGAGCATCTCCTTCAGCGTCCGGCCGCGATCGGCCTTGACGCTGAACGACCGCGTCGCGTGCTCGAGCACGATCTCGCCCGGACGCACGCCCTCGTCGAGCGCCGCGCGCTTCCTCATACGACCACCGCCAGCTCGCCCTGCATCCGCCGGAAGAGCGCCAGTCCGCCGCCGAGCGCGAGCGCCGCCGCGACGAAGATGTACGCCAGCACTTCGCCCGACGGCAGCGCGCCGCCGTAGATCTCGTCGCGCACGGCGACGATGAACGGCGCGACGGGGTTGACCCACTCGAGGATGAAGACGAGGTTCGAGTGCGCGCTGAAGCGGTCGGCGGTCGTCGGGTCGAAGAAGATCGGCGAGAGGAAGAACCACGGCAGCAGCGCCGCCGAGAGGATCGGCGCGACGTCGCGGAAGTACGCGTGCAGGACGCTCACGGCGAGCGCGAAGCCGAGCACGAAGGCGAAGAGGCAGGCGAGGACGAGCGGCAGCGCGAGCAGCCCGGGCCCGGTGCCGCGGACCGCGATCGTCACGGGCGTCAGCAGCGCGAGCAGCGCGAGGAACGTCACGAGCTGCACCGTCACGACCGACGCCGGGATCGTCTCGCGCGGGAAGCGCGCCTTGCGCACGAGCGCGCCCTGGTCCAGCAGCGACGGCGCCGCGCTGATCACGGCCTGGCTGAAGAAGATCCAGACGACGAGACCGACGAGCAAGAACAGCGGGTAGTGCTGCGGCTGGTCGGATCCCGCGACCTTGAAGAGCACGCCGAACATGAGGTAGTAGGCGCCCATCAGCACGAGCGGGTTGATGAGGTACCACAGCACCCCGAGCGCCGAGCCCTTGTACTTCTGGCGCAGCTCGCGGCGGACCATCTGCTCGAAGAGGTAGCGGTGGGCCATCCGGGCGATTATCGCGGCAGCGTCAGGCGGGCACGATGAGGTACACGAGGCGCCAGCTCGCGCCCGCGTCCGCGGCCTGCATCTCGGCGCTCGCGACCGGCGTCCCCGCGACGAGCGCGTCCGCCGGACAGGCGCCGAGCGAGAGCGCGAGCCCGCCGGCGACGCGGTAGCAGCGCAGGTCGGTCGCGGCCGTGACGCGGCGGGCGATCGCCGGGTTGGCGTCGGACTGCACGGCCAGCAGCCCCTCCGCGTCGCCGGGCGCGTCGGGGGTCCAGGCGCTGATCCGGCCGCGGGCCGCCGGGGCGGGCGTCCCCGCGGGGTCGGGCGGACGGGGCGCCGGCGGCGCGACCGGCGCCGGCGGCTCGGGCGCGGCCGGCGGCGCGGCGGGGGGCGCAACCGGCGTGGGCGCCGGCGCGGGCCGCGTCGGCGTGACCGCCGGCGCGGCCGTGGCCGGCGACGTGGCCGGGGTGCGCGGCGAGGGCTGCGGATTGTGCGGGCGCGCGGCGGGGATCGTGCGCGCGACGGGCGCGGCGGGCGCTGGCGCCGCCGCGCGCTGCCGGGTCGCGGTCCCCGTCGCGCTCGCGGCGTGCGCGCGGGCGTGCGCGTGAGCGTGGGCGGACACGCGGGCGACCGCATGGGGGCGCGCACGCACCACCAGGCGCCGGCGCCCAGCGGCGGCGGCGGAGCTCGTCGCCGGCTGGGCGATCGGCTGCCCGACGACCGCGACGACGGCGCGCTCGCGCGCCGTCGCGGGCGTCGCGGCGCCCGTGTGCAGCACGACGCCCGCCGCACCGGCGGTGGCGAGCGCCCCGATCACGAGGCCGGTCTTGACCCCCGCCCCGGTCCCCGCGCCCGCGTGTGCGAGCGGGCCGTGGCGCGCGATGCGCCAGAACGGGAGCACCACGACGGCCGCCGCCTCGCGCAGGCGGCTGCGGGCGCGATGCAGCAGCGCGCGCACCGCGCCCTCCTCGGTCCCGAGCGCCGCGCCGATCTCGTCGTAGCTGCGCTCGTCGACGACGCGCATGCGCAGCGCCCGGCGCTGGCGCTCGGGCAGCGCGGCGACACCGTCGAGCAGGTCGCGCAGCTGCGCGCGCTCGGCCGCGATCTGCGGCGGCTGCGGGACACCGTCGATCTGCGGGTCCAGCGGCTCCCACGTGCGCCGCCCGCGCAGCTCGTCGATCGCGGCATTGCGCGCGATGCGGTGCAGCCACGCGCGGAGGTTCGCCGGCGACGCGCCGGCGGCCAGCGCGGCCAGCGCCTTGACGAGCGCCTCCTGCACGGCGTCGTCGGCGGCGTCGGGGCCGGCGACCCGCGCGCAGGCGCAACGCAGCTGCGCGCCGTAGCGGCGCGCGATCTCGGCGCGCGACTCCGGACAGCCGGTGCGGGCGCCCGCCACGAGCTGCGCATCGCTGCGCAGACGCGGCGGGCGCCGGGCGCCGGGATCCGGGGCCTCGGTCACGCCGCCGGCTCGATGACCGTGATCGTCGTCCAGGTCCAGCCGCCGTCGACGAGCGTGCGCTGCGCGAGCGCGACCTGCGCGCCCACGACGAGGCTCGACGTCGCGCACGCCTCGGTCGAGACCGCGTGCCCGTCGGCGACGTGGACGCAATGCAGGACGAGCGTCGGGCGCACGAAGCCCGGCACGACCTCGCCGCTGGGGCGCGTGATGGTGATCGAGCCATCGCCGACCGCGGTGATCGTGCCGGTCGATGCCGGCGCGGGCGGTAGCACGGGTGGGAGCGGCGGGGCGGGATCCGCCGGCGGCGTCGTGCCGGGGCCCGGATCGGCCCGCAGCACGATGAAGTCCCAGTGCGCGCCGGTGCGCCGGGCGACGAGCACGCGCGTGCCGGCGACGAGACGCTCGGGCGGGCAGGGCACCGCGGTGGAGTTCTCGACCGGTGGTGCGCAGAGCAGGCGCGTCGCGCCGTCGACGCTCGCGACCGCGGACGTGCCGTCGGCCTGGTGCACCTCCAGGCGGCCGTCGGCGAAGGACGCCACCGTGGCGATGGGCTCGCGGTGCTCGCCGCTGTCGGGCGTCCCGGCGTCGCCGGCGGGCCGCTCGGCGTTCGCGGCGGCCTCCTGCTCGGAGGCGTTGGAGACGCCGTCGTGATCGGCGTCCTCGCGCCCGTCCGGGATGCCGTCGCGGTCGCTGTCGCGCCGGTGCGGGTCGGTGTGGTCGCGGTACTCGCCGCGGTTGCGCAGCCCGTCGTGATCCTGGTCGCGCTGGGCCTGGTCGACGCGCAGCGAGAGATGATGCGCGCGCTCCCAGCGGTCGGGGATGCGATCGTGGTTGCGGTCGGTCGCGGCCTGCGCGGCGGCGGGCAGCGCGAGCGCCAGCGCGAGCACGCCGCCGGCGATGAGGGTGTGAGTGCGGTCCATGCGGTCCTCCTGCACCCGCCCGTCCATGGGCAGGTTGTCGGCGTTTCGATTGATGTATCGGCCGAGGAGCGGCCGTACACATAGGACGGCCGCCGTCGCCTGGACTCACGGCGCGCTGGACGGATGACCCAGGCGTCCGGCGGGAAGGTCAGCCGCCGAGCGCCTTCTGCACGGCGAAGAACGCGGGCTTGGGCCGCAGCGACTCGTCGAGCAGCGTCGCGGCGCCCATCCCCGCCTGCGTCTCGGAGATCCAGGAGCGGCCGTCGGTGAAGCCCCAGAACGTCAGCGACCGGCAGTCGACGGCGCGGCAGTTGTCGACGATCTGCGTGTAGATCCTCGCCTGCGCGTCGAGGTCGGCCGCGCTCGGCGGCAGCTTCAGCGCGACGTCGGCCTCGGTGATCGCGATGTCCAGGCCGAGCGCCTTGAAGCGGCGCATGTTGTCGACCATGTCGGCCGGCAGTCCGTTGAGGTTCGCGTGCGTCTGAAAGCCGACGCCGTCGATCGGGACGCCCTGGGCCTTGAGGTCGCGCACGACCTCGTAGAGCCGGTTGGACTTCGGGTTGACGCCCTCGGCGCCGATCTCGTTGAGGTAGAGCTTGGCGTTCGGATCGGCGTCGTGCGCGGTGCGGAACGCGTCGGCGATGAAGCCGGGGCCGAGGCGGCGCTGCCAGACGGACTGGCGCAGGCCGCCGTCGTCGGTGATCGGCTCGTTGACGACGTCCCAGACGCCGACGTCCGCGCTGAAGTGCGTCATCTCGCGGCGGATGTGCTCGTGCAGCGCCGCGCGCAGGTCGTCGGGGGAGAGCTTGCGCACCCAGTCGGGGATCTGCGCGTGCCAGACGAGCGTGTGGCCGCGGACCTTCTCGCCGGCCTCGCGCGCCCGGTCGACGATCTCGTCCGCCGGGCCGAACTTGAAGTCGCCCTGCGACGGCTCGACCGCGTCCCACTTCATCTCGTTCTCCGGCGTGACGCTCGAGAACTGCGCCGTGACGAGCTGGCGGTAGGCGCGGTTGCGCTGCAGGACGTCCGCGCGCACGGCCGTGCCGACCTCGAAGCCCTGGCGCTTGGCGAGCGTCCGCAGCGGCTCGCCGGGGAGCGGCTTGGCGTCGGCGCCGCCGCGGGCGAAGTACGCGGCCACGAGCACGACGAGGACGAACATCGCCCCGATGGCGATGTTGCGGGGCTTCACGCCACTAGAAGGCGCCGCGGCGCGTGAAGACGGCGGGGACGGTCTTCACGAGGATGCTGAGGTCGAGGAAGACCGACCAGCGCTCGAGGTAGAGGAAGTCCAGGCGCACGAGGTCGTCGAAGTCGAGCTCCGAGCGCCCGGAGACCTGCCACAGGCCCGTGATGCCCGGCGTCACGAGGTAGCGCTTCTTGTGCCACTCCTCGAGCTTCTGGAAGTCGCGCTCGGGCAGCGGGCGCGGGCCGACGAGCGACATCTCGCCGCGGATGACGTTGAACAGCTGCGGCAGCTCGTCGATCGAGTAGCGGCGCAGGAAGCGCCCGACCGGCGTCATGCGCGGGTCGTCGCGCATCTTGAAGAGCGCGCCGGAGGCCTCGTTGAGCGACTCGAGGTCGGCCTGGCGCTGGTCGGCGTCGCGGTACATCGTGCGGAACTTCAGGCACGCGAACGGCACGCCCCCGATCCCCGGCCGCATCGAGCGGTAGACCATCGGCCCGCGCGAGCTGAAGCGCACGGCGAGCGCCGCGGCCGCCAGCACCGGGCTGAACACGATGATCAAGAACGACGCGCCGACGAGGTCGAACAGCCGCTTGAGGAAGTAGTCGAAGCCCTCGAAGACCGGCGGCTTGAGCTCGAAGAGCGGCACCGCCTCGCCGGGCACGAACTCGGCGCGGTGGACGAGCAGCTCCATCGTCGAGGGTGCGATCCGGACCCGCACGCCCTGCCCGTGGGCGATGTCGACGACCTCGACGGCCTGCTGCTGGGGGAAGTCGGGGTCGGCGATGATGACCTCGTCGACGCGGTGGCGGTGGATGACGTCGGCGAGCTCGTCGAGCGTGCCGAGCGAGAGCAGGCCGTTGTTCGGGCGCGGCGTGAGCGAGATGAAGCCGACGACCTTCACCGTCGGGGTCGCCGCGTCGCGCAGCGCGTGGCCGACGGCCTCGATGTGCTGGCCGCTGCCGACGAGCACGGCGCGGCGCTGGTAGCCCGCGAGCCGCAGCAGCGAGCCGGCGACCTTCTCGTAGCTCAGCCGCAGCAGCGAGACGTAGAGCATGCCGAAGAAGAACGAGCCGTAGAAGATGTAGTACGAGCTGAACTTGTTGCCGCTGGCGACCGCGAAGACGAGCGCGACGAGCGCGACCTGGAACAGCGACGAGACGATCCGCGACATCCCCGGGCGCTCGCCGCGGGCGGAGTACAGGCCCGAGCGCGCGAACAGCAGCACGGTGACGAGATAGGCGAAGTCGAACAGCTCGGCGGTCGCCGCCGTCTGGGCGCGGAAGTGCCACTCGCCCGTCGTCAGGCCCGCCTTGAGCCACAGCGCCGTGATGATCGCCATGTAGACGCCGAAGAAGTCGAGCGTCAGCAGCGTGGCGACGCGGACGATCCGGCGCACCGTGTCGAGCTTCAGGAAGAACGACAGGACCGGCGGGCGCTTACGGCGGACGTCGCGATCGGACAGCGCGAACTCGTTCGCCGGCACGTCCTGTGCCCCCTCTGCGCCCTCCCGTGGCTGCTGCGTCGTTGTCGGCATCTCCCCGCTCTAACGCGTGAAGATCGCAGATGTTCCGGCGCCGTGCACGCCGTGCTGGACGTTCGTCGAGCGCCGGATCGGGGCGAATCGGACGATCAGGCCGACCCGCTGCCCATGAGGACGTCGGCGCCTGATTGATCCAGTGTCCGGGTCAGCCCCTCGGTGAGCTCGACCTCGGGCTCCCAGCCGAGCAGCTCGCGGGCGAGCGCGATGTCCGGCTTGCGCACCTGCGGGTCGTCGGTCGGCAGCGCCTCGTAGACGATCTCCGAGCTCGAGCCGGTGACCTCGATGACGGCGTGGGCGAGCTGCAGCAAGGTGAACTCGTTCGGGTTGCCGACGTTGATCGGGCCCGGCTGGCCGGACTCGGCGAGCGCGATCATCCCGCGGATGAGGTCGTCGACGAAGCAGAACGAGCGCGTCTGGCTGCCGTCGCCGAACACGGTGATCGGTCGGTGCTGCAGCGCCTGGCGCATGAACGTCGGGATCGCGCGGCCGTCGTGCGGGCGCATGCGCGGGCCGTAGGTGTTGAAGATCCGGATGATCGTCGTGTCGACGCCCTGCTGGCGGTGATAGGCCATCGTCAGCGCCTCGGCGTAGCGCTTGGCCTCGTCGTAGACGCCGCGCGGGCCGATCGGGTTGACGTGGCCCCAGTAGGTCTCCTTCTGCGGATGGACCTGCGGGTCGCCGTAGACCTCGCTCGTCGACGCCAGCAGGAAGCGCGCGCGATGCTTCTTCGCGAGCCCGAGCGTGTGGTGGGTCCCGTACGAGCCGACCTTCAGCGTGTGCAGCGGCAGGCGCAGGTAGTCGATCGGCGACGCGGGCGAGGCGAGGTGGTAGACGAAGTCCACCTGCCGCTCGACGAAGTACGGCTCGACGATGTCGACCATGAGGAATTCGAACGACGGCGAGCGGATGTGCTCGATGTTGCGCAGCGAGCCCGTCTCGAGGTTGTCGACGCAGATGACGTGGTGGCCGCGGCGCAGCAGCTCATCGCACAGGTGCGAGCCGAGGAAGCCGGCGCCGCCGGTGACGACACAAGTTGGCATCGACGTAGGCTAGCGGGCGCGACCAACCACGCGGACGGAAATCAGCGCTTGCGCGCGGCTCTGAGCTGCTTCTTCTTCACGTCGACCTTGATGAGGACGAGTCCGTCCGGACGACGCTCGGCGAGGCCCTGGTTGACGAGCCGCTTCGCCACCACAGGACAGCGCTTGCAGCGAGGATTGCTCTTGCAGCAGCGCTTCTTGGGCTTCACGAGAAGCTTCATTAGGGGAGCCTAAGCCCTACACTGCCGGAATGCCAGCACAACCGTTCGTCGACCGCCTGAACGAGCAGGTGGGCCACGAGTTCGCCGCGTCGCAGCAGTACCTCGCGATCGCCGTCTACTACGACGACGAGACGCTGCCCCGCCTCGCGGCGTTCTTCTACGCGCAGGCGCTCGAGGAGCGCAACCACGCCCTGATGATGATCCAGTACCTCCTGGACGCGGGCGTCGAGGCGCCGATCCCGGGCGTCGAGGCGCCGCAGACGGCGTTCGGCGACGTCGTCGAGCCGGTGGCGCTGGCGCTCGCGCAGGAGCGCCGCGTGAGCGAGCAGATCAACGGTCTGGCAGGGATCGCGCGCAGCGAGGGCGACTACACGAGCGAGCAGTTCATGCAGTGGTTCATCAAGGAGCAGGTCGAGGAGGTCGCGTCGATGAACGACCTGCTGAAGGTCGTCACCCGCGCGAAGGACAATCCGCTCCTCGCCGAGGAGTACCTCGCCCGCGAGTCGCCGGCCAGCGAGGGCGCCGACCCGACGGCCCCACCCGTCGCCGGCGGGGCCATCTAGCTCCAGCACCCGGTGCTCGGCCGTTCACTCTCGGCGGTCGCGCAGCTGCGCGCGCGCGTCGGCAAGGCGGCGCCGCCGCGCGAGGAGCTCATTGCCCGCCACGTCGCCGGGCGCTCGTTCGTCGACGTCGGCTGCATGTGGACGATCGACGGGGCGCTGTGCTTCGCCGCCGAGGACGCCGGCGCGGCGTCCGTCACGGGCGTCGACGTCATGGCGGCGTCCGAGCGCTTCGAGGCCGAGCGCCGCCGCCGCGACTCGCAGGTCCGCTTCGTCCGCGGCGACCTCCACGACCCGGCGACCGTCGCCGAGATCGGCCGCCACGACGTCGTCTGGTGCTCGGGCGTCCTGTACCACGCGCCGCACCCGCTGCTGACGCTCGAGCGCCTGCGCGCGCTCACCGGCCAGACGCTCCTGCTCGCGACCGAGACCGTCGCCGAGACGCCCGGGCGCCGCAACACCTGCATCATCGCCCCGGGCACCGACGAGCACCCCAACGCCGAGCCCCCGGCGGGCCCGGACGCCGGCTACGGGCCGTGGTACTGGGGCATCTCGCCGTCGGCGCTGCGGACGATGCTGACGCTCAGCGGCTTCGCCGTCCTCGAGGAGTTCCGCACGCCGTTTCACGTGACGGTCGTCGCGCGCTGAGCGCGGTGAGGGCTTCTTCACCGTGTGATCTTCGCGCGTGACGGCACCCTTGCAGTAACGTTACCGTTCCGTTACGCTACCCGGGTCATGGCTCGCCCGCTCGATCCCGACATCGACGCAGCGCTCGCCGCCGCGACGCTCGAGCTCCTGACCCAGCGGGGCTTCGCGGGCATGAGCATGGAGGCGATCGCCGCCGCGGCGGGCGTCGGCAAGCCCGCGATCTACCGGCGCCACCGTGACAAGGCCGCGCTCGTCGCGGCGGTCATCGCCGGACAGCTGCCGGCTCTCGACGCCCCCGACCTCGGCGACACGCGCGCCGAGTTGTGGCAGGCCTTCGGGCACGGCCTCCCGGCCGACGGCCCGGGCTACGTCGGCCTCATCGGCGGGCTCATCGCCGAGCAGCAGCGCCACCCCGAGCTCATCGACGCCTTCCGCCGCAGCGTGCTGCACCCGCGCCGGGCGACGGTGTGCGCGCTCATCGAGCGCGGGCAGGCGCGCGGGGACATCCGCCGCGACATCGGCGCCGAGGCCGCGCTCGACCTCGTCGCCGGGCCGTTTCTCGCCCGCGTCTTCGCGGGGCTCGACACGGGAGCGCGCTGGCGCGAGCAGGCCTTCGAGACCTGGTGGGACATCGTGAGAGAAAGGAAGGACCGATGATCGACTTCACCGTCGAGACGGAGATCCGCCGTCCGGTGGCGGACGTCTTCGAGCACGTCTGTGATCCCGGGCAGCTCGCCGGCTGGCAGACGAACACCGTGTCCGCGGTCCAGGAGGGCGAGGGCCCGTTCGGGCTCGGGACGCGGCTGCGCGAGGTCCATCGCGCGCCGGGCGGCAAGCAGCTCGCGTCCGTCGTCGAGGTCGCGGAGTACGAGCACCCGCGGGTGCTCGCCCTGCGCGTCGTCGAGGGCACGCCGGTGCACGCGCGGATGACGTTCGCGCCGACGGAGCACGGGACGCTCGTCCGCTTTCGCGCCCACGGCCGGCTCCGCGGCCCGCTGCGCCTTGCGCAGCCGCTACTGCAGCGGACGCTCCGGCGCCAGTTCACCCAGCACCTCGCGAACCTCCGCCGCGTGCTCGAGGACGCGGCCGCCAGGACGGCGGCCGGCCCGCCGCCGCCCCGGCGGCGGGTACCGACCTCGACCTGACCTGCGGGTCAGCGCAGGACGCGGCCGGTCCTGTTGCTGCGCACGGTGAGGCGCAGGTTCGACCGTGACGACACGACCCGGGTGGCGAGGTCGGGCCGGTAGGAGAACTCGATCGTGCGCGTCTTGAGGTTCAGCGGCAGGATGAGCGTCATGCGCCCGCCCGGCCGTGAGCGCAGGCCCGTCTTGACGAGCTGGCGCTTGCCGCCGATGACGTGCACGACGTCGATCCGCGCGCCGACGATCGGCCGCGGGTTGCTGCCGCACGTCACGAGCGTGCCGCGGGTCACCAGCCGCGTCCCGTAGCGCTGGCTCAGCGACGTCTTGTTGTTGCGCACGAAGTGCATCTTCAGCTTGCCGCACGTCACGCGCGGGCCCGTGACGCTGCCGACCCCGCCGTTGGAGCCGTTGACGCCGTTGCCGCTGCCGGTGGTCGGCACCGCGAGCACGCACACGCGCGTCTGCGCGTCGGCCTTGGACCCCGCGGGGCAGGGCCGCTGCACCGCGAGGATGCAGTTGTTCGTCTGCGGGTCGCGGGCGGTCGTGGCCGGGCAATTGGCCGGCGGAGCCTGGCGCAAGATGACGCACGCGCCGCCGGCGCTGGGGTCGGCCGTCGAGCCGGCCGGGCAGGCGACGGGAGCGCTGTCGCGCAGGATGACGCAGGCGCCGCCCGCGGCGGCATCGGCGCTCGAGCCGGCCGGACACGGTGCGACGACGGTCACGGCGCAGACGAGCGGGCCGCTGCCGGGCTGCGCGACGGAGCCCGCCGGGCACACCGGCGGCGGCGGCGCCGCGGCACAGGTCGCGCCATGGCGGTCGACCTTCGACTCGCCGAGCACGACGTTGACAGCCGGCAGGCCGCCGGCGGACTGCAGGAGCTCGACGTGGACCGCGCGCTGCGTCAGCGCCTGGTCGGGCGACGTCGCGTCGCCGGTGACGACCTGCTCGTTGAAGACGATGCGCACGAGCGGCTCGAGCGGGTCGATGACGACCACGTCCTGGCCCGTGGGGATGTTGATGACGTTGCCGTTGACCGTCAGCGCGACGACGGTGCTGGAGCCCGTGAGCTCCGGCGTGGTAGTGGCGTTGCAGCTCGCGCGTGCCTGCGAGCTGACGCCCTGCGCGGTGACGACGAGGCCGCCGAGGTCGATCGTCGCCGGGTCGGTGACGCCGCCCGTGGCGGTCGCCGTCTGGTCGCGGGCCGCGCCGAGCTCCGGCGCGATGTCCGTGCGGGCGAAGGGCGCCTGGAGCGTCAGCAGCGGCGGCGCGACGGTGACGAGCGGGACGCCCTGATCGGCCTTGGCGCACTGCGCCCGGTCGGGGTTGTCGCGGTCGGCGAGGCCGTTGGCCTGGATCGGCTCCACGCGCGTGCCCAGGAGCGGGTCCAGCAGCGGCGACTCGACATACGCGGCGCTCGCGCGGCATGTCCAGACAGGATCGGTCGTGTCGGCGCTCGCCGCGGGGACGACGACGGCGAACGAACCGAGGGCGCAGACGACAAGTCGACTCACCCTCGTGAGACAGAGGTTCCGCATGGTGCTCCCATCCGTGGATTGACCGATGCGGGGAGTCCCGCCTACGGAGCCTGCCCGTAAACGGTCCCGATCATGCGGGGCGGTACCGCCGCACCCTGCGGCCACATGGGGATATGGTCACACCAGAGTGGGCATGACCGCAGAGTTTCAG
>DATJEE010000195.1:0-20497 GCA_035496995.1 Solirubrobacteraceae bacterium | reverse complement strand
GCCCCGCGCGGGGCGCCCCCCAGTTGAAGAGCGCGAGATCGAGCGCCTCGATCGGCAGCTCGACGGCGTCGGCGAGGTCGCGCGCGCGGCGCTCGAGCAGGATCTTGTCGCCGATACCGAACACCCGCTTGGCGGCCGTCGTCGCGGCGTCGTCGGTGACGTGCAGCGACGATGCGCGCACCTCGACGATGCCGAGCCGGCCGAGGCCCACGAGCAGCTCGTAGCGCCCGCCGCGGCCGAAGCCCGGCAGCGCGAGGCGCTCGAAGAGGCGGTCGAAGCGACGCTCGGGAGTCCATGATGATTCCCCTGCAAATGCAGTACTTTGGCCACCGGCGCGCTGAGCCCATGCGCGGTAGGCGAGGATCGTCCGCTCGCCGGCGGCGGGGTCGTGCGACGTCCGCGGCCCGCGCGCCACGGCGAGGTCGGGCAGCTCGCCCCCGGCCCAGGGGACGCGCGCCGCGCGGATCGCGGCGAACGGGTCCTCGTCCTGGGTCGGGCCGAGGTAGGCGGTGAGGAACGCGAGCCACAGCGCCTCCTCGGGATCGGGCTCGGCGCCGATCTCGGCGTAGATGGCCGGCGGATCGGCGGCGAGCTCGGCGAGGCGGGCGGCGGCGAACGCGAGCTCGCCGGCGAGGCGCTCGGCGTCGGCCGAGGCCTTCAGGCCCGTTACGAGCTCCGAGCGGTAGCCGTCGTCGGCGGCCTGGGTCACCTGGCGCACGCGCACGGCGCCCGAGCGGCCCGGCCGCCGCGCGGCGCCGGCGCTCGCGCGCGGGCGCGTCGGCGGCCCGCCCGGGGCGCGCTTCTTCGCGGCCGCGGGCGACGCCTGCGCCGGGCGGCAGATCGGGCAGTTCTCGATGAAGCGGTTGTGGCGGCAGAAGCTCGGTGGCACGACGCGGAAGTCTATGCAGCCGGGGCACCGCAACCTTCGCCGCCCGCGCCGCGTTCAAGTACCCGTGCCCACCCGCGCGCCGATCGCCGTCGCACTCGCCGTCTCGGCGCTCGCCGCGACGGGCGCACCGGCGGCGCGGGCAGCCTGGTCGGCGCCCCGGACGATCGTCTCCGACGCGAATGCCGGCGCCGTCACCGGCGCCGGCAACCGGCAACCGGCACGGCTCGGAGGCCTTCGCCTGGACGGTGACCTCCACCCGCATCGTCCGCCTGCGCACGCAGACGGGCCAGGAGAGCGTCGTGCGCGCACGGATCCGCCTGCCCGACGGGCGCCTCGGCCGCGCGCAGACGATCTCGCGTGGCCGCGGGATCGTACGCAGCCCGCAGATCGGCGTCGACGAGTCCGGCAACGCCACGGCGGTCTGGACCCAGGCCGGGCTCCACTTCTCGATCATGGCCGCGTTCCGGCCGCACGGAAAGACGTTCGGCGCGCCCGTCGAGCTCGGCCGCTCGCGCCACTTCGTCGACGCCCGTCCGGCGCTCGCGGTCGGGCGTTTCGGCGACGCGGTCGTCGCCTGGAACGAGGGGCGCAGCGTGCGCGTCGTGCGCCGCGGACCGTCGCGGTGCCTGCCGCAGCGGGCGCGCGCCTGCTTCTCGGTGCCGATCAGCCTCGCCCCGGGCGCCGACCAGGCCGTCGCGATCGGGCCGCTCGGCAGCGCCTACGTCGTCTGGGCCGCCATGGTCCGCACCGGCGACGACGTCCACACGCGGCTGCGGATGGCCGTGCTGCGCCGCGGCGGACGCTCGCTCGGCAGCGAGCACTTCCTCTCGGACGCCGGCGACGCGAGCCAGCCCGCGCTGGCGGTCCAGCCCGACGGCAGCGCCGCCGTCGCGTGGCGCGCCTCGCTGCCCGCCGGCGGCGAGCAGGACAATCCGGCGCCGATCATGGCCGTGACGAGCTCGCCCGCCGCCGTGCTCGCGCCGCCGCAGTCGGTCTCGACGGCGCCCGGCCGCCTCCCGCAGCTGCGCGTCAACGGCCAGGGCGAGGCGGTCATGGCCTGGAATCAGGTCGATCCCACGCCGGGCAACCCCGATGGCCCGCAGGTCGCGATCGCGATCCGGCCCGCCGGCGGCGCGGCGTTCGGCCGGCCCGCCCTGCTCTCGCCGCCGGGCGTCGAGGCGACCGGAGCGTCGCTCGCGGTCGACGCGCCGGGCAATGCGTATCTCCTCTACGGCGCCGGTGGGCAGGTCGCGGTGACGCAGGTGCGCCCGCCCGGCTCGGTCTTCGGCCCGCCGTCGACTCTGCCCTCCGCGTTCGCCGGCGGGTCGCTGCTGGCCGCCGGGGCGAGGATCACGGCGATCAGCGCCTTCGCCGCACGCACCTCCGTCAGCGACTGGACGCCCTAGCCTGGCTCAGCGTCCGCCCCGAGACGCTCGATCCCGCCGAGGAAGACCTGCGTCGCGAAGCGCGTCGCGCCCTCGACGTCGGGCGGGTCGCGCCTGACCATCGCGACGCCGACCTCGAGCGCAGCCCCGACCATCGCCGCCGCCATGTAGTCGGAGTCCAGCGGCGGGACGATGTCGAGGCGGATCGCACGCCGCAGGTCGGACGCCAGCTCGTCGACGCCCGCGCCGAAGATCGGTTCGTCGAACATCGTCCGGATCGTGCCGCTGTTGCGGCGCATGAGCTCGAAGGCCTCGGGGTCGGAGGCCAGGACGTTGAAGTACTCGCGGTAGCCGGCGGCGACGAACTCCTCGAGCGAACCGGCCTCGCGGCGCGCCGCCTGGACACGGGCGCGGACCTTCGCGGCGGTCTCCTCGAGGACCGCGCGAAACAGCGCCTCCTTGTCGGGGAAGTAGTTGTAGAACGTCCCGCTGGCGAGGTCGGTGCGGCGGATCACGTCGCGCACCGTCGCGCCGCCGTAGCCCTGCTCGGAGAAGACGGCCCGCGCGGCGGTGAGGATCGCCGCGCGGTTGGCGGCCTTCGTCGCGGCGCGGCGGCCGCCGGCCGGCTCGGCGGTGACGCTCATCGAGAGGACCCGGGTGCGGGGCCGCCACAAACCACGGCCGATCGAGGACGCGCTGTCATCGCGCCACCGCAGGCTCGGGCGCGGCACCCGTCCGCGCCGGGACGGGCAGCGCGAAGCCCGTCCTGCGGGCGCGCTCGGCGCCGCGGCGGCGCTCGCGGGCGAGATCGACGAGGTAGCGGTCGAAGTCGACCTGGATCGTGTGGCGCTTGGAGGCGACGTAGCGCTTGCGCATCCGCTCGCCGTCGCGGCGGATCTCGGCCTCGAGCGCGCGGCGCGACGGCAGGTGGTAGCGGCCGTGCAGGTAGTCGGCGAGCCACGCGCCCTGCGCCTCGGCGAGCGGCATGATCGCGCCGAGCGGCTGCAGCAGCCCGACGAACGCGAGACTGGGGTTGCCGGGTTTGAAGACGCGGCGGAAGAGTTCGATGCGGTTGTCGGGGGCGGCGAGGAAATCGGGGGCGAAGAACGGGAACGTGATCCGGTAGCCGGTGCAGTAGATGACGACGTCGGCGTGCACCTGCGTGCCGTCGCTGAAGCGGACCCAGTCGGGCCCGAGCGCGGCGATGTTCGGCCGCGGCGTGATCGCGCCGTGGCTGATGCGGTCCAGGATGCGCCCCGACACCGTCGGATGCGCCTGGGCGAAGCGATGGTCGGGCTTGGGCAGCCCGTAGTGCTCGGGGCTGCCGGTGTGCAGGCGGACGAAGAGCTCGAAGATCTTGTACGTGATCCGGTCGGGGACGACGGTGCTGTGCGGCAGCTGGTCCATCGGCTTGCCGAAGAGGTACTTCGGGACGATCCACGCGCCGCGGCGCGCGGCGAGGTGCGTCGAGCGCGCGACCTGGCTGGACTCGACGGCGATGTCCATCGCGCTGTTGCCCATGCCGAGGACGACGACGTCCTTGTCGCGCAGGAACGCGTTGTCGCGGTAGTCGTGCGCGTGCATCTGCGTCCCCGCGAACACGTCGCTGCCGGGGAACGCCGGCTCGGGCCAGCGCGCGTCCCAGTGGTGGCCGTTGGCGACGACGAGCATGTCGTAGGTGCGCGTCGCGCCGCCCGCGCACTCGAGCTCCCAGGTGCCGTCGGGCCGTTGCCGCGCGTGCTCGATCGCCGTCTCGAAGCGGATGGCGTCGCGGAAGCCGAAGTGGTCGACGTAGTCGTCGAAGTACGCGGCGATCTGCGTGTGGTGCGGGAAGTCGGGATAGGACTTCGGCATCGGGAAGTCCGAGAACTGCATCCGGTCGCGCGACGTGTTGATGTGCAGCTCGCGGTAGGCGGCCGACATCCCGTTGCGGTTGCCGAAGACCCAGTTGCCGCCGACGCGGTCGGAGGCCTCGAAGCAGTCAAACGGCAGCCCGGCCTCGTGCAGCGCCTTCGCAGCCGCGATGCCGGACGATCCGGCGCCGATGATCGCGGTTGTCGGCAGCGTGGTCATGTGATCGGCGGAGCTCCCGGGACGAAACAACGGTGACGCAGGCGTCACGTTAGAGCACGCGTCCAGCCGCGCGCTGCGCTGCGAGCAGAACGCGCTCCATCTGCGCGCCGAATGCGCCGTCGCGCCCCTCGACGAGGCGGCTGCGCGAGGCCTCGAAGCCGAACCACGTCGGGTCGCGGCCGGGCTCGGGCTCGAGGTCGTCCTCGTCGACGACGAGCAGGAACGCCGTGACGAGATCCTCGCCGTACGTGTACTCCGCGAGCGGCTCGCCGACGAGCCGGCCCGCGACGCCGGCCTCCTCGATCGCCTCGCGTGCGGCGGCGGCGGCGAGCGACTCACCGGGGTCGCAGCCGCCCTTGGGGAACGTCCAGCGCGCGCCCGCCCGGGTGCGCACGAGGAGGAACTCCAGACCACCGGCGGCGCGCGCGCGGACCGGTACCGCCGCGACGACGAGTCGATCCTGTGGCCGGCGGCGGAAGCGACGATAGAACCCGCCGATGCCCGTCACTGCCGTGCGCGGTGCATCGGCGCTGCCGTCCTCAGTCGACGACGCCCGGGTCGGTCAGCCCGCCGCCGCGCGAGCGGCGCATGAAGTAGACGATCAGCGCGGCGCCCGCGACGCTGAGGATGATCCCGCCGCCGTTACGGCCGAACAGCAAGGCGCCGACGAGGCCGCCGATGATCGAGCCCCCGACGCCGATCGCGATCGTCATCGGGATGCTCATCGGGTCGGGTCCGGGCAGCGCGAGGCGGCCGAACGCGCCGACGATCAGGCCGGTCAGCAGCAGGGCGATGAGGTAGACGAGGAAGGTCATGCGGCCGACTGTACCCCTCGTCCCGGCCGGTTACGCGGCAACCTCGTCGGCGTCGGCGCGCGCCCGCGCCGGCACGTCGAGCTCGCTGAGGTAGCGGTCGACCATGCGGGCGCACTGGCGGCCCTCGTTGATCGCCCAGACGATGAGCGACTGGCCGCGGCGGGCGTCGCCGGCGGCGAAGACGCCCTCGACCGTCGTCGTGTACGGCCGCACGTCCTTCGCGTTGCCGCGCGCGTCCTTCGCGACGCCGAGCTGGTCGAGCAGCGCCTGCTCGGGATGCAGGAAGCCCATGGCGAGCAGGACGAGGTCGGCCTGCAGCTCGCCCTCGGTGCCCGCGACGGGCCGAAACGGCGGCCGCGCGTCGGCCTGCGCGTAGTGCAGCGTGCGCACGTGGCCGTCCGCGTCGCCGGAGAAGTGCGTCGTGACGACGGAGAAGTCCTGCTCGCCGACGCCGGCGGTCGAGGCCTCCTCCATCGCGTAGCTCAGGCGGAACTTCTGCGGCCACAGCGGCCACGGCGTCCGGTCGTCGGGGCGGTGCTCGGGCGGCTCGGGGAGCAGCTCGAGCTGCGTGATCGACGCGGCCCCCTGGCGCAGCGAGTTGCCGACGCAGTCGGCGCCGGTGTCGCCGCCGCCGATGACGACGACGTGCTTGCCCTCGGCGGTCAGGCCCCGCAGCGCGGGCGGCTCGGAGCCCGTCGGGGTGCCGGTCTGCGTCGCGACCCAGCGGTTGCGGTCGTAGAGGTAGTCCATCGCGAAGTGGATGCCGTCGAGCTCGCGCCCGGGGACCGGCAGGTCGCGCGGGGTGCGCGAGCCGGTCGCCAGCACGACCGCGTCGAAGCGCTCCTGCAGCTCGGCGGCGGAGATGTCGGTGCCGACGTCCACGCCGCAGCGCACGTCGACGCCCTCGGCGACGAGCTGCTCGACGCGGCGCTCGACGACGTGCTTCTCGATCTTGAAGTCCGGGACGCCGAAGCGCACGAGCCCGCCGGCGGCCTCGTCGCGCTCGAACAGCGTGACGCTGTGGCCCGCGCGTCGCAGCTGCTGCGCCGCGGCCATGCCCGCCGGCCCGGAGCCGACGACCGCGACCGTGCGGCCGGTCTCGCGCTTGGGCGGCAGCGGCACGACCCAGCCCTGCTCCCACGCGCGGTCGATGATCGAGTTCTCGATCTGCTTGATCGTCACCGCGTCGCCCTCGCGGATCTCCAGGACGCAGGCGGCCTCGCAGGGCGCCGGGCAGAGGCGGCCGGTGAACTCGGGGAAGTTGTTCGTCGCGTGCAGCTGGGCGATCGCGTCCTTCCAGCGGTCGCGGTAGACGAGGTCGTTCCAGTCGGGGATGAGGTTGCCGAGCGGGCAGCCGCTGTGGCAGAACGGCACGCCGCACTCCATGCAGCGCGCGCCCTGGGCGGCGAGCTCCGGATCCGACCGGCGGATCGTGAACTCCTTGAAGTCATGAGCGCGCTCGGCCGCGTCGCGGTACGGCACGCCGACGCGCTCGATCTTCAGAAAGGCCCCGATCTCGCCCATGCGCGTTACACGACCTTCTTCGCCGACGCGATCGCGCCGTTGGAGGACCCGTTCGCCGACGCCGTCTCGGCCGCGGCCTGCTCGGCGAGCACGCGCTTGTAGTCGACGGGGAAGATCTTCACGAAGCTCGCCAGCAGGTCGTCCCAGTCGTCGAGCACGCGCCGGGCGACCGGCGAGCCGGTGCGCTCGAGGTGCTCCTCGACGAGCGCGCGGACCTCCATCGCGTCGCCCTCGTCCAGCGGCTCGAGCTGGTCGCGCATCGCGGGGTTCACGCGCCGCGCGAACATGCCGTCCTCGTCGAGGACGAAGGCCAGGCCGCCGCTCATGCCGGCGGCGAAGTTGCGGCCCGTCGCGCCCAGGACGACGACGCGCCCGCCGGTCATGTACTCACAGCCGTGGTCGCCGACGCCCTCGATGACGGCGTTCGCGCCGGAGTTGCGCACCGCGAAGCGCTCGCCGGCGAGGCCGCGGAAGAACGCCTTGCCGCTCGTCGCGCCGTAGAGGACGGTGTTGCCGATGAGCACGTTCTCCTCGGCGACGTACGTCACGCCGTCGGGCGGCAGCACGACGAGCGTCCCGCCCGACAGGCCCTTGCCGGTGTAGTCGTTGGCGTCGCCGTGCAGGCGGAAGCTCACGCCGGGCGCGAGCCAGCCGCCGAAGGACTGGCCGGCCGAGCCGCGGAACTCGACGTGGATCGTCTCGTCGGGCAGCCCCTTGGCGCCGTGGCGCTGGGCGATGTGGCTGGAGAGGATCCCGCCGACGCAGCGGTTGACGTTGCGGATCGGGTAGTCCAGCGCGACCGGCGTGCCGTCCTCGAGCGCCGCCGCGGCGGCCTCGACGAGCGTCCAGTCCAGCGCGTCGTCGAGCACCGGCTCCTGCGCGCGGACGCAGCGCAGCGGCGTGCCCTCGGGCAGCACCGGCATCGCGAGGATGTTCGTGAGGTCGACGCCGCGCGCCTTCCAGTGCTCGACGAGCTCGTCCTGCTCGAGCAGGTCGCTGCGGCCGATGAGCTCGTCCATCGAGCGGATGCCGAGCGAGGCCATGATCTCGCGGACCTCCTCGGCGACGAAGAAGAAGAAGTTCACGACGTGCTCGGGCGTGCCCTTGAAGCGCTTGCGCAGCTCGGGGTCCTGCGTCGCGATGCCGACCGGGCACGTGTTGAGGTGGCAGGCGCGCATCATGATGCAGCCCGCGGCGATCAGCGGCGCCGTCGAGAAGCCCATCTCGTCGGCGCCGAGCATCGCCGCGATCGCGACGTCGCGGCCGGTCTTCAGCTGGCCGTCGGTCTGGACGATGATGCGCGACCGCAGGTCGTTCTTCAGCAGCGTCTGCTGCGTCTCGGCGAGGCCGATCTCCCACGGCACGCCGGCCGCCTGGATGGAGCTCAGCGGCGAAGCGCCGGTGCCGCCGTCGTGGCCGGCGATGAGGACGTGGTCGGCGTTGGCCTTCGCGACGCCCGCGGCCACCGTCCCGACGCCGACCTCGGAGACGAGCTTCACCGAGACCTGGCCGGTCGGGTTCGAGCAGCGCAGGTCGTAGATGAGCTGCTTGAGGTCCTCGATCGAGTAGATGTCGTGGTGCGGCGGCGGCGAGATGAGCCCGACGCCGGGCGTCGTGTGGCGCACGCCGCCGATGTAGGCGTCGACCTTGTGGCCCGGAAGCTGGCCGCCCTCGCCCGGCTTGGCGCCCTGCGCCATCTTGATCTGCAGCTGATCGGAGTTGACGAGGTAGTGGATCGTCACGCCGAAGCGCCCGGACGCGACCTGCTTGATCGCCGAGCGGCGCAGGTCGCCGTTGGCGTCGGGCGTGAAGCGGACCGGGTCCTCCCCGCCCTCGCCGGTGTTCGACTTGCCGCCGAGGCGGTTCATCGCGATGGCGAGCGTCTCGTGCGACTCGCGCGAGATCGAGCCGAGCGACATCGCGCCCGTCGCGAAGCGCTTGACGATCTCCTTCGCCGGCTCGACCTCGTCGAGCGGCACCGGGGTGATGCCGTCGGTCTTGAACTTCATGAGCCCGCGCAGCGTCGCCTTGCGCGACGCGTCGTCGTTGACCGACGCCGCGTACTCGCGGTACTTCGCCGCGGCGTCGGCGCCGGAGCCGTTGATGCGCACCGCGTGCTGGAGCAGCGCGATCGTCTCCGGGTTCCACATGTGGTGCTCGCCCTCGCGGCGCCAGGCGTAGATCCCGCCGACCGGCAGCAGCTGCTCGTGGTCGGCCGGGTAGGCCTGGGCGTGGCGGTCGAGAGTCTCGCGCGCGAGGACGTCCATCCCGATGCCGCCGATCCGCGACGCCGTGCCGGTGAAGTGGCGGTCGATGAGGCTGCGTTCGAGGCCGACGGCCTCGAAGATCTGCGCGCCGCAGTAGGACTGCGTCGTCGAGATCCCCATCTTCGAGATCGTCTTCAGCAGTCCCTTGCCGATCGCCGTGACGATGTTGCGCTCGGCCGTGTCGACGTTGTCGACGCCGGGGATGCGGCCCTCGCTGACCATCTCGCCGACGGTGTCGAGCAGGAGGTAGGGGTTGATCGCGCCGCAGCCGTAGCCGATGAGCGTCGCCATGTGGTGGACCTCGCGCGGCTCGCCGGACTCCAGGACGAGGCCCGTGCGCAGGCGCGTGCCCTCGCGCACGAGGTGCTCGTGGACGGCGGCGACGGCGAGCAGCGAGGGGATCGCCGCGCGGCGCGGGCCCATCTGGCGGTCGGAGAGGATGAGGACGCTGACGCCTGCGGCGACGGCGTCGTGGGCGTCGTCGCAGAGCTTCGCGAGGCGCGCGCGCATGCCCCCGGGGCCGTCGTCGATCTCCCACGTCATGTCGAGCGTGTGCGCGCGGAAGATCTCGTCGTGGACCATCCGCAGCGTCTCGAGCTCGTGGTTGCGCAGGATCGGCTGGTCGAGGATGAGCTTGTGCGCGTGCTCGGGCGTCTCGGTGAGGAGGTTCTTCTCGCCGCCGATCCCGGTCGCCAGCGACATGACGATCGACTCGCGGATCGGGTCGATCGGCGGGTTGGTCACCTGCGCGAAGAGCTGCTTGAAGTAGCTGAACAGCGGCGGGCGGCGGTCGGAGAGGACCGCCAGCGCGTTGTCGTTGCCCATCGAGCCGATCGGCTCGGCGCCGGTCTTGGCCATCGGCGCGATGAGGACGCGCAGGTCCTCCTGCGTGTAGCCGAACGCGAGCTGGCGCAGCTTCGTCGGCTGCAGGCCGGTCATCGTCACGTGGGCGGGCGCGAGGTCGTCGAAGTGGATCGTGTTGCGCTCGAACCACTCGCCGTAGGGCTGCTGTGTCGCGACCTCGCGCTTGACCTCCTCGTCCTCGACGATCCGGTGGCGCTCGAGGTCGACGAGGAAGAGCTTGCCGGGCTGCAGGCGGCCCAGGCGCTTGACCTCGGAGGCCTTGATCGGCAGCAGGCCCGCCTCCGAGCCGAGGACGACGAGGCCGTCGTGCGTCTCGACCCAGCGGCCGGGGCGCAGGCCGTTGCGGTCGAGCGTCGCGCCGACGATCGAGCCGTTCGTGAAGGCGACCGCCGCCGGGCCGTCCCACGGCTCCATGAGGCAGGAATGGAAGGCGTAGAAGCCCTTGAGATCCTCCGGGAGGTCGTCGCGGTCGGCGTAGGCCTCGGGGATCATCATCATGATCGCGTGCGGCAGCGAGCGGCCCGCGAGCATGAGCATCTCGAGGACGTTGTCGAACGTCGCCGTGTCGGAGTTGCCGGGGACGACGATCGGCATGATCTTCTGCAGGTCGATCCCGAAGAGCCGGGACGCCATCTGCGACTCGCGCGCGCGCATCCAGTTGACGTTGCCCATGAGCGTGTTGATCTCGCCGTTGTGGGCGATCACGCGGTAGGGGTGCGCCAGCGGCCAGCTCGGGAACGTGTTCGTCGAGAAGCGCGAGTGGACGAGCGCCATCGCGCTCGCCATCGCCGGATCGGTCAGGTCGGGGAAGAACCCGCGCAGCTGATCGGGGACGAGCATGCCCTTGTAGACGATCGTGCGCGAGGAGAACGACGCGATGTAGAGGTCCGGGCCGGCGGCGAGCTCGCAGATGCGCCGGATGACGTAGAGCTTGCGCTCGAAGGCGTCCTGGTCGGACTCGAAGCCCGCGCCCGCCTCGACGATGAGCTGGCGCATGACCGGGCGCGTGGCGTCCGCGGTCTCACCGACGTGATCGGTGTCGACGGGGATGTCGCGCCAGCCGAGCACGCGCTGGCCCTCGATGCGGACGTTGAGCTCGAGCATCGCCTCGAGCTTGGCCCGGCGGGCGGCGTCCTTCGGGAGAAAGCAGACGGCGACGCCGTAGCGCCCGCGCTCGGGCAGCTCGAAGTCGACCCGGGCGCGGAAGAACGCGTGCGGGAGCTGCAGGAGCATCCCGGCGCCGTCGCCGGTGCGCGCGTCGGCGCCGGTCGCGCCGCGGTGCTCGAGGTTCTCGACCGCCTGCAGGCCCTTCTCGACGACCTCGTGGGCGGGGACGTTGTCCAGGCGCGCGACGAGCGCCACGCCGCACGCATCGTGCTCGTAGCGGGGGTCGTAGAGGCCTTCAGCCTGTGGCAGGGAAAACTGGTTGGTCATATGGGAGTGCCTCCAAACGGCGGCGCGTGGCACTTGAGGCGGAGCCGAAAAGGGTAGCAGCGGCCACGCGACGAATCCCGCTGGATGACCCGCCCCGCCAGACCCGTGACGGTCCTCTCCGCAGGCGGAACGATCGCGATGGCGGGCGCGCGGGCGCGCCCCGCACTCGACGCCGCGGACCTCGTGGCGGCCGTCCCGGCGCTCGCGGCGCTCGCGGGACTGCGGGCGCGCTCGCTGCTGGACCTCCCCGGCGCGCACCTCGCCGCGGCCGACGCGCTGGCCGTCGCGCGGGCGGCGATCGACGAGGCGCAGACCGGCCGCGGGGTCGTCGTCACGCACGGCACCGACACGCTCGAGGAGACGGCCGTGCTCTGCGACATCCTCCACGGCGGGGCCGCGCCGATCGTCGTCACCGGCGCGATCCGGCCGTCCGGCGCGCTCGGCGCCGACGGCCCGGCGAACCTCTTCGACGCCGTGACGGCGGCCGGCGCGGCGGCGACCACCGGGCTCGGGGTCCTCGTCGCCTTCGCCGGCGAGCTGCACGCGGCGCGTGCCGTGCGCAAGGTCGCGTCGACCTCGCCGGCGGCCTTCGGGTCGCCGCTCACCGGGCCGGTCGGCGCCGTCGCCGAGGGGCGCGTGCGGGTCTTCGGCGCGCCCGCGCGGCCCGCGCCGTTCGCGGCCCCGGAGCGTCTCGGCGCCAGGGTGCCGATCGTCCCGACGTATCTCGGCGACGACGGCGCCGGCCTGCGCGCCGCGCAGCGCGACGGCGCCGACGCGATCGTCTTCGTCGCGCTCGGCGCGGGGCACGTCGCGCCGCCGGTGCTGGCGGCGCTGCGCGAGGTCGCCGCGGACCTCCCGGTCGCCCTCACGGTGCGCCCGCACCGCGGCGCACTGCTGCACGAGACGTACGGCTTCGAGGGTGCCGAGGGCGACCTGCGCTCCAGCGGCGGGCTGCCCGCGGGCTCGCTGTCGGCGCAGGCGGCGCGCATGATCGTCCTCGCCGCCCTCGGATGCGGCGCGAGCCGCGCGGACATGGCGGCGGCCCTCGACGGATGATCGGCGCCCCTGCGACTATGCTGGATGCGGATTTGGGGGATCCGTGCACGACAACTCGCGAGCTGGGACGAGAGTGAAACGCGATCACCACGGGCACCATGGCGACTGACGGTCCGCACCGGGCCGTCGGGTCTGCAGCGGAAGAGGTGAACGACACGCCCGATCTCGAGCTGAAGCTGCCTGCACGCGCGGAGAACGTCGCGGTCGTCCGGCATGCCTTCGGTGGCTTCGCGGAGGCGCTGAGCGTCGACGAGCAGACGCTCGCCGACATCAAGCTCGCGATCACCGAAGCGTGCACGAACGTCGTCATCCACGCCTACGACGACGACGAGGACGGCTCGCTGGAGGTCGACGCGAGCATCGACGACCGCCGCCTGACGGTCGTCATCCGCGACGAGGGCCGCGGCATCGTGCCGCGCCCCGACTCGCCCGGCCTCGGGCTCGGGCTGCCGCTCATCGCGACGCTCGCGGAGTCGCTCGAACTCGGCAAGGACGACGACGACCGGACCGAGGTCCGGATGACGTTCTCCCTGGAAGACGAAAGCGGCGCCGACGCGTGAGCGTCGAGCCGGGAACCAACGAGGCGACGGTCACGGTGACCGCCGGCCCGCTGGCCGGGCCGGTGCTCGGTCGCGTCGTCGGCATGCTGACGGCGCGCGCGGACTGCCCGATCGACCGCCTCGACGACGCGCTGCTCGTCGCCGATGCGGTCGCCGCGAAGGCGGCGTCCTTCTCGCGCGACGGCCGCGTCGGCGTCCGCGTCGCCGTCGAGTTCGGTGCGCTGGAGCTGCTCGTCGGCCCGTTGCGCGACGAGGGGGCCAGCGCGCTCATCGCCTCCGCGGCGCTGCCGGGCGTCGGCAACGTCCTCGAGCGGGTCGCCGACGAGCTGGAATCCGAGCGCAACGGGGACGGTGACGGCGAGTTTCTGCGCATCCGCCTCGCCTTCGACGTGCAGCGCCCGTCAATGATCGACAGAATGGGGTCAGATGCCTCCTGAGTTCGCAGTCACCGAGCATCCGATCGACGGCGAGCGTCACGTCCTGGCGGTTCGCGGGGAGATCGATCTCTTCACCGCACCGGAGCTCAAGCAGGTGCTGGCGGAGTCCATCGAGGCCGGCCGCGTCCGGATCATCGTCGACCTCACCGAGACGACGTTCCTGGACTCCACGGCGCTCGGCGTGCTCATCGGCGCCGTCAAGCGCCTGCGCTCGCGCGACGGCGCGCTGGCGATCGTCAACGTCGACGAGAACATCGCCAAGACGTTCGAGATCACGGGCCTGGATCAGATCTTCACGATCCTGCCCTCGCGCGAGGCGGCGGTCGACGCCGTGGGCGCGGCGCACGACTCCGCCGGCTGAGCCGGCGGCTCAGCCCTCCAGCAGGTCGAGCACGGCCGCCTCGACGGGCCCCTGGATCGCCGTCGCGCCGGGGTCGGCGCCGACGTGCTCCAGGCGGATCGTCTCGCCGGCGCGGAAGCGATCGAAGACGCGCGGGTCGATGTAGGAGTTGCGCGCGACGGCAGGCGTGTTGCCGAGGTAGAAGGCGACCTCCTTGACGGCGCGCATGATCGCCCGCTTGCGCCCGCTGCGCGTGAGCTCGCCGGGCTCGATGACGGCGACGCCGACCGCCGCCAGGACGGTCGCGCCCCAGGTGCGGAAGTCCTTCGCCGACACGTCGATGCCCGTCGCGGCCTTGAGGTAGGCGTTGATGTCGGCCGATCGCACGTCGCACCAGCGCCCGTCGCGCTTGTAGGCCAGCAGCTCCTCGCCCCCGCCGCGGCGGCGCTTGAGCGTCCGCACGATCGCGGCGACCTCGGGATCGGTGATCGCCTGCAGGCGGCGCTTGCTCTCCTTCGCGACGTAGTCGAAGCGGACGACCTCGCCCGAGGTGGTGACGTGGTCCTTGCGCATCGTCGCCAGGCCGTAGGTCTCGTTCTCGACGGCGTAGACCTCCGAGCCGATCCGGAAGAAGCCGAGGTCCAGCAGGCGCGCGGCACAGGCGAGCACCTGCTCGCGTGACATGTCGCCCAGCGCGATGTCGCGCTCGACGACGTCGCGCAGCGCCGGCAGCGCCCGCGCGAAGGCGAGCATGTCGTCGAACTTGCGCACGTCGCGGCGCGCGCGCCAGCGCGGGTGATAGACGTACTGCTTGCGCCCGCGCTGGTCGACGCCGGTCGCCTGGATGTGGCCGAAGGGGTCGGGCGAGATCCAGACGTCCTGCCATGCCGGTGGGATGACGAGCGCCGTGATCCGCGCGACGACCTCGGCGTCGGTGATCCGCCCGCCCTCCTCGTCGAGGTACTGAAAGCCCTTGCCGCGGCGCCGGCGAGCGTAGCCCGGGCCGCTGGGATCGGAGCGGCGCAGGCGCCGCGGGCGGGTCGTGACGGTGGCCATGACGGACTGGCCGTGTACCCGCCGGCGACCGGCGGGCTAACTCTTGGCGGGAGCCTTCTTCGCCGCGGGCTTCTTGGCGGCGGGCTTCTTGCCGGCGCCGTTCTTCTTCGCCGCAGGCTTCTTGGCCGCCGCGCCGCCGTCGTCCTCGCGCGCCCGCACGGCGTCGAGGCTCGCCTTCAGCGCCGCCATGAGGTCGGGCACCTCGTCCTGCACCTCCTCGGCCTCGGGCTGCACGGCGATCTGCTCGCCCTGCGCCTTGCGCTCGACGAGGTCGAGGACCTCCTCGCGGTACGTGTCGCGGTACTTGTCCGGATCGAACTCCCCGGTGAGCGAGTCGACGAGCTGCTTGGCGATCGCGAGCTCGCGCTCGTTGATCTCGACATCCTCGACGGCGGCGAGCTCGTCGATCGTCGAGGTGTCGATGATCTCGTCGGGGAAGACCATCGTCGCCATGCCGAGCGCGTTCTCGCCCATCGGGCGCACCGCGACGAGCTGCTGCTTGGAGCGGATGACGACCTTGGCGATCGCGACGCGGCCGGTCTCGCGCATGGCGTCGAGCAGGAGCTTGTAGGGCTTCGCGCCGCCGGGGCCGGGCGCGAGGTAGTACGGGTGGTCGTAGTAGATCGGGTCGATCTCGTCGAGCGAGACGAAGTCCTCGATCTCGATCGCCTTCGTCTTCTTCGGATCCAGCGCCTCGAGCTCGCCCGGCTCGATGACGACGTAGCGGTCGGGCGTCAGCTCGTAGCCCTTGACGATGTCCTCGTAGGCGACCTCGTCGCCGGTCGTCGGGTCGACGCGCTTCTGCTGGATGCGCACGCCGGTCTTGCCGTTGAGCTGATGGAAGCGGACGGTCTTGCGCGAGACCGAGGAGTACAGCTTGACGGGGACGGTGACGAGACCGAAGGAGATCGCGCCCGTCCAGATCGACCTTGGCATGACTACAGGATATGCACCCGGCGACGCCGTCCCTCCCGGCGCACGCGTCGTTGCACGCCCGGCGGTCCCTAGGCGGTCTGAGGCGGCTCGATCGGCACGTCGCGGTCCGGATCGGGCTCCGGGACGCTCGGCGGCACCGGATCGGGCGCCGGGACGGGATCGGGCTGCGTCGGGACGCCCGGGGCGTCGGGCACGACCGGTGTCGGCGCCTCGCCCGGCTCGGGCACTTTGAAGTCCGGCGCGGAGCGTGCGAGCGAGAGGATCATGGCGCCGAGCTACCCGAACGGCGTGTCGGCCAACCGCTCGCGCAGCTCGGCGATCGACTCGAAGACCGCGACGGCGCCCGCGTCCAGCAGCTCGTCGGCGCCGAATCCGCCGGTCCGGACGCAGAGCGTCCTGACCTTCGCCCGCTTCGCCGCCTCGACGTCCCAGGTCGAGTCGCCGATCATCACCGTGGGGCCGCCGCCGACGAGCTCGAGCGCCGCCTCGACGAGGTCGGGCGCCGGCTTCGTGCGCTCGACGCTGCTGGAGTCCGTCCAGCCGTCGGCGAGCTCGCGGGCGTCGAGCAGGTCGAGGTAGCGCGCGACGTCCTCGGCCTTCGCCGACGACGCGAGGACGACCTTGCCCCCGCGCGCCTTGAGGTCCTCGATCAGGCCGCGCGCGCCGGCGAACGGCTGGACCTCGTGGATCATCTGCGCGAAAAGAGCGTGCTCCTCGGTGCGGACGCGGTCGCCCTGCTCGCGCTCGAAGCCCTCGCCGGCGAGGTACGGGACGAGCTGGTCGCCGCCCATCCCGATGGCGCGGTGACAGCGCCAGACCGGGATCGTCACGCCGTGCAGGCGGAAGGCGCGGTACCAGGCGAGCGCGTGCTGGTAGTTGGAGTCGACGAGCGTGCCGTCGATGTCGAGGATCGCTGCGGGCGGGGGCTTGGGCATCAGCGGCTGCGTTTCCCGCTCAGGCGCCGGGCGACACCCAGGCCGAACCAGAGCCCGACGTAGAGCGCGGCCGTGACCGCGACGGTGATCGTCACCACGGCGCCGTCGAAGAGCACGTCGGCGACGAGCAGCACCGCGCCGTTCATCGCCACCGCGAGGCAGGCGAGGCCCGCCAGCGCGAGCTTGCTGGAGACGGCGACGAGAAACGGCTTGTCGTGGGCCTCGAACATGAGCCGGTGGAAGGCCGTCGGGGCGATGAAGAGCGCCGAGGCGGCCGCCGCCGCCAGGAGCGTCACGAAGTAGACGTCCTTCTGGAACTCCGTGACGGCGGCGAACCGCTGCTGGAACGGGACCGCCAGGAGGAAGGCGAACAGCACCTGGACGCCGGGCATCGCGACGCGCAGCTCCTGCAGGAGCTGGTCGAGCTGGCGGTTGCGTCGCTCCTGCTCGCTCTCGGGACGGTCCTCGGGGGCCATCGCGAACCCTCCTGCCCCGGCGAGCCGTCGCGTGAACCCCTCGACGTCTAGGCGGACCTCTGCGCGTCGGCGGCGGCGCGCAGCCGCGCGAGCGCCTGGCGGATGACGCGCGAGATCTGCATCTGGCTCACGCCGATGACGGCCCCGATCTCGGCCTGGGTCATGTCCTCCTCGAAGCGCATCCGCAGGACCTCGCGCTCGCGCGGCGTGAGGCTCGCCATGAGTTGCGCGAGCGTCGCGCGCTCCTCCGCGCGGTCGAAGCCCTCCTCGTCGAAGCCGATCGAGTCCGCGAGCGTCGTGACCTCGTCGTCGCCGCCGGTGCCGCCCCGCGGCGCCTCGAAGGACACCGCGCGATAGGCGCCGCCCGCCTGCAGCGCCTCGAGCACCATCTCCTCGTCGGCGCCGACGGCCTCGCCGATCTCGGCGACGGAGGGCTGGCGCCGCAGCTCCTCGGAGAGCTTGCCGACGGCCTTGTCGACCTTCAGCGAGAGCTCCTGGAGGTCGCGCGGGACGCGCACGGCCCACGTGCGGTCGCGGAAGTGGCGCTTGATCTCGCCGAGGATCGTCGGGACCGCGTAGGAGGAGAACGCGATCTCGCGATCGGCGTCGAAGCGGTCGATCGCCTTGATGAGGCCCACCGAGGCGACCTGCAGGAGGTCGTCGAGCGGCTCGCTCGCGCGCTGGTAGCGGCGCGCGAGCTGGCGCGCCAGCGGCAGGAAGCGCGTGACGAGCTGCTCGCGCGCAAGGGAGTCGCCGGCGCGGTAGCGCAGGAACAGCTCGCGGTCCTCGCGGGTGCGCTCGGCGCCGCGCCCGGGGGCGTCGGCGGTCATGACCACGGGGCCTGCTGGGGCGCTGGACGACGATCGTGCACGGGAACCTCCGCAGAGATGATGCGCCGGAGGTCAGGGGCGCCCGTCTTGCGCGGCGAGTCGCTGGGCCGCGCGTAGTTCATGATACCGAGCCGGAGGGAGTAACTCGGAACCCTGTGGGGGTTTGAGACCATGGCCGCCGAGACGACATCCACGCGCCTGCGCATCCTCGCCGCCGACGAGGACGAGACGACGCTGCGGGGCGTCGACAAGCTCCTCGAGCGGCTCGGGCACACCGTGGCGGCCCACGCCGTGACGGTGCAGGAGGCGGCCTCGCTCATCGCCAGCGAGGACCCCGATCTGTCCGTCGTCGCCGTCCACGACGACGACGACCACGCGCTGGACCTCATCGAGGAGATCAACGAGTACGCGCGCGGCCCCGTGATCGTCCTGCTCGGCGAGCACGAGCCGCAGTTCGTCAGCGCCGCGGCCGCGCGCGGGATCGACGCCTTCGCCCGGCCGCGCTTCGAGACCGAGGTGCAGGGGGCGATCGAGATCGCGATGCGCCGCCACGCCGAGACGACGCGCCTGACCGAGCAGGTCGAGCAGCTCGAGAACGCCCTCGAGCGCCGCGGCACGATCGAGCGCGCGAAGGGCATCCTCATGGAGCGCCACGGCGTCGACGAGCGCAAGGCGTTCGAGCTGCTGCGCGCGCACGCACGGCGCTCGAGCCGGCGCGTCGTCGACCTCGCCCACGCGGTCGCCGACGGGCACGCGCTGCTGCCCCGCAACGCCGACTGATGGCGCGCGCGGACGTCGCCGATTAGCGGCGCGCGCGCCCGGGAACCACCCCGCCACATGCTCGACGACCTCAAGCGCGCCTTCAAGAAGTTCCAGGCCGACGAGATGACCGACCACGCGGCCGCGCTGACGTACTACGCGATGATGTCGCTCTTCCCGGCGCTGCTCGTGATCGTCTCGCTGCTCGGCATCCTCGGGGACCAGACGCTCGTGACGAAGGCCGTCGACTATGCGCGCCAGAACGGCGCGCCGTCGGAGGTCGTCAACGCCCTGCGCTCGTCGCTGGAGGGCGTCGTCAACGCCGGCGGCGCGGTGAGCCTCACCCTCGTGCTCGGCATCGCCGTCGCGCTCTACGGAGCGGCGGGCGCGTTCGGCGGGGCCGGCCGCGCGCTGAACAGCGTCCACGGCGTCGAGGAGACGCGCAGCTTCATCCCGCACAAGCTCTGGGACCTCGGCTGGACGCTCGTCGTCATCGTGCTGACGATCGTCGCGCTGTTCTCCGTCTTCCTCGGCGGCGGGATCGCGAGCGACCTGTTCGGCACGATCGGCCTCGGCGACACCGGGGCCACGATCTGGCGCTTCGCGCGCTGGTTCGTCGCGATCGCCGCCGTGCTCGGCGTCTACGCGGTCGAATACGCGTTCGCCCCGAACATCAACCCCCGCCGCGTGCGCGTCTTCACACCGGGGGCGTTCGCGGGCGTGCTGATCTGGATCCTCGCGTCGGCGGGCTTCTTCGTCTACGTCTCGAACTTCGGCAAGTACGGCGCGACCTACGGCGCCTTCGCCGGCGCCGTGATCCTCCTGCTCTGGCTCTACCTCACGAACCTCGCGTTCCTCTTCGGCGCGGAGCTCAACGCCGTCGTCGACCGCCGTCGCGCGCCGGCGCACGGCGCCGCGCCGCGCGGCGCCACGCAGGCGAGGCGCTACCTCGCGGGGCCCGACCAGTGGGTCGAGCTCGACGGGGCTCGCGTCGAGTAGAAGAGCGCGCGCGGGCGCTTCGCCGCTCTGCCGCGCTGGCACGTGCGGGTTCGGGCGCATCCTGCATCGGTGAAGGGAGCGGCTCGGTCGCGTGTGGCGCTCGTACGGTCGGCCTCGGGGGGTTTGGCGGAAGACGACGGCCTGGTCGTCGTTTTCCACCACACCCCCCTTCCGGCAGGGGTTTGGCGCAATGCGTTGCGCATGTTGTCGTTATCCGCCACACCCCCGGCCACCGCCCGGACCGCGCGGCGCGCCACGGCCTTCCGGCCATCCCTGCCTCGTCGATGCAGTTTCGTCCCGCCCTAAGCCACCGGACGCTCGCGCAGCGTGAGCTCCTCGGGGTGCGAGCACAGCGCCCGCCGGCCGGGGCACGTGAGGCACAGCTCGCGGTGGGGCGTGCCGCTGACGGGGTACTCCCCCGCGAGCATCCCGCCGGCGAGCGCGAGCAGCTCGGCCTCGAGGCGATCGGCGTCGGCGGCCTCGAAGGTCTCGCCGAAGGGCTCGAGCGGGCGCTCGAGGAAGGCGTAGGCGACCTCGACGCGGGCCGCGCCGCCGCGCAGCGCGGCGAGCGCGTAGACGCGCAGCTGCACGCCGTAGCGGTCGCGGACGTAGGCGGCGATGTCGGCGTCCGGGGCGAGGCCGTCGGTCTTGTAGTCGACGACGAGCTGCGCGCCTCCGCGCTCGAGGACGAGCACGTCGACGATCCCCGTGAGCAGCGTCGCGCCGAGCGCGACGGTGAAGCCGTGCTCGCGGTGCACCGCGCGGGCCTTCGCGACGCGGCGCGCGAGCGGTGAGCCGGCGAACGCGTCGGCGAGCCGCGTGACGTCCGCGGCGTCCTCGGGGCCGAGCGCGACGCCCCAGC
>DATJEE010000194.1:0-18616 GCA_035496995.1 Solirubrobacteraceae bacterium | reverse complement strand
CGGGCGCGACGGGCCGACGCTCGCCGTCGCGATCGCTGCCGCGCTGTTCGCCGCCACGGCGCTCGGGCTGCAGTTGCGCGGTCGCTCGTAGGCTCCCCCGTGCTTCGGCGTGGCCGACATCGGTCGCCGGACGCGGGGGGTCGCGGGCGCTTACGCCTCGAGAGAGGGTGCGTGGGAGCCGTCGGAATGGCCGGGCGTGCGCGGTTCGCGCGTCGGGTGGCGCGCCTCGCGGTCGCACCCCGCGAAAGGAGCCACTCGAGCTGCCGAGGAGTCGCCGAGGCATGGCGCAGCCGCGCGCTCATCCCGCGCCTCGGCCGCCTTCTGGGCCGCGTTCTGGGCCGCGTTCTGGGCCGCGTTCTGGGCCGCGACGGCCCGAACAGCGCCCGCCGGCCCTCGCCCCTACGGACCGCCCGTGCGCCCGAGCTCACCCTTGCCTGACCGATGCAGTGAGCGCCCGCACTCTCCACACCATCGGGCCGACCGCCGGGGGTTCAGCCCACCCAGAACCGAGGGTGACGGGCTAGCCTGGCCGCAGTGTCCGGGCGACCGATCTGCGCAGCGCTCGCCCTCGTCGCCTGCCTCGCGCTCGCCGGCTGCGGCGCGCGCGCCGACGAGCGCGGCGCCGGCGGCTCCGCGCGGACGGCGTCGGCGACGCCGAAGCCGGGGGGCTCGCTCGACGACGCCCTGCGCAGGCACCCGCGGATCGGGCTCGGCCCGCGCCACCGGCCAGGGCCCGGACCGGGGCCGCGCGCCGGCCCGGGGCGCGCCTGTCGCCCGCGCCTGGGGCGGCGCGTCGCCGCCCACGTCGAGCTGTTCGCCGACCGGACGGTGATCCTCCTGCCGCCGGGCGTGGGGACCGGCGCCCCGCGCCGGGTCACGGGCGCCTACCTGCGCGGCGCGCGCTGTTACGGCCCGCTGGTGACGCTCGATCCGACGGGCGTCGTGCTCGTTCGCCCGGGCGCGGTGCGGACCGTCGGCGACCTGTTCGCGGCCTGGGGCCGCCCGCTGGGCCCGCGGCGGCTGCTGTCCTTCCGCGGGCGCGTCCGGGCGTACGCGGGCGCGCACCGCTGGACGAAGGACGTGCGCCTGCTGCCGCTGGGCCGGCACGCGCAGGTCACGCTCCAGGTCGGGGCAGCGGTGAGGCCGCACGCGCGCTACCGCTTCCCGCGAGGGCGCTAGCGCGCGCGGCGCGCAGCCGGAACGCGACGACGAGCGCGGCGAGCCAGGCCAGGAGCGGCAGCGCGATGCGCAGCACGCGCCCGGCGCCGGAGCTCGCCTGCGCCGCATGGGGCTCGAACGGCGCCGTGAGCTCGGCGGGCGGGCGGTGCCCGGTGGCCGCCGCCATCGCGATGAGCCCGCGTGCCGCGGTGCGCGCGAGGGCGTCGGTGTCCGCGACGCCGGCGCCGCGGATCGCGCCGATCGCGCCGCGCAGGACGGGCAGGCCGGCCTCGTCGTAGCGGTACGTCGCCAGGCCGGCGGGCATCGCGACGAGGACGTAGTCGTGGACGGCCGCGACCTCGAGCTCGACGCCCAGCAGCTCGGAATAGCTGCGCGGCTTGCCGAAGCGTCTGGTCTGCGTGCCGAGGTCCGCCGCGCTGGCGATGAGGGCGACCTTCACCTTCAGCCCGTCGCCGCGTACCCGCTCCAGGAGCGCCTCGAGCTCGTCGCGCACGAGCGGCGACACGCGCGGCTGGTAGGGGTAGTAGACGTCCTGGGCGGCGAGGACGTCGCTGGCCGGGTCGCCGTCGGCCCACGCCGCCGGGGCGGACGCGCCGGCGGCGACGAGCACGGCGGCGACGATGCCGGCGAGGCGGCGGCGCGATGCGCGTGGGCGCGGCATGGGCTCAGCGCACGACGACGATGCCGCGCATGAGGCCCGGGTGGAAGGTGCAGAGGTAGTAGACCGTGCCGCGCTTGCGGAAGCGGACGGTCTGCGCGGCGCCGTGCTTCAGGGGCCGCGGGCGGATGATCCTGCTGCGGATCGTCCCGGACTTCGAGCTGTCGGCGACGGTGTGCTCGATCTTGCCGACGTTGACGAAGCGGACGGAGTCGCCGACGGAGATCGTGACCTTCTTCGGCTTGTAGAAGTACTCGCCGAACGTGACCTTCGTCGTCGTCGCGGCGCGGGCGGCGGGCGTGCTCGCGCCCTCGGGAAGGCCGGAGGCGAGCGCGATGGCGGCCAGCGCGGCGATGGCTGTGGCTGCGGTGATGCGTGTGCGGATGCGCATGGGTGTCCTCCTCAGAACGTGCACGGCCCGGGGACGCGGACGCCCCCGGGCCGTGACCGTCACCGAAATGGGCTACTTGACAGTGAAGGTGACCGTCTTCTTCGCGCCGGAGTTCGGGTAGTTCGCGTGGTTGTTGCGAACCAGGAAGACCGTGACGCTGTGCTTGCCCTTCGGCAGGCCCTTGTACGTCACGACGTTCGTGACCGACGGCGAGTACTTGCCCTCGACACCGAGCTGGCGGGCGAGCGTGCCGTTGGCGCCCGAGTACTTCGGGTGGTCGTACTTGCCCTTGTCCATCGCGAAGTGCTCGTGGCCCTTGCCGGCCTTCGGCGCCTTGCCGACGTCCTTCGTGTCGATCGTGAAGCTCTTCGTCTTGATCGTGACGGTGACCTTGTTGCCGCTCTGCTTCGTCGTCAGCGACGTGATCGTCGGGGCACCAGCGGCCGCGGCCGTGGTGGCGAGGGCGAGCGCGGTACCGGTTGCGGCGAGACCGATCTTCAGGCGGGAGCGGTGCATGTGTGTGTGATCCTCTGGGTCGGGTGGACTTGCTGCACGGCTATTCGTGCGGCCCCGCCCGCCGGATCAGTACTGCGCCACCAACACACCGCGTACGCGCCAACATCCTGGACGAGAGGAACGCTCTGGCGTGTTGACGATTGGCGACTTACTCGGCGGCCCCGAAGGACTCGCCAATCTCGTCGGCACGCGGGCTCGCCTGCCCGCACGCGGGCCTGGTCGTCAGGTGTTTGCCGCGGCGCGCGGGCGATCCGTTCGGGCGCGGGCGGCTGACCGGCGGGCCCGGGGGTGCGCCGAAAACCTCGGTCGACGCCCGATAGATCCGGCGCACCCCCGCTCCCTCACCGATGCTGTAAGCGCCGGCGCCCAGCAAGACCTGCCGGCACCCCGCACGAGCCTTCAGCCGACCCGGAAGCGAGAGGCGCGACGACTACTAGTGGATCACTAGTGCTTGTGGCCGCCGAGGGCGGCGATGAAGAGCGTCGACGACACGCACATCAACGTGACGCGCAGGCCCATCGGGCTGGCGAGCCAGGCCAGCCGGCGTTCGCTGCGGTCCGGGTCGCGGACGACCCCGACCGCGATCACCGCGAAGACGACCTCCTCGATCGAGGCGATCGTGTCGGACACGCCGATCGACGAGACCCCCTTCTCGGGGCCGAATGGCAGGCCGACCGTGCGCGAGGCCAGCCACAGCAGCGCGACGACGGCGCTCGTCACGGCGGCGACGACGAGCAGCTCGTGGTCGGCCGGCCGGCGATAGGCGGCCCAGGCGACGTAGAACTGGCCCGCTCCCAGGAGCGCGAAGAACAGCGGCAGCGTCCACGTGGAGTCGAGGTGCTGCACGATCGCGACGAGGTGGATCGTTCCCGCCGAGAGGCTGAGTCCCGAGAGCGCAAGGACCGTCCCCGTGAGGTTCAGGGCCTGGGACTCGGACTGCGGGACGGGAAGCTCGCGCGCCACGCGCGGCAGGATATGGGGCTGGTCGCGCCGCCGGTCCAGTAGGTTCGCGCCATGTCTCGGAGCGACCTCTCCCGGCGCCTGCGCCACGGCGCGCTGCTCGGCGCCGGACTCGGCACGCTGCTGCTCGCGGGCTGCGGCGGCGACAGCGGCACGACCGGCAACGCCAAGCCGCCGCCCGGCGTCTCGCACAGCCGCTTCCCGGCGCTGCTCGCCGATGCCGCCAAGGTGACGAAGGCGGACTTCGAGCCCGCCGCCGGCCACACGCTGAGCCAGATCGCCGCGACCGCGAAATCGCAGGCGCAGCTCGGCTTCGCGAGCTCGGTCATCGAGCCGGGCGCCAACCGCCTCGCGTTCGGCGTCATCGACCAGCAGAACAACTTCCTCTACGGGCGCACCGCGGTCTACGTCGCCCGCACGCAGAACAGCCCGGCGCGGGGCCCGTTCGTCGCCCCGGCCGACACGCTCGTCACGAAGCCCGCCTTCCGCAGCCAGACGGCAGCCAGCGAGAGCTCGCCGATCGCCGCGATCTACTCCGCGAACGTGACGTTCCCCAAGGCCGGCAAGCAGGTCGTGCTCGTCATGACGAAGACGCCGCAGGGCATCGCGGGCGGCCTGGCGCCGGTGACCGTGAAGGACAGCCGGCTGCCGCGGGTCGGCCAGAAGATGCCGCCGATCGACACCGAGACGGTCGCCGACGCCGGCGGCAACGAGGCGGCGGTCGACACGCGCATCCCGCCGGCACCCGAGCTGCACCAGCAGCACCTCAAGGACGTCCTCGGCAAGAAGCCGGTGGCCCTGCTCATCGCGACACCGCAGCTGTGCCAGTCGCGTGTCTGCGGGCCGGTCGTCGACATCGAGCTGCAGATGAAGGCCGAGTTCGGCGACAAGGTGGCCTTCATCCACCAGGAGGTCTACAAGGACAACACGGTCTCCAAGGGCCTGCGCGACCCGCTCCTGCAACTGCACCTCGAGACCGAGCCGTGGCTCTTCGCGATCCGCAGGGACGGGACGATCGCCGCGCGCATCGAGGGCTCGTTCGGCGTCAACACGTTCCGCAAGGCCGTCGAGGCGGCGCTGCGGACCTGATCAGCGGGCGACGCGCGCGACGTAGCGCGCGACGCGATCGGCGTCCTTGCCGACGAGGAGGTTCGACGGCATCGAGCCGTCGATCGAGCCGGTGCGGATCTGGTCGCGGACGCGGGTGAACGTCAGCTTGCGCGCCGGGTGGTCGAGGTCGGGGCCGATGTCGGCCTTGACGCCGGCCGCGCGCAGCGTGTGGCACGTGCCGCAGACGTGGGCGAAGGCGTCCTTGTCGCTGAGGTTCTTGGCCTCCTGCTGATCGGAGGTGAAGGGCGGCGCCTGCGAGGGCGCCTGCGCGCTGGCCGGGTTGTCGAAGCCGGCGTTGCCCTGCTCGTGCCCCTGCCGGGCACCGAGCCAGATCGCCCCGCCGACGATCGCGATGCCGACGAACAGCCCGGTGAGACCCTTCGCCGATCGCGCGAGGTCGCGCACCGCGCCGGCGAGTCTGTCGCGCATCCCGGGCGGCGGCGGGGGCGGCGCCGGCCGGCGCTGCCTGGGCTTGGGCTTGGGCTTCGGGGTCGGCTCGGGCGGTTGGCGGCGGGGGGCCATCCGGCCCGAGAGTAGCGGCCCGCGAGCGTCCCGAGCTACGGTTCGGAGGGGCCCGCGGGGGCCGGGGTGCCGTTGCCCGCGCGCCGCTCCTCGGCGCCCTCGGGGTCGCGGCGATCGCCGCGCAGCGAGGCCGCGATGCCGACGGCGAACGCGACGGCCACGAGCGCGAGGCTCGCGACCGGGCCGATCTTCACCCAGTGCTCGACGAGGAGCTTGACGGCGATGATCGCGAGGACGAAGGCGATCGTCTGGTCGAGGTAGCGGAAGCGCCGGATGAGCCCCTCGACGAGGACGAACAGCGCGCGCAGGCCGACGAGCGCGAAGACGTTCGCCATCCAGATGATCAGCGGGTCGGTCGTGATCGCGAACGCCGCGGGGATCGAATCGACGGCGAACGCGATGTCGGCGGTGCCGATCGCGACGAGGCAGAGGAACGCCGGCGTAGCGTGGCGCGTCCCGTTCTCGCGGGCGAACCAGTGGCCGCCGCGGAAGCCATCGGTGACGGGGAAGATCCGGCGCACGCCGCGCACGACGACGTTGCGATCGGGATCGACGTCGTCGCCGACGCCGCGGTAGATGCGCCACGCGAGGACGAGCAGCAGCACCCCGAGGACGTAGAGCACGAAGTGGAACTGCTCGATGAGCGTCGTGCCGCCGAGGATCGCGAGGCCGCGCAGGACGAGGGCGGCGATGATGCCCCAGAACAGCAGCCGCGCGCGGTGCTCCTGGGGCACGCCGAAGTACGCGAACAGCAGGATGAAGACGAAGAGGTTGTCGAGCGAGAGCGAGCGCTCGATGAGGTAGACCGTCATGTAGTTGACGGCCGGCTCGCTGCCGTTGATCGCGAAGACGGCGAACGTCACGGCGAGGCCGAGCGCGAGCCAGCCGAGCGACCAGGCGACGCTCTCGCGGAACGTCGCCTCGCGGCCGGGCGCGAAGAACCGCACATCGATGACGAGCAGCACGACGAGGACGACGACGAGTCCTCCGAATTCCGCGAGCTCCACCGCTAGCCCACTACGCGTAGAAGAAGACGACGCCGAGCACGGCGTACGTCGCGAGGAGCTGGAAGCCCTCGTACCACGTCGACTCGCCGTCGTTCGTGACGTGGATCGCGATGAGGATGGCGAGCGCCACCGCGCCGAGCTCGAAGCCGTTGAAGACGAGCGCCATCGGGTTGGGGCCCACGAAGAACGAGACGAACACGAGCACCGGCGCGGCGAACAGCGCGATCTGCGCGCTCGAGCCGATCGCGATGTTCACCGACAGGTCCATCTTGTTGCGCGCGGCGAAGTAGATCGCGACCCAGTGCTCGGCGGCATTGCCGACGATCGCGACGACGATCAGCCCGACGAAGAACTGGCTCAGCCCGATCGCCTCCGAGGCCTCCCCGATCGAGCCGACGAGGATCTCCGACATGACGCCGACCGCGACGCCCGCGCCGGCCAGCATGAGGATCGCCTTCTTCACGGTCCAGGGCTCGCCGTCCATGTGCTCCTCGTCCTCGCCCGTGGGGTTGAAGAGGTCCTTGTGCGAGCGCAGCGAGAAGAACAGGCCGGCGACGTAGGAGACGATGAGGATGCCGGCGACGATGAGCGACATGTGCTCGAGATCGGGGCCGAAGTCCTTGATGTCGGCCCCGACCTTCGGCAGGCCGCCGCCGGCGACGAGCTGGTAGACGGTCGGCATGATCAGCGCGACGACCGCCAGCAGGAGCATCGAGGACTGGACGCTCGCCGCCGTCGCGCTGAACTTCTGCGTCGGGAACTTCAGCCCGCCGACGAGCATCGCGGCGCCCATGACGAGCAGGATGTTGCCGAGGATCGAGCCGATGATCGACGCCTTGACGACCTCCTGCAGGCCGGCGTTCAGCGCGAAGAAGGCGATGATCAGCTCCGGGGCGTTGCCGAACGTGACGTTCAGCAGGCCGCCGATGCCCGGGCCCGCGCGATGGCTGAGCTCCTCCGTCGCGCGGCCCATGAGCGCGGCGGTCGGGATGACGCCCGCCGCCGCGGCGAGGAACACGAGCGCCGCCGCCGCGTGCGCGAGCTCGAGCGCGATCGCGACCGGGATGAACGGGACGAGCAGGTACGGCCAGCCGGAGCCGGAGAGCAAAAACCGGCGAAGATCAGCCACGAGCGGCCGTGAACTGGCGCAGATCGCGGTCGGGCTCGATGCCCCAGCGCTGGGCGACGGCATCCAGCTCGGCGTCGAGCTCCCAGCGATCCGGCCGCGGCTCGCCACGGTATTCCGGGGCGCCGCCCTTGAGCAGCATGCTGCCGGTGTTGTCGCCGATCGCGCGGATCTGCGCGAGCTCCGCGGCGTCGAGGACGACATCCGCGGGCGTGGCGACGAGCTCGGCGCGCTTGTCCTCGATCGGGCGCGCGCCGTCGCCGGCCTCCTGGATGAGCGTCGGCACGGTGCAGGCGACGGCGGGCTGGGCGAGGCAGTACTGGACGGCGAGCTGCATGAGCGTCAGGTCGTGGCGTGCGGCGATGGCCCGCAGCCCGGCGAGCTTCTCGTTGCCGGCCTCGACCCAGCCCTGCGGGCGGAACGTGCGGTGATCGCGCGGCGGGAAGGCGTGACCGGGGCGCACGTCGTCCCAGAAGAGGCCGCCGTAGTCGACGACGCGCGTGATGAGCCTGACGTCGTGCTTCTGCGCCGCGGCGAGGCACAGCTCGCCGGGCCACGGCTCGAGCGGGTTGAGGATGACCATCCCCCAGTCGATGAGCTCGCCGAAGCGCTCGAAGCAGTCGATGACGTCGAGCGTGAAGCCGTTGGCGGGCCCGGGCGCGACGCCGAGCTTCGCCGTCAGGCCCTCGTCGCGGACGGCGCGCAGCGCGTCCCAGACGACCTCGCTCGTGTAGCCCGTGCGGTCGGGATTGTGGAGCAGCAGGACGTCGAAGCTGTCGACGCCCAGGCGCTCGAGGCTGCGCTCGGTCGCCATCCGCACGTAGTCGGCGTAGCCGTCCGGGCCCCGCAGGCGCGGGTCGGTGAAGCGGGGAAAGCCCTTCGCGCCGTCGCGCTCGCCCTCGTAGAAATCGTGTCCGATGGCGCCGATTATGCTGTAGTCCGACCGGAGGACACCCCGTGTAGCCCTTCCGAGCAGCGTGTCGGCCTCGCCGGCGCCGTAGGCGTCGGCGGTCAGCAGCGTGTCGAGGCCGTCGCCGGGCCGCAGCAGCGCCTCGAGGCGCGCCTCGTCGATCGCCTCGCCGAAGTGCAGGTAGCGACCCCCGCTCCAGGTGCCGATCGCGGTGTGAGAGGGCTCGCGCATGTGCCACATAGCGTACGCGGCAACGCGCGTCCGCGGCTACGGCGAGAGGTGCGCGATGCAGCGGACGAGCTCGACCGACGAGCCGGCTGCCCCCGTGACGCAGCTGACGAGCTCGATCGCGCCGCCGGCGATGCCGCCCGTCAGGCCGGTGCCGAGACCGGCGAGCAGCGCCCTGAGGCCGCCCGGGCCGGTGAGGTCCGTCAGCGGCTGCGCGCCGGCCGGGGTCGCGACCCGCACGCGCGCGCCGTTGACGTCGGCGAGCGTCACGCCGAGCCGCAGCCGGCCGCCGTCGAGCCCGACGATCGGCGACTGCGCGGGCTTGAAGGCGAACCGCAGGTCGACGGCGACCCGGCGCACGATGTCGTCGCCGGCCCCGGTCCAGATGTCGACCTTCGCGGACTTCACGGCGTCGCCGATCTGCGCGAGCAGCCTCGGCGTGAGGAAGCTCGCCGTTCCGCCGGCCTTGTCGAGCAGTGCGGCGAGGTCGGCGAGCAGCGCCGCGCTGTCGACGTCGCCGGCGAGGTGCGTCGTGGCGACGCCGCCGACGTCGTCGCGGCCCTCATCCTTGACGTTCTTGACCCAGTGCAGCGGGTCGATGCCGAGCGACTTCAGGCCGGGGTGCGACTTCGGCGCGGCGCGCGCGCGCCGCCGCCCGGCGTCGAGGGCGTAGACGCGGTCGTCGAGCTGCAGATAGCTCCGTCTGCCCGTCGAGATCGCGCTGCCCTTGAAGTCGTCGCCGCCGAGCGTCGTGACGAACGCCAGGTCGAAGCGCGCGGGCGTGCGGCCCCGCGGCGCGGCGAACGGGCCCTTGACGTGCAGGACGAGCGGGCCGCCGACCTTCAGCAGCCCCTGGGGGTCCAGGCGCACGTCGGCGCTGATGCGCGCGCGCTCGATCGACGTCGCCTTCGCCCCGAGCGCCCGGTCGAGCGTCGCCTGGGCCGCGCCGACCTTGGGCGCGGGGTTGCCGGAGGAGCCGCCGCAGGCGGCCAGCAGCGCCGTGCACAGCACTGCACAGCCGAGAGCGAGGAGGTTCTGGCGGGTCAAGGTGACGCGCTGCAACGGCAACTGCAGGGGTGAAGCGGGGTTCAACCTAGCATCGTGGTGGTGGTTCGGACCTCAGTCGCGGGGATCGCGCTGGCGCTGCTGCTCGCGCTCGCGCTCGCCTCCACCGCCTCGGCCTCGCCGGTGCTGACGCTCCGCCAGGACGGCGGCACGTTCGTGCGCGAGGACCGCTTCCTGCCGCCCGACGCGGGCGAGCCGGGCCTCGCCGCGCGTGCGCCGCGGGCGGCGATCGCGTTGCGCGCCGCGCCGGCGACCGACGCCGAGCCCAAGCGCACCGTCCGCGGCGAGCTCGCGCGGATGCTCGCTGCCGGGGAGATCGACCAGCCGACGTACGACCGCTACCGCGCGATCTACGACGACGCCGTCACGACGTGCGGCAAGCTCAGCGGCGCGCGCCGGGCCGCGCTCGGCGCCGTCCTGCGCAACACCGACGCGATCGCCGCCGGGGGCGCGTTCATCGCGTCGCGGCTGCCGGCGGTCTTCGAGACCGTCGCCCGCAACCGCCAGTGGTGGACGACGGGGTCGCTGCTGCGCTACGGCCAGCGCGTGAGCTTCCAGGGCAGCCGCCTCGTGTGGCAGTACTACACCGGCGAGGGCCTGCAGATCCAGTGGCTCGGGACGTTCGGCAAGGCCAACGGCCTCTGGCAGGGCGGCACGTACGACGCGCAGCTGCGCGAGCTGCTCGGCGAGGCGCTCGGGCTCGCGGCCCAGCGCGCCGGCGGGATCGCCTGGGAGTACCTCTTCGACTTCGACGGCGGCCGGCCGCCGTGGGTCAGCGGCCTCGCGCAGGGGACGGCGCTGCAGGCGTACTCGCGCGCCGCCGTGCGGCTCAACGAGCCGGCCTTCTTCCAGGCGGCGCGCTCCGCGCTCGGCATCTTCCGCGAGGCTCCGCCGAGCGGCGTCCGCGTCGCGACACCGGCCGGGGCGCACTACCTCATCTACTCCTTCGCGCCGGGGTTGCGCGTGCTCAACGCCTTCACGCAGGCGCTCAACGGGCTCAACGACTTCGCACTGCTCGCCAACGACGCCGAGGGACGCGCGCTGTTCGCCGCCGGCGACGCCCAGCTGCGCACCGAGCTGCCGTCCTACGACACGGGCGCCTGGTCGCGCTACTCGCTGCACCGCGAGGCCGACCTGAGCTACCACACGCTCGCGCGCGACTTCCTGCGCAACCTCTGCACGCGCCTGACCGACGAGCTGACGCCGGCGCCGGTCGCGGCGGCGGCACAGACCGGCGGCGCGGTGCCGCTGCCGGTCCCGCCGCCGGCCCCCGTCGCGCCGGTCGCCGACCCGGCGCCCTACTGCGCCGCGGCGCAGCGCTGGACGGCGTACCTCGCGCAGCCGCCGAAGCTCGCGCTCGTGTCCTCGAAGGTGCGGGCGGGCAGGCCGGCCGCCGTCAGGTTCACCGTCGACAAGCCCGGGTTCGTGACGATCAGCCTGCGCCGTGCCGGGCGCACCGTCGCGGTGCTCAGCGCGCGGGTCGGCGGCGGCCGGCGGTCGCTGCTGTGGCGCCACGCGCCGCGCGGGGGCGGCGTCTTCAGCGTGCGGCTCGCGGCGACCGACCTCGCGGGGAACGCCGGCGCCGCCGGCGGGAAGCTGCGCGTGCTGCCGGCGCGCACGGCGAAGCGCTGAGGCCGGGTCAGCGCCGCGCGGCCGTACAGTTCGCCGGGACCCACCCGTAGATCCGCGAGCGGGCCGGGTTGCCGGTGTGGATCGACAGGTAGCGCCACGTGAGCGTCCCGTCGCTGTTGGGGTCGCAGGTCGCGAACGAGTCGACCTTCGCGACGAGCGTGCCGACGCGGACCATGCCGCGCGCGATCCCGCCGACGGACACCTGCGTCGTGTTGGTGTTGAAGTACACGACATTCGCGAAGGCGGGCTTGGCGTCGTACTCCGTGACGGAGTTGACGGCGCCGTCGGACAGCCGCGCATGGGCGCCGGCGCCGACGGCGGGGTTGCGCAGCGGGAGCACCCGCCCGCGCTCGGGCCCGCGCGGGCCGCAGCCGGTGCCGCGCTGGGCGGCGAAGCGGGCGAGCGCCCGGCGGCCCGCGGGCGAGGAGCGGTCGAGCGCCCGCGTGTCGAGGAACGCCTGCGTCCCGCCGGACGGGGCCCTGGCGATGACCTGCACGAGGGTGAAGCGCTGCTGCTGCGCGGTGCTCGCCGCGCAGCCGCGCCCGCGGACGCGGACGGAGGTGACGCGGTAGGACACGCCGTCGCTGCCGAGGATGGTGAAGCGCCGCGGCCCGGCGGAGACGAGGCGGCCGAGCGGCTGCCCGAGCGAGTCGACGAGCGGCCACTGGGGCGCCCCGGCGGCCGCAGGGTTGCCCGCGAGGCCGTCGATCTGCTCGCTGAAGGTGATCTCTGCGCCGCCGCGCAGCGCGCGCCAGGCCGCGCGGCTGAGGTCCGGCGTGCCGTGGACGCCCGTGCGGCAGTCGGCGATGCGATGGCCGCTCGGCGGGGTGCAGGCGCGGCCCTTGTAGGAGGCGGTCGCGGTCGCGGCGGCGCAGGCCCCGGCGAGGACGAGCGCGAGCAGGGTCGTGGCGCGGCGCCGGGTCATCTGTCCGGTCAACGCGGGTCCCGGGCGGAGGTTGCGCGGCGAAGCCCACCGACCCCGCGCGTACAATCGGACCCGATGGCCGCTGACGGCGCCCGCACGTGGATCCTCACCGGCTCGCCCGAGAACCATGCGGCGACGGCGGCGCTCGGCTACGCCGTCATCGGCTGCAAGGAGCGCCGGCGCAACCAGGCGCAGATGATGGAGCCGGGCGACCGGATCGTGCTCTACCTCACGAAGGTCATGCGCTTCGCCGCGGCGATCCGCGTCACCGGCGAGCTCTACGAGGACCGCACGCCGATCTGGCCCGGCAAGCCCGGCAACCCGGACGCCTATCCGTGGCGCTTCGCAACTGCGCCCGAGCTCGTGCTCGACGAGGCCTCCTGGCTGCCCGCCGCGTCGGTCAAGGACGACCTCGAGCACATCCGCAAGTGGCCCGCCGAGCACTGGAAGCTCGCGTTCCAGGGGCAGCTGCGCACCGTCTCCGAAGCCGACGCCGCGCTGCTCATGGACCGCATGCACGCGGCTGCCGGCGTCGTCGCGTGAACGCCCTCTCGCGCCTGCCCAAGGCGTATCGCGCGCTCGATCGCGACCAGCGCTTCGCGGCCGGCGCCGCGATCGCCCTGCTGTTCGCGATGTTCCTGCCGTGGTATGAGAAGTCGGTCGTCATCCCCGGCAGCCGGAGCTTCACGAACGACTCGATCAGCGCGTTCGGCGCGGTCTCGTTCGTCGAGGCGGCGATCTTCCTCGTCTCCGCCGGAGTCATCGTGCTGCTGCTCGCGCGCGCCGACGAGCGCCCGTTCCACCTGCCCGGCGGCGACGGCACCGTGATCTTCGCCGCCGGCATCTGGGCGACGCTGCTGATCTTCTACCGCGTCTTCGACCGTCCCGACATCAGCGGCGACGGCGGCACGGTCGGCATCCAGTGGGGCTTCTTCGTCGCCTTCGTCGCCGCCGGCGCGCTCGCCGTCGCCGGGCAGCGCATCCGCTCCGCCGGGCGCCCCGAGCCGAAGATCCGCCATCGCGAGCGACCGCCCGCGCCCGCGCCGGAGCCCCCCGCACCAGCGTCGCCCGCCACGGCCAGTACGGCCGTCGTGCCGCTCTCGGAGGCCCACACGGACGTCGTCGCGACGGCGCCCGGCCGCCCGCGCGACCGCGCGGTCACGCGCGCCGACGCCGAGCAGCTGACGTTCGACGATCCGGCGCACGACGGCGAGGACGACCAGCCGCCGCTGCGCCCGGGCGAGATCCCGCGCCGCGCCCGCGACGCGTAGCTGCGTCCTCGCTGCGCCGGCATGGGGTCGCGGCATCTACGGCATCGATAAGGACATGGGTTCGGGCGAGAGCGGCGCTCGTCCGGGGGGGTGCGCCGGGTTACGCTCGCCAGGCGTGCACGATCCGGCGCACCCCCCGTGCGAGCGCCACGGCAGACGAACTCACGCCGTTATCGAATGCAGGAAGCGACCCGGACTCGGATCGCGAGCCGGGTCGCCGCCATCACGCGAAACGCGACCACGAACCGCCCGTCGCACGCGATCCATCGCGCGCGACGGGGCTCGTCTCATGCCTACGGCTTCTTGACCCGCGCCACCGTGAACGGCAGCACCGGGGTCAGCCCGGGCCCGCGCTTGTCGAACTGCGAGTTGACGACGAGCAGGCGGCTGCCGTCGCGCACCGCCGTCGTCGGGAACGCGAACAGGTCGCTCTTGAGGACCTTGCCGATCCGGCCCGCGCGCTTGCCGTTGCGCAGCTTCACCGTCGTGATCTGGTTGTCGGCGTTCTGCACGACGTAGAGACGGCTGCCGTGGGCGACGAGGCCGTCGCCGTTGACGACCGTCGCGCCGCCGAGATCGACCTGCGTCACGGCCTTCGTCGCCGTGTTGATCCGGAACAGCTTGCCGGTGTTGGACTGGACGACGATCAGCCGGCGGCCGTTGTCGTAGTTCACGATGCCGTTGGCGTTGAAGCCGTCCTGGAAGACGAACGGCGTGCCGGTGAGGTCGAGCCAGGGCTCCATGTCGCCGACGGTCGGCCCGCTCGTCGCGGCGCGGAAGATGATCGGCCGCAGCGAGTCGGTGAAGTACGCGAAGCCGCCGCCGACCGTCACGTCGTTGATGAACGACGGCGTCGTGCCGGGGTTGGTGTCGAGCACCTTGAGCGTCGCGCCGGTCGTCGCGTCGAGTACGAAGGCCTTGCCCGTCCCGGCGCCCGAGACGAAGAGGCGCCCGCCGTTGACCGTCATACCGGTCGCGGTCGTCCGCCCGTCGGCGCCGCCGGCCGCGAACGGCACGAGCGGGTCCTTGCTGCGGGTGTTGCCCTTGAAGATCGTCCCGTCGGTCGTCGAGGAGACGAAGAAGGTCTTGCCGGAGCGGGCGATGCCCTCGGGGAAGACCGTGTCGCCCGGGATCGTGAAGACGCTGCCCTTGTTGCCGCCGCCGTGGCCCTTGCCGCTCGTGGTCGTGGTAGCGGTGGTGCTGGTCGCCGAGTCGCCACCGCTCTTGCCTGATTTGCCGGAGCTCGCGACGACGCCGACCGTCACCGACAGCACGGCGGCGAGGACGGCGAGCAGGATCCAGCGCGGACTGCGCGTCATGTGGAGCCTTTCGATCGAACGTGATGCAAACCTGAACAGCCTCCTACCCGGAGGGGTGGTTCGTCAATTGGCCATTGGTCCCAGCAGTGCGGGCCCGCTGCGGCGCGACGGTCTGCTCGGGATCGCGCGCCGAGGCGATGCCCGCCCGGAAGATCGCCCAGCGCTGCAGCGCCGCCGCGGCGACGAGCGCCGCCCCGCCGCCCACGGCCGCCGCGCGCGAGCGCCCGCCGAGCCCCGCGACGAGCCCCGCCCCGCCCACGGCGCAGGCGCGCGCGGCAAGGTGCAGCGCCCGCGGCGCGCCCGACGCGTAGGAGCGCCGCAGCACCGGGTCCAGCCGGCGCTCCATCCGCAGGTCGGCGGCAAGCTCGGTGAGCGCGCCGGCGACCGCCATCACCCGCGCGGGCGCGGCGTGCGCCGGCGGCGTGAGCGCGACGCAGGCGCCGCCCGCCGAGGCCAGCGACGAGCCCGCGAAGACGAACGGCAGCTCGCGGCGGGCCTCGTGCCACACGGGCACGGCGGTGTTCGCGATCAGGACGGCCGTGTACGTCGAGAGCACGGGGCCGAGCACCCCGGCGCCCGCCGCCGCGGGCGCGCCCACCGCGCGCGGGACGAGCCCGAAGAGCTGCCAGCCGGCCGACAGGCTGCTCGTCGCCCCGAACGCGCTGAGCACCCACGAGCCGACGTTCATCGGCGACGACGGCTTGAAGACGCGCAGCATGTGGTGGAAGCGCTCGGGCCGGCCGAGGTCGGCGATCAGCAGGACCGGCGACACGACCGTGCCGGCGAGCGCGATCGCCGATGCCCGCCGCGCCAGCGGGACGTTGCCCGCCGCCCGCGCCGCCGCCGCCAGCGGCGCCGCCGCCCCCGCCATCCCGCCGGCGAAGAAGTACCACGGGACCTCGGGCTTCCAGACCGGCGTCGCGATGACCGGCAGGCCGTAGTAGCTGCGCGGCTGCGCCGGCGGGACCATCTCGGGCCCGCGCCCGCCGCCGCGCCGCGGGCTCATCGCCGCGACCCCCAGGCGACGGCGCCCGCGACCACGCCGAGCATCGCGGCCGCGGCGGCGCCCGCGGCGCGCCAGGCCTGGCCGAGGTCGCGGCTCGTGTCGACGGGGTCCGGCGGCAGGCCGTAGACCTCGGGATCGTCGAGCAGGAGGAAGAAGGCGCCCGCCCCGCCGATGCCGTTGTCCTCGTCGGCGAGGTACAGCTGCGCAGACGACTCGCCGCGCTCGTGCAGCTCCGCGACGCGCCGCGCCGCGTGCGCGCGCAGGTCGTCGAGCTCGCCGAACTGGATCGAGTTCGTCGGGCAGGCCTTCGCGCAGGCCGGCTCCTGGTCGCCCTTCAACCTGTCGTAGCAGAGCGTGCACTTCCAGACGCGGCCGTCGCCCTTGCGCTGGTCGAGCACGCCGAACGGGCAGGCGGGCACGCAGTAGCCGCAGCCGTTGCAGACGTCCTCCTGGACGACGACGGTCCCGAACTCCGTCCGGAAGAGCGCGCCGGTCGGGCAGACCTCGAGGCACGCGGCGTGCGTGCAGTGCTTGCAGACGTCGGAGGCCATGAGCCAGCGCAGGCCCTCGACGGGATCGTCGTGCACGCCGACCTCGGCGGGCAGCGACGCCTCGACGACGAGGTCGTCGAGCTTCACGCGCTGCTCGACGAACGCGACGTGGCGCCAGGTGTTCGCGTCGAGCGTCTTCGTGTTGTCGAGCGACATCGCGGTGAAGTCCTGGCCGTCGTCGGGGACGCCGTTGTACTCCTTGCAGGCGATCTCGCAGGCCTTGCAGCCGATGCACAGCGACGTGTCGGTGAAGAAGCCGACGCGCGGGCGCGCGGCGGCGCCGTAGCTCGTCGTCTGCAGCTCGAACTCGGTCATGTGCCGCCCTCCCCCGCGTCGGCGCGCCGCCGGTACGCCGCGACGTAGTCCAGCAGCGACGGGCCGCGCGGCCGGCGGCCGGGCACGATGTCGCAGGTCGCGGCCTTGAACTCCGAGATGTGCGTGTTGCGGTCCAGGACGATCGGCATGAGGTCGTTGGCGGCATCGCCGGTCGCGATGCCGTTCGGGCCCCAGTGGTAGGGCAGGCCGACGGTGTGCACGACGTTGCCGTCGATCGTCCGGACCGGCATGCGGTCGGTGACGAGGACGCGGGCCTCGATCGCCGTGCGCATCGTGACGATCGTCGCCCAGCCGCCGTGCTCCAGGCCGCGCAGCGCCGCGAGCTGCGGCGAGACCTCGGCGAAGAACTCCGGCGCGAGCCCGGCGAGGTGCGGGAGGAAGCGCGACATCCCGCCGGCCGTGTGGTGCTCGGCGAGCCGGTACGTCATGACCTCGAACGGGAAGACGCCCGCGCCCGGCTCGCCGGCCGTCGGGTTGTAGCGGTTGTCGTCGCGCTCGAGCAGCTGGCGCGTGGGGTTGGCCTGGGCGCCGTAGACGGGGTTGCGGACCGGCGACTCGTGCGCCTCGTAGTGCGCCGGCAGCGGCCCGTCGACGAGCCCGCTGGGCGCGTAGAGCCAGCCCTTGCCGTCGGCCTGCATGACGAACGGGTCGTCGCCGCGCAGCGCGTCCTCGGCCGTCGCGCCCTCCGCCGGCACGTGGTCGGGCGCCATCGTGGCCTTGAAGTCCGGCACGTCGGCGCCGGTCCAGCGCCGCTGGCCGGCGTCCCACCAGACGAGCTTCTTGCGCTCGCTCCAGGGCCTGCCGGCGGGGTCGGCGGAGGCGCGGTTGTAGAGCACGCGGCGATTCGCCGGCCAGGCCCAGCCCCACTCCGGCGCGACCCACGACTGCTCGCGACCCGGCCGCCGGCGGGCCGGCTGGTTGACGTCGCCCGCGTAGCAGCCGGAGTAGATCCAGCAGCCGCAGGCCGTCGAGCCGTCGGGCTCGAGCTCCATATAGCCGTCGACCGCCCTGCCGTCGGCGACCGTGAAGCCCGAGATCTCCTTCAGCACGGCCTCGGCGGACGGGTCCTCCTGCGGGCCCGACGTCGGGTAGTCCCACGTCAGCTCGAGGATCGCCCGGTCGCGCTCCTCGGTCGAGCCGGCGAGCCGCTCGCGGATGCGCCGGCCGAGGTGGAACATGAAGTGCAGCTCCGAGCGGCAATCCTGCGGCGGCTCGACGGCCTTGTGGCGCCACTGCAGCAGCCGCTGGGTGTTCGTGAAGCTGCCCTCCTTCTCGACGTGCGTCGCCGCCGGCAGGAAGAACACCTCGGTCCCGATGTCGCCGGTGTGCAGCTCGCCGGTCTCGATCTCGGGGCCGTCGCGCCAGAACGTCGCCGACTCGATGAGCTGCAGGTCGCGCACGACGAGCCACTTGAGGTTCGCCATCCCGAGGCGCTGGACCTTGCCGTTGGCCGAGCCGACGGTCGGGTTCTCGCCCATGACGAAGTAGCCCTCGACGTCGCCCTCGCGCATGCCCATGACCGTCGGGTAGGTCGAGTGGTCGTCGTCGATGCGCGGGATGCGGTCGAAGCAGAAGTCGTTGGCGGCCGTCGCGTGCTCGCCCCACCAGGCCTTCAGGAGGCTCACGGTGTAGGCGCGCGTGTGGCCCCAGAACCCGGCCGGCGGGGTGTGCTTCTCGCAGTACTCGTCGAGCGTCGCGTCGGCGCCCGCGTGCGGCATCGGCAGGTAGCCCGGGAGGATGTTGTAGAGCGTCGGGATGTCCGTCGAGCCCTGGATCGAGGCGTGGCCGCGCAGCGCCATGACGCCGCCGCCGGGCCGGCCGATGTTCCCGAGCAGGAGCTGCAGGATCGAGGCGGCGCGGATGAGCTGCACGCCGGTCGTGTGCTGCGTCCAGCCGACGGAGTA
>DATJEE010000193.1:0-52748 GCA_035496995.1 Solirubrobacteraceae bacterium | reverse complement strand
TGTGAAGCCCAGCAAGCGCCTGGATCTCATCCCGCCGTACCTCTTCGCCGAGCTCGAGCGCAAGGTCGCCGCCAAGCGCGCGGCCGGCATCGACGTCATCTCGCTCGGCATCGGCGACCCCGACCGCCCGACGCCGGCGCTGATCGTCGAGGCGATGGCCGAGGCGATCACCGAGCCCGAGACGCACCGCTACCCGTCAAACCGCGGCCGCGCGGACTTCCGCCAGGCGGTGTCGGACTTCTACATGCGCCGCTTCGACGTCGAGCTTGACCCGGCGACGGAGATCATGCCCGCCATCGGCGCGAAGGAGTGCATCTTCCACCTCAACCTCGCGTTCCTCGACCCCGGCGACGCCGCGCTCAGCGCCGACCCCGTGCTCATGCCGCTGCTGCCCGAGCGCCACTTCACGCCCGATCTCGGCGCCATCTCCGCCGCCGACGCGGCCCGCGCGAAGCTCATGTTCTTCAACTACCCGAACAACCCGACCGGCGCCATCGTGCGCCCCGGGTTCTTCGAGGAGGTCGTCGAGTTCGCCGCCGCCAACGACGTCCTCGCCGTCCACGACAACGCCTACTCCGAGACGGTCTACGACGGCTACCGCGCGCCGTCGTTTCTCGCGACGCCCGGCGCCAAGGACGTCGGCGTCGAGGTCTTCTCATGGTCGAAGGGCTACAACATGACCGGCTGGCGCTGCGCGGCGATCGTCGGCAACGCCGAGGCGATCGCGCACTACTGGCGGCTGAAGACGAACATCGACTCCGGGCTCTTCGAGGCCGTCCAGCTCGCCGGCATCGCCGCCCTGAGCCCCGACGCCGACGGCGACAAGAAGGAGATGAACGCGCTCTACACGCGCCGCCGCGACCTCATGGTCGACGCGCTGCGCGGCATCGGCGTCGAGGTCACGCCGCCGAAGGCGACGATCTACCTCTGGGCGCCGGTCCCCGCGGGCTTCGACAGCGCGGCGGCGTACTGCGAGCACGTGCTCGAGGAGGCCGCGGTCGTCATCTCCCCGGGCGGCGCGTACGGGCCCAACGGCGAGGGCTTCTTCCGCATCTCGCTCACGACACCCGACGACCGGCTGCTGGAAGCCGTCGAGCGCCTCGGCCGTCTCGCCGCCTGAGGCGCGCCCGCCCGTGCGGTACTGCGGCATCGACGTCTCGGCCACGCCCGGCAACCAGCAGCTCTGCACGCTGCACGAGCGGCGCGACCGCGAGGGCGGTGTCGAGCTCATCGCGACGTTCTACGACCCGGGGACCGTCGACGCCGTGGCGCGGACGGTCCTCGGCTTCGGCGGCGAGGCCGTCGCGGCGGTCGACGCGCCGTCCGGCCACCGGCTCGACCTCCTCGCGCCCGGCGAACCGATGCGCGAGCAGCTCGATCTCCCCGACGGGCGCTTCGAGCGCCACCGCGTCTGCGACGCGCTGCTCTTCCGCCGCCGCCTGCCGCTGTACCCCGTGCCCGCCGCCAGCCAGCCGCTCGCGGCCTGGGAGCGCTGGATCGGCGTCGGCTTCGAGCTGTTCGCGGCGCTCGCCCCGCTCGGGCTCTTTCGCCCCCCCGCCGACGGGACGGTGCAGGGGCGCGTCGACCAGGGCGATCTGCGCTTCGGGCGCCTCTGCGAGACCTATCCGGACGCGGACTTCTGCGCGCTGATCGGCCACCGCCCGTCGCCGAAGCGCACGCCCTGGGGCCTGCAGGAGCGGATCGCGGCGCTGAAGCTCCGCGGCGTCGTCGACACCGACGGCGGCCTCTGGCACCGGACGCTCGACGAGCTCGACGCCTGCGCGGCGGCCTACGCGGCCTACGTCCTGGCCGGCGGCGGCGGCTCGTGGGTCGGCGACCCGCGCGAGGGCGTCATCGTCCTGCCGGTCGACGAGCTGCTGCCGCGCTACGACCCGCTGCCGCCGCCGGCGCGCGTGCACCTGGCGTAGGCCGCTCAGCCGGGCTCGGGCAGCGGCGCGTCGAGAAACGGCGTGATCATCGCCAGCAGCCATTCGGCGCGGTCGAGGAGGCCGAAGCCGGGCGGGACGAAGTGGGCGGTGGCGGGAAGGACGGCGAGCTGCGACCGCGGCATGCCGGCGAGATCGCCCATGACCCCGCCGCCGAAGAGGCCGAACAGCTCGACGGCGTGCTCGAGGCGGACACCGTCGGAGTCACCCAGGACGATCAGCGCCGGCGCGGCGATCGCCCGGATCTCCTCCGCCGACCAGGCGTAGGGCGTCGTGTCCAGGTGCGTGAGCTTCTCGACGAGCACGGGAAAGTCGCCCGGATTCGGCGCCGTCCGAAGATAGGCCTCCTCGATCGGCGATCCGGCGAACAGCTCGGGCGTGATCGACGGGAACATCTCCAGCGCGACGGCGTGCATGCCGTCGCTTCGGAACGTCGCGGATGCGACGACGAGCTTGCGCACGAGGTCCGGATGGCGCATCGCCAGCTGCAGCGCGACGCCGCCGCCCATGCTGTAGCCGACGACGTCGGCGCCGTCGATCCCGAGGTGGCGCAACAGCGCCGCCGTGTCGTCGGCCATCTGCTCGTACGTGATCGGGCGGTCGATGTCGGCCGTGCGCCCGTGCCCCTGCTGCTCGACCGCGATCACCTGCCGGCTCGCGGCCAGCCCGGCGAGCAGCGGACCCATCAGGTCGATCGTCATGTACGCCCCGTGCAGCAGGACGAGCGGACTGCCCTGCCCGTGGATCTCGTGGTACATGCGCAGATCGCCGACGGGCGCGTATCCGGTCTGTGCGTCGGTGGGTGGCATCGCGCGTCCTTCCTCCGATCGTTGGTCGCCTGCCAGGTTCGCAGCGTGGGCGCCGCTCAGCGCGGGGTGAGGCCGTCGAGCAGCTGGTCGACGACGCACGTGACGACCTCGTCGACCGGCGCGCTGTCGATCATGCCGCCGATGGCCATCGTCGCCAGGCCCTGGAGCATCGCGAACGCGCCGAACCCGACCTGCCCGGGATCGCCCGGCGGCAGCTCCCCGCCGGCCTGCCCCTCCGCGATCGCCGCCAGCGCGACCGAGAACGTCCGGTCGGCGGCTTCGCGCACGCCGTCCGCGCCCTCGCGCTGCTTGCCCGCGAACATCAGCTCGAGCAGCGCCGGGTGGCTTGTCGCAAAGCCGATGTAGGCGTGCGCGAGCGCGTGCAGCCGCGGGCGAAACGCCGGACCCGCCGCCTCGATCGCGCGGCGCAGGTCGCCGCCGAGGCGCTCGAAGCCCTCCTCGGCCAGCGCGTCGAGCAGCGCCTGGCGGTCGGGGAAATGGCGCCGCGGGGCGGCGTGGCTCACGCCGGTCTCGCGCGCGAGCTCGCGCAGCGAGATCGCCTGCACGCCGCGCTCGTCGACCGTGCGGGCCGCGCGCTGCAGCAGCGCCGAGCGGAGGTTGCCGTGGTGGTAGCGGGGGCCGGTCACGCCGGGGAGGGTAGCCGAAAATGTTGTCGTTGACATCATTGTTGTCAGCGCCTACATTATGGGCATGACCTCTTCGCGCTGGACCGCCTCCGACATGCCCGCCCTCGACGGACGCACGGTCGTCGTGACGGGCGCCAACAGCGGCCTCGGCCTCATCGCCGCCCGCGAGTTCGGGCGCGCCGGCGCCCACGTCGTCCTCGCCGTCCGCAACGCGACGAAGGGCGCGGCGGCGGCCGCCACGGTTCCCGGCAGCGCGGAGGTCCGCCCGCTGGACCTCTCCGACCTCGCCTCGGTCGGCGCCTTCGCCGACGCCTGGGACGGCGAGCTCGACATCCTCGTCAACAACGCCGGCGTCATGGCCGTCCCGCAACAGCGCACGAAGGACGGCTTCGAGCTGCAGATCGGGACCAACCACCTTGGCCACTTCGCGCTGACGAACCTCCTGCTGCCCGCGATCACCGACCGCGTCGTGACGCTCTCCTCCTTCGCCCACCGCACGGGCAGGATCCGCCTCGACGACCTCAACTGGGAGCACGGCCGCTACGGCCGCTGGACCGCCTACGGCCAGTCCAAGCTCGCGAACCTCCTCTTCACGCGCGAGCTGCAGCGCCGCCTGACCGACGCCGGCTCGCCGGTCCGCGCGCTCGCGGCCCACCCCGGCTACTCGAGCACGAACCTCCAGAGCCACACCGGCAGCGGGCTGCAGAACGCCGTCATGGCCGTGACGAACCGCGTCGTCGCGCAGAGCGCCGAGATGGGCGCGCTGCCGACGCTCTACGCCGCGACGATGGATCTTCCCGGCGACACGTATGTCGGGCCCGGCGGCCTGCAGGAGATGCGCGGCCACCCGGCGATCGCGGGCCGCTCGAGCGCCGCCCTGGACGACGCCACGGCGGCGCGGTTGTGGGAGCTCTCCGAGGAGCTCACCGGGGTGACGTTCCCGCTCGTCCCCGCGCCCGCCTGACGCACCCTGCGGCGGGATACTGCGCGGGCCGATGCAGGACATCGACCTCGACGCACTTCCCGGCGCCGCCCTCGCACTCGACGGCGACGGGGTCATCGCGGCCGCCAACGCGCTCGTCGTCGAGCTGTTCGGCTGCGATCCGGCCGGGGAGCGCCTCGCGCCGCTCCTGCGCTGCCGCGCGCTCGAGGACGCGCCGGATGTCCCGCTGCGCGACGGGCGCGCCGAGGTCATCCGCCGCGACGGCGTCCCGCTGCTCGTCGACGTCAGCGCCACGGCGGCGCGGGCCGGCCGGCGGCTCGTGTTCCTGCGCCGGCTCGACGCGCCGCGGCTCATCGCCGAGTCCGAGCGCCTGCTGCAGGTCGCCTTCGAGACGGCGCCGATCGGCATGGCGTTCTTCAACACCGAGGGTGAGTACCTGCGCGTCAACGCGGCCCTCTGCCACCTGCTCGACCGGCCCGCGGAGGAGCTGCTCGGCCGCCGCGACCAGGAGTTCACGCACCCCGACCACCGCGCCTCCGACGTCGCCGCGGCGTGGCGGATCCTCGAGGGCGAGATCGACACGTGGCAGACCGAGAAGCGCTTCGTCCGCCCCGACGGCAGCCCGGTGTGGGTCATCGCGAACATGAGCTTCCTGCGCGACGAGGACGGGCGCGCGCTGGCCTGGCTCGGGCAGTTTCAGGACATCACCGAGCGCAAGGGCCTGGAGGAGCGGCTGCGGCGGCTCGCCGACGAGGACCCGCTCACGGGGCTGCCCAACCGCCGCGCGCTCGAGGGCGCGATCGGCCTCGCGCTGAGCATGAGCGACCGCCACGGCCTCGCCGGCTCGGTGCTGATGATCGACCTCGACGGCTTCAAGGAGATCAACGACACCCACGGCCATGCCGTCGGCGATGCCGCGCTGGCAGCGACGGCGCAGGCGCTCGGGCGGCGGTTGCGCGCGACCGACCTGCTCGCCCGCGTCGGCGGCGACGAGTTCGCCGTCCTGCTGCGAATGACGAGCGGCACGGCGGCGCGGACGCTCGCCGACGCGCTCGCCGCCGAGGTGCGCGCGACGACGCTCGAGCCCGGGCTGCCGGCGATCGCGCTGGCGGCGAGCATCGGCGTCGCCGACTTCGGCACGCCGCCGCTGCCGTCGGTCCAGGAGTTGCTCGCCCGCGCGGACGCCGCGATGTACGCGGCCAAGCGCGATCGCCGGTGAGCGCCCCGGGGCTTCTAGACTCGAACGTATGCAACGAGCGCGTCACGGCCGGGTCGGCGAGGATCGCAAGCGCAACGAGGCGGCCGGCGGCCGCCCGAAGCAGCGCGCCTACTGCATCGCCGCGCTCGAGCGCGGCGACGACCTCGGCGAGCTGCGCGAGCTCCTGCGCACCGCCGGCGTCGCGGTCGTCGGGCAGACCGTCCAGCACCTCGAGAAGCCGCATCCGAACACGTACCTCGGACCCGGCAAGCTCATCGAGGTCAAGGAGCTCGCCGCGGCGGCGGACGCGAACGTCATCGCCTGCGACGACGAGCTCAGCCCGCGCCAGGAGCGCAACCTCGAGGAGGCGCTCGGCATCCCGGTCGTCGACCGCACGTCGATCATCCTCGACATCTTCGCCGGCCACGCGCACAGCGCCGAGGGCAAGCTCCAGGTCGAGCTCGCGCAGCTCGAGTACAACATGGCCCGCATGCGCGGGCTGTGGACGCACCTCGAGCGCCTCGGCGCGAGCGCGGCGCAGCCCGGCATCGGCGCCCGCGGACCGGGCGAGTCGCAGATCGAGACCGACCGCCGCCTTGCGCGCAACCGCATCACCGCGCTGCGCCGCCGCCTGCAGGGCGTGACGTCCTCGCGCGCCGTCATGCGCGCCGAGCGCGAGCGCGCGCACCTCCCGCAGATCGCGCTCGCGGGCTACACGAACGCCGGCAAGTCGACGCTGCTCAACCGGCTGACCGGCGCCGAGGTCGGCGTCCGCGACCGGCTCTTTCACACACTCGACCCGACGACCCGCGAGCTGCGCGTCAACGGCCGCCCGTACCTGTTGACCGACACCGTCGGCTTCATCCGCAAGCTGCCCCACCAGGTCGTCGACGCCTTCGCGGCGACGCTGCACGAGACGCGCGAGGCCGACCTCGTCCTGCACGTCGTCGACGCGTCCGTCGACGAGACCGAGATGCAGGCGATGCTGCGCGCCGTCGACGAGACGCTCGAGACCGTCGGCGCCGGCGACCGCCCGCGGCTGCTGATCCTCAACAAGGCCGACGCGCTCGACGAGGCGCGGCGCGAGGAGCTCGCCTTCGAGCACCCCGACGGCGTCCTGATCTCGGCCGCGACCGGGGAGGGCCTCGAACTGCTCGGCGAGCGCATCGAGGAGGAGTTCAGGCGCGCGCTGCGGTCGGTCGATCTCCTGCTGCCCTACGCCGAGGGCGCGCGCCTGGCCGAGCTGCACGACGCCGCCGGCGACCTCGAGCGCACCGACACCCCCGAGGGCGTCCGCATCCACGCGCGCCTCCCCGCGACCGTCGCCGCGCGCTACGAGCGCTTCTCGGTCAACGGCGCACCGGTCTCCTGATCCCGCTTCCCGCACGCGGCCTGGCGCTCGCCGCGGGCATCGCGGCTGCCCTCGCGCTCGCCCCGGCCGCGCAGGCCGGCTGGCGCGCCCAGCAGACGCTCGACCACAGCCGCACGTTCGGTGCGCCGATCGCGATCGCGACGACACGGTCCGGGCGCGCGGTCGCCGTCTGGCAGGCGAACATATGGGGGTCAACTCGACATTCTCGCGCCCCGTGCGCCCTCGTCCGGGATCGGACCCGTTCCTTATCGACGCAGTACGCGCGGAGCGCCCCGAACCGCGCACCGGGGCCGGCCTCCGGCGCCCGCTAACGCCCGGACGACCCCCAGCCATCCGCCCCGCGCTCGTCCGGCGCGGCGCCCAGGTCCTCGACGACGCGCAGCGCCGGCGCCCAGAACGGCAGTAGGAGCAGCTGCGCGATGCGGTCGCCGGCCGCGGCGGTGAACCTCTCGCCCGACGTGTTCAGCAGCGTCACGCAGAGCTCGCCGCGGAAGTTCGGGTCGATGAGCCCGAGGAACGGTGCGACGCCGTCGCGGGCGGCGAGGCCCGAGCGCGGGACGACGAGCCCGCAGACGTGCGCGGGCAGCGCGATCGCGATCCCCGTGGGGACCTTCGCCCGCCCGCCCGGTTCGATGTGCAGGGCCTCGACGCAGCAGAGGTCCAGGCCGGCGTCGCCCGGACGCGCGCGCAGCGGCGCCCGGGCGGCGGGGTGCAGGACCTGGACCTCGAGCTCGTCGATGTCAGACCAGCCCGTTGGCCTTGAGGAACGTCTGCGCGACGTCGGCCGGCTTCTTCTTGCTGATGTCGACGGCGGCGTTCATCGTCTGCATCGCGTCGTTCGTGAGCTTTGTGCTCACGGCGTTGAGGGTCCGCGCGAACTCCGGGCCCTCTGCCTCGAGCGTCTTGTTCGACACGACCGGCGCGACGTTCTGGAACCCGAAGATGCCCTCGGTGTCCTCGAGCACGGTGTACTTGCCGCCGGCGAGCTTCGCGTCGGTCGTGAAGATCGCCGCGACGTCGATCTTGTCGGCGTCGAGGGCCGTGTACTGCAGGCCGATGGACAGCGGCTTGAAGTCGACCTTCTTCAGGCCGTAGACCTGCTGCATGCCCTTCAGGCCCTGGAAGCGCGTGCGGTTCTCCGGCGGCGCGCCGTAGCGGAACTTCCCGACCTTCTTGAGGTCGGCGATCGTCCGCAGCCCGTTCTTCTGGGCGTACACCGGCTTGACCGCGAGGCCGTCGGCGTCGAAGAACGGCGTGCGGTCCAGGAGCGTGAAGCCGCGCTTGGTCTCGAACTTCTGCGCGACGTCGTAGGTGTCCTGCTCGCTGCGCGGCTGGTCCTTCGTGCCCGCGAGCTCCGTCGCGATGACGCCGGTGTACTCGGGGTAGACGTCGATGTCGCCGCTCGTGAGCGCCTTGTCGATGATCTCCGAGCTGCCGATGTTCGACTTGAGGTTCACGCTGAAGCCCTTGGCCTTCAGGGCCTGCGAGTAGAGCTCCCCGAGGATGAACTGCTCGGTGAAGTTCTTCGCGCCCATCGTGATCGCCGGCTTGCCCTTGCCCGGCTGGGACGCGTCCGTCTTCGTGCCCGAGGACTTGTCGCTGCTGCCGCAGGCCGCGAGCGCGAACGCGAGGACGAACGCCATCGCGACGCCGAGCCATCTGAATCTCATCGTGTGTGTGCTCCTTGGGTTGCTGACAACTCGCCCGGCGGCAGGACGGCCGCGCCGGGTCCGAGGGGTGGTGTGTTGCGCAGCCCGCGTGGTGTCACCGCGCGCTGCAGGGCGGCGAACGTGACCTCCGCGACGAGCGCGAGCGCGGCGACGCACATCGCGCCCGCCACGACGCCCTCGATCCGGTAGCTCGCCTGGTTGACGATGATCTCGCCGAGCCCGCCGCCGCCGGTGACGGCCCAGAGCGTCGCGGTCGCGATGACGTAGACCGCGGCCGTGCGGATTCCGGCGAAGATGAGCGGCAGGGCGAGCGGCAGCTCGACGCGCAGCAGGACCTCGCGCGGGCGCATGCCCATGCCGCGGGCGGCGTCGACGGCGTTGGGGTCGACGCCGTCGACGGCGACGTAGGCGTTCGTGAGCATCGGCGGCACCGCGAGGACGACGAGCGCGAGCATCGTGTTGACGAAGCCGAGGCCGAGCAGGCCGATGCCGATCGCGATGATCGCGAGGCTCGGCAGCGAGCGCCCGATGTTCGCGACGTTGATCGCGACGAACGAGCCGCGGTGGATGTGCCCGAGCCAGACGCCGATCGGGATCGCGATGAGCAGCGAGACGGCGATCGCCGCGCCGCTGAGCTCGAGGTGCTCGACGGTCTTGCGCCAGATGAGGTCGCTGTTGTCCGGGATGAACTGCAGCGCGTCGACGAAGGTGCTCATCGCGAGCAGTCACCTCGCGAGTCCGCGCAGGCGATCGTCGAGCAATGACGCGCTGTCATCAGCGCGCCCGTGCCCGGACCCACGGCGTCAGGCGCCGCTGCAGCAGGACGAACGCGGCGTCGGCGAACAGCGCCATCGCGACCGCCAGGCCGCCCGCCGCGACGAGCTCGGTCTTGAAGACGTCGGACTGGATCGCGGCGAAGATCAGCCGCCCGAGGCCCTCGTTGACGACGAACGCCGCGACGGTCGCGAGGCTGATGATCGTCACCGTCGCGATCCGCAGGCCGGCGACGATCGCCGGCAGCGCGAGCGGCAGCTCGACCTTCCAGAGGACCTGGCGGTCGGTGAGGCCCATCCCGCGCGCGGCGTCGCGGACGTCGGCCGGCACGCCGCGCAGCCCCTCGAGCATGTTGCGAAAGAGGATCAGCAGCGTGTAGGAGACGAGCGCGATCTCGGCCGTGAGGAGGCTGAGCTTCGTGATCGGGACGAGCAGCTGGAAGAGCGCCAGCGACGGGATCGTGTAGAGGATTCCGGTGACGACGGTGATCGGCTTCTCGGTCCAGCGCAGCCGGTGGGCGAGCAGGGCGAGCACGGTCGAGATCGCGAAGCCGATGACGATCGCGATGACCGTGAGCTTCACGTGCTCGCGCAGCGCCGGGACGAAGAGGTCCGACCAGTTCTCGCGAAACCAGTCCATGCAGAACGACGCGTTCTCGCTGACGCAGCGGTCCGACGCGCCGCCCCCGCCGAAGTCGGGGATGACGGGACCCGCGGCGGCGAGGGCCGCCGCGATCACGCCTCGTCCTCGGGATCTGCCGTCGCCGGGGCCGGCGCGGGGGCGGGCGCCGGTGGGCGCCCCTCGCTCAGCAGCCCGCCGAGCACGGCGATCGTCGCGATCCCGTGGACCTCGCCGTCCTGCTGCAGGACGAGCGCGCCGTCGCCGCCGTCGGTCAGCAGCGCCGACAGGGCGTCGCGGGCGGACATCGTGTCGGGCAGCCGCAGCACCGGCCGGTGGCCGTTGGGCTGGGGCAGCTCGAGCTCGCCGAGCGTCGTGAGCGAGAGGCGCTTGAGGCCGCGGTCGGCGCCGACGAAGCGGGCGACGAACTCGTCGGCGGGGTTGGCGAGGATGTCGGCCGGCGTCCCGTACTGCGCGAGGTGGCCGCCCTCGCGGAGGATCGCGATCCGGTCGCCCATCTTGATCGCCTCGTCGATGTCGTGCGTGACGAAGACGATCGTCTTGCGCACGAGCGCCTGGAGGCGCAGGAACTCGTCCTGCAGGCGGTCGCGGTTGATCGGGTCGATCGCACCGAACGGCTCGTCCATGAGCATCACCGACGGGTCGGCCGCGAGCGCCCGGGCGACGCCGACGCGCTGCTGCTGGCCGCCCGACAGCTGGGCCGGGTAGCGGTTGCGCAGCTCGTCGTCGAGCCCGACGAGCTCCATGAGCTCGTCGACGCGCGCGCCGATGCGCGCCTTGTCCCAGCCGAGCAGCCCCGGGACCGTGCCGATGTTGTCGGCGATCGAGCGGTGCGGGAAGAGCCCGACCTGCTGGATGACGTAGCCGATGTCGCGCCGCAGCTCCGACGGCTTGCGCTGCTTGACGCTGCGCCCGCCGAGCAGGATGTCGCCGGACGTCATGTCGATCATGCGGTTGACCATCCGCATCGCGGTCGTCTTGCCGCAGCCCGAGGGCCCGACGAGGACGCAGATCTCCCCGGCAGGGACCTCGAGCGAAAGGTTCTCGACCGCGGCCTTGGCGCTGCCCGGGTAGCGCTTCGTCGCGTCGCGGAACTCCAGCGTTTCCGCCGACGACTGCGTGGACTGGTCCCCCACGGGGCTGATCCTACCCTCGGCCCCGGCGCGGCCAACGGTCGCGGCGGCGTCTTCGCCGCCAACGGGCCTGGCCCGCGGCGGGCCGGATCTATCGACCGGGCTGCCGGGCGGTCGTCGTGTCGCTCGTGGCGAGTTGGCCGCGGTCGGCGAGCGCGTGCAGCGCGTCGACGGCGGATGGGGCGAACTGGCGGCCGCGTTCGTGCCGGCATTCGGTGAGTGCCGCGGCGTGGGTCTTGGTTGCCTTGTACGAGCGGTCCTGGGTCATGACGTCCCAGGCGTCGGCGAGGGCGAGGAGTTGTGCGCCGTCGGGGATCTGCGTGCCCGCGAGCCTGTCGGGATACCCGCGCCCGTCCCATCGCTCGTGGTGTCCGCGGATCCAGGTGGCCTGCTCGGGCTCGAGGACTTCGCTGGCGATCTGCGCTGACAGGGCGGCGTGTTGCCTGATCTGCTCGTACTCGTCCGGGGTCAGCCGGTCGGGCTTGAGCAGGATGCTGTCGGGGATCCCGATCTTGCCGACGTCGTGCAGCAATCCACACGCATGCAGCAGGCGGGCGCGGCTGGTCGTCCAGCCGAGCTCCAGGGCCAGCTGTTCGGCGAGGTCTGCCACGCGTTCAGAGTGGCGCTGGGTCGACCAGTCCTTGGCATCGATCGCGCGCGCGAGGCTTCGAACGCTCGACAGCACCTGAAAGGTGTCGGCCTGGCGGGCCTGCCTCGCGATGACGTTCTGCGCGTCGCTCGTGTAGACGAAGGTCGTGTTGCGCCCGCTCTCCTTGGCCCAGTACAGGGCACGATCGGCGTAGCGGACGAGATCCTCGGCATCGCGGCCGTGCTCGCTGGAGCACACCCCGGCCGAGACCGTCACGGTGCCCGCGACCTCGAACGGCTCGCTGTGAATCGCGTGGCGAGCGCGGTCGGCGGCGACGTAGGCGCCGTGCTGCGCGGTCTCGGGCATGAGCCAGGCGAACTCCTCGCCGCCGATCCGGGCGACGACCTCCCCGTCGCGGGCCTGGCGGGCGAGGCGGCGGGCGATCTCGGCGAGCACGCGGTCGCCGATCTGGTGGCCGTACTCGTCGTTGACGGCCTTGAAATGGTCGACGTCGACGATCACGAGGCTGAGGTCGCGGCCGTAGCGCTGGGCACGCTCGACCTCCGATCGCAGCCGTGTCTGGAAGGCACGGTGGTTGGCGAGCCCGGTCACCGCGTCGGTCGAGGCCTGCCGCGCGAGGGTGTCCCAGGCGTCGGCGTTGGCGATCGCGAGCGCCACGAGCTGCGCGAAGCGCGCCAGGCGCTGCTGGGCATTCGCCGGTATCTGCTGGCCGCTGAAGGCCGCGCCGACGGTGCCCCACAGCGACCCGCCGACGACGATCGGTGCCGCGATCGCGGCCGTCACGGCGAACCGCTCGACGGTCTTTGCCGCCGGATCGCTCGCCGTGACCGCAGGCGTGTCGGAGCGCGCGGACTCGCCGGTGCGAAATACGCACGCGGACGCGGTCGCGCCGTCGAGATCGAATGTCGCTCCCGCGAGGTCGGCGCCGTCGGCTGACCATCCGCCGAGCACGATTCCCTGTCTGGCTGCGGCGTCAAAACGGGTGACGGCCGCGACGGGCGCGCCGAACAGCGCGCCGAGCTGCGCGGCGACGGCGGCGAACACCGCCGCCGGTCCAGCCGCTTGCGCGACCAGCGTCGCGATCGTCGCCAGCGCTCGCTCCTCGGCCTCGCGCTCAAGCCGATCGGTGATGTCCTGCGCCACGCCCAGAGCGCCGGTGACCGCGCCGTCGGGACCGCGCAGCGCCGCGATGTCGAGGCTGAAGTCCCGCCCGGTGACCTGCGAATGCACCTCCGTCGCGACGGCTTCGCCTGCCAGCGCGCGGGCGTACAGACGCTCGATGAGCTCGCCATGCTCGCCACCCCCCGAGCTCTCGCGCACGGGCCTGCCGACCATCGCCTGCACGTCCAGACGAGCATCGCGTGCGACCTGCCCACCGAGCCAGGCAAGCCGAAGGTCGGTGTCCACGAGGGTCACGGCTGCGCGGGGAAGCTGCTCGACGAGCGTGCGGTAGCGCTCCTCGGAGGACCGCAGGGCGGTCTCGGCGCGCCGGCGCTCCGTGATGTCCGTGACCAACACGAAGAAGCCCCGCACGTCCCCGTCGACGACATCCGGGATGTAGGACGCCTGCGTGTAGCGCAGCTCCCCCGACGGAGTCGGGATCTCGCGATCGAACAGCTGAGCCTCGCCGTTGAGGGCGCGCTCGATGAACGGCCGGTTCTTCGCGTACAGCTCCGCGCCGAGAAGCTCGCTGATGTGCATCCCCGCCATCTGCTGCGGCGACTTGCCGAAGAACTCGACATAGGCCGCGTTCGCCATCCGATTGCGAAGATCACGGTCCCAGTAGCCGACGAGCGCCGGCAACCCATCCAGGATCGCACGAATGCCCTCCTGTGGATCGATCAACTCCGAACGCGACGGCTCGTTTCCTCGCGGGTTGCCGGTCGTCATCGCGTCAACCCCGGCCCCGGCGCGGCGTGCAGCGCCGGCCGCCCCCGGGGAGCCGCTGAGCAACGCTCCAATCGAGACCTACGCTGTCCGGTCGACGGCCTGAGCACGCTCTCATATCGGCTGAGACGACCTCGGCCTTAAGCCGACGAGCCACCCGCGCCGTGACGAGGAAAGACTGCCTGCCGAGTGAGCGCCGACGACTAGACCCCGGCGGCCCGGCGGGCCTCGGCGTGGGCGGCGTCCTCGAGCCGGTCGTCGAGCGCCGCGAGCTCCTCCAGACCGGTCGCGCGGCGGATGAGCCAGTCCGCGAACCACGCGTTCTTCGGCAGCAGCGGGCCGTGGAGATACGTGCCGATGACGTTCCCGCGCCGGACGCCCTCGGCGCCCGAGGCGCCGGTGTTGCCGTGGCCCTTCAGGACGCGCCCGAGCGGCGCCTCGCCGGCGCCCAGGCGCGTGCGGCCGGCGTGGTTCTCGAAGCCCGCGAGCACGCGCGCGCCGCCGCCGCCGTCGCCGAGATCGACCTCGATCGCGACGTTGCCGATGAGGCGCGGCCCGTCCGAGCGCACGGTCTCGAGGTCGACGAGGCCGATCCCCGGGATGACCTCGTCCGCGAGCGCGTAGCCGTGGCCGAGCAGCTGGTAGCCGCCGCAGACGCCGAGGACGATCGCGCCGCGGGCAGCGGCGGCGTGCAGCGCGTCGCGCTTGGTCTCGACGAGGTCCAGCGCGCACAGGCGCTGGTCGCGGTCCTGGCCGCCGCCGAGGTAGAACAGGTCATGGGCGTCGGGGTCGACGGCGTCGCCGATCCCGGCCGCCGTGACGCTGAAGCCGATCTCACGCCAGCGGCAGCGGCGCTCGAGCATGAGCAGGTTGCCGCGGTCGGCGTAGATGTTCATGAGGTCGGGATAGAGCGCCAGGATCCGCAGCTCAGCCACGGAGCATCACCACGCTCGAGCCGACGTGGTCGTCGGTCTCCTCGATCCAGCGCGCCGGCAGCGGCGTCAGCCCGGCCGCGGCGGCCTCGGCCTCGACGAGCCCGGCGGTCACGCGCTCGAGGTGCAGGAGGTTCGGCTCCGCCGTCCGGCGGCCCTTGGCGTCGAGCGTCTGGCGGATGCGCTCGATCGCGACGCGGTGGCCCTCGTCGCGCAGGGCGACCGGCTGGCTGAGGTACTGGACGCCGTCGACGTACAGGACATCCGGGCGCGGGAGCAGGACGTGCTGCTCGTCGAAGGCGTCGAAGGCGTCGGCGAGCGCGCAGGCGACGAGGCCGCCGGGCGCGAGGTGCGCGCGGGCGGCACGCAGGAAGCCCGAGCGCCCGTGCGCGCCGAGCAGCTGCACCGTCTGCATCGGGGCGAGGATGAGCCCGAAGCTGCGGCCCGCCAGCGCGAAGTCGCTGCCGTCGGCGACGACGGTCTCGACGCGCAGGCCGCGCGCGCCGGCGCGCAGGCGCAGCTCGGCGAGGAACTCGGCGTCGATGTCGAGCGCGACGACCTCGTGGCCCTGCGCGGCGAGGTCGAGCGACACGCGGCCGGTGCCCGCGCCGACGTCGAGGATCGGCCCCGCCTCGGCGGCGGCGAGCTCGCGCCAGAACGCGACGTCGGCGTCGTAGGAGCCGCACTCGACGTCGTGCCAGATGACGTGCGCGCTCATCTGCCGGGTCATGCGAACGACCCCTTCGCGGCGCCGCGCGCGACGAGCAGCTCGCGCAGGGCGAGCATCGCCGTGTAGGTCGGCAGCGCGACGAGGCGCCCCGACCCGTCCGCGAGCGCCGCATCGAGGCCGCGCTCGAGCGCGGGGAGGACGTGCAGGCGCTCGGCCGGCACGCCGGCGTACTTCAGCCGCAGCGCGAGCTCGGCGGCGCGCGTCCCGCTGCACGTCACGCGGCGGACGTGCCCGGCGAGCTGCTCAAAGTCCGCGTCCCAGACCCAGGAGACGTCGCGGCCGTCGGCGATGCGGTCGTTGAGGATCGCGAACACGTCGAGCTCCTCGCCGTCGAGCGCGAGCGTGCGCAGGACCTCGTTGGCGCCGGCCGGGTTCTTCACGAGCAGGATCGCGAGCTCGCGGCCCCCGATCGCGACGGTCTCCGCGCGCCCGAAGGCCGCCTCCGTCGCCTGCAGCCCCGCGACGATCTCGTCGGCGCTCGCGCCGAGGGCCTGCGTCAGCGCCGCCGCGCCGAGCGCGTTGTAGACGTTGTAGAGGCCCGGGAGCGGGAGGTCGACGTCGCGCCGCTCGCCGCCGAGGTGCAGGGCGAAGCGCGCGCCGCGCGTCCCGTCGAGGACGATGTCGGTCGCGAAGACGGTCGGCCGCGGCCGGCGCGCGTCGCCGTTGGGGCAGTGGTAGCGGCCGAGGTGGCCCATGTAGACGGCGTCGTAGACGTACGGCGCCCCGCAGCGGCGGCAGTGCTTGGAGTCCGACGCGTGCGCCATCCCCGCGAGCGCGACGCCGTCGTCCTCGACGCCGAAGTACGTCACCTGCCCGTGGTCGCGGCCGAGATCGGCGACGAGCGGGTCGTCGGCGTTGAGGACCAGGCGCGTGCCGGGCGCGGCGGCGACCGTCGCGGCCCAGCGGTCGGCGATCGTCTCGAGCTCGCCGTAGCGGTCGAGCTGGTCGCGGAACAGGTTCGACAGCAGCAGCGCGCGCGGGCGCAGCTCCGGCACGACGCTGTCGAGCCAGAACTCGTCGACCTCGAACAGCCCGGCGTAGCCGTCGATGCCGGCGCGGCCGCGCGCGGCGACGAGCAGCGAGCTCGCCACCCCGCCGGCCATGTTCGCCCCCGCGCGGTTGTGGACGAGGCGCGTCCCGCGCTGCTCGAGGATCGCCGCGACCATCGCCGCCGTCGTCGTCTTGCCGTTCGTCGCCGAGATGACGGCGCTGCCCTGGGGCAGGCGCCCGGCGAGCCGCCCGATCGCGTGCGGCTCCATGCGCATGAGCAGCTTGCCGGGGAGGCTCGTCGCGCCGCGCCCGCTGCGGCGCGAGAGCGCGCCGGCGGTCCGCGCGATGGCGATCTTCGCGGGCAGCATCACGCCGGCGCCAGCACCTGCAGTGCGGCGGGGACGATCCGGATCGTGACCGGGGTCTCGCCGATCGGGTCGCCGTCGGCGTAGAGGACGAACGGGCGGTCGGCGTCGATCTGCAGCTCGCGCGCGCGGACCATGCGGTAGGCCGGGTCGCGGACGTGCGTGCCCTTGAAGACCCGCGGCAGGAGCGTGAGGAAGCGGCGCTTGGGGAGGTCGCCGGTGAGCACGACGTCGAACTGGCCGTCGCCGAGCAGCGCGTCCGGGGCCAGGAGCATCCCGCCGCCGTATCCGGGGGAGTTCGCAGCTGCGACCGAGTAGCCGGTGAACTGCAGCCGCTCGCCGTCGACGTGCAGGTCGAAGTGCGCGGGCTGCCAGGCGGCGAGCGCGCGCAGGGCGCCGTAGACGTAGACGAGGCTGCCCAGGCGCGCGGGGGCGGCGTTGGCGATCCGGTTGGCGTCGGAGTCAAAGCCGACCGACGCGATCCCGACGAACGTCCGGCCCTCGACGTCGCCGAGGTCGAGATCGCGCAGCGCGCCGGCCGCGACGACGGCGCAGGCCGCGCGCGGGTCCAGCGGGATGCCGAGCGCGCGGACGAGGTCGTTGCCGCGCCCGCCCGGCAGGACGCCGAGCACCGCGCCGGGGATCGCGCGCAGGGCGCCGGCGACGCAGCCGGCGAGGCCGTCGCCGCCGAGCGTCACGACCGCCTCGCCCGCCGCCGCCGCGGCGGCTGCGAGCGCGCGGGCGTCGTCGAGGTCGCGCGTCGTCTCGGTGTGGAACGTGACGCCGAGCGCGCGCAGCTCGTCCTCGACCCCGGGCAGGACGCGCGCCGCTCGTCCGCCGCCGGCCGAGGGATTGCACAGCAGCGCGACATCGCGATCCACGCGCGCAGGTTACGCAAGGACCAGCGTGGCCAGGCGCTCGGCGATCGCGACCGGGGCCGGGTCGCGCGCCGCCTCGGCGGCGGCGCGGTCCGACGCCCCGGTGAGGACGACCGCGCCGTCGATGCCGGCGGCGTGGGCCGCGCCCAGGTCGGCGTCGACGCGGTCGCCGACCATCAGCGCGCGGCCCGGCCCGAGCCGGTCCAGGGCGGTGCGCACGAGCGTCGGCTCGGGCTTGCCGACCGCCGTGACCGTGCGGCCCGAGGCCGTCTCGACGGCCGCGATGATCGACCCCGACCCCGGCCAGAGCCCGTCGCGCTGGGGGAACGTGGCGTCGCGGTTGGAGCCGAGCAGGTGCGCGCCGCGCAGCGCCGCCTGCGTCGCCTCGCGCAGCTCGTCGTAGTCAAAGCGCGGGTGAAACGCGACGACGACGACGTCGGCGCGGCTCGCGAACGTCGTGCCGTTGACGATCCGCAGTCCGGCGGCCTCGACGTGGCGATGCAGCGCCGGCGAGCCGATGACGACGGCGGCCCGGCCCTGGAAGCTCTCGGCCAGGACGAACTGCAGCGCGCCGCCGCACGTCACGACCTCCTCGAGCGACGCCTGGAAGCCGAGCCGCCAGAGCTTGCGGACGTACTCCTCGGTGCCGAGCTGCGTGTCGTTCGTGACGAACGCGATGCCCTTGCCGGCGGCGCGCAGCGCGCTGACGGCCTCGACCGCGCCCTCGGTCGCTTCGTCGCCGATCCAGACGCAGCCGTCGAGATCGAGCAGCACGTGGTCGTAGCGGGCGATGAGTGAGGTGACGGACACGCCCGGCAGTCTGACTAAGCTTGCGTCAGGTGCGTCGCGCGAACGTCCTCATCGTGATCCTGCTGGCGTCATTGGCACTCGTGCTGATCGCGTGCGGCAAGGACACGGAGACGACCGGGGCCGCCACGCAGGCCGCGCCCGCGACGACCGCGACGGCCGCCACGACGGCGACCACGGCGACCACGGCGACCGCCACGACCGCGAAGACGACGACCGCTGCCGCCGCCGCGAAGCGCGCGGACGGCTGCACGACCGTGCCGACGCCGCAGCCCGCGGCCGACCCGAACGCCAAGCGCTCCAAGCGCAAGCTCGACCCCAAGCGCGTCTGGTTCGCGACGATCAGGACGAATTGCGGCACGATCAAGCTCCGCCTCGCGGTCGGCCGCGCGCCGAAGACGACCTCGGCCTGGGCCGGGCTCGCGCGCGCCAAGTTCTTCGACGGCCTGACGTTCCACCGCATCGCCAAGCCGGGCGGCAACGACTTCGTCATCCAGGGCGGCGACCCGGAGGGCACCGGCAACGGCGGCCCGGGCTACAGCGTCGTCGAGGCGCCGCCGAAGAACACGAAGTACACGCGCTACGTCGCCGCGATGGCCAAGACGGCGACCGAGGCCGCGGGCACCTCCGGCAGCCAGTTCTTCATCGTCACCGCGCCCGACGCCGGCCTGCCGCCGGACTACGCCGTGCTCGGCGAGGTCGTCGGCTCCAAGGCGGCGGTGAAGCGGATCGCGGCGGTGCCGACGGACCCGTCGACCGAGGCGCCGCTGGAGCCCGTCGTCATGCAGTCGGTCCGCATCACCTCGACCGCGCGGTAGCGGCTCGGCGCCCGGTCACGCAGACGGTCTACCGCGCCGGCCTGTTTGGGGTGGCGCGCTTCCTGCACCGATGAGGGTGAGCAGGAGCCGCCGGCGACTCCGCGCGTGTGCGGTTCACGCGAGGATGTCGAAGGTTGAGCGGCCGCCGCCCGATATTCGGCATGCGTGTCGAGTTGACCCCGGCATACGGGGTCAACTCGACACGCTCGCGCCCCGATCGCGCCCCGCGGGGCACGCCGCGGGCGCCCGGGCATTTCCTGCCTTCCTCACCGATGCCGTCAGCGCAACGCGCCACGCCGACGAACCGGGATTTCAGCGCTTCTTAGAACAGCGCGGCCTGCTCGGGCGGGCCGAGGCAGTCGGGCGCGTCGTGGCGCGCGTCGTTGACGGCGCGGCTCACGGGGCGGGCGACGAGGCCCGTGACGGCGGAGGCGAGCACGTCGTGGAGCTCGGGCTCGGGCGTCGCGGGGTCGATCCAGGTGTCCTCGGCGTCCGCGGGCAGGATCACCGGCATGCGGTCGTGCAGGGCGCGGACGCTGTCGGCCGCGGCGGTCGTGACGATCGTGCAGCTGCGCAGCGGCTCGCCGCCCGCGTCCTCGCCGCGCGGGCGCCAGGTCGCCCAGAGGCCGGCGAACGCGAACGGCGCGCCGTCCTCGCGGGTGATCCAGTGCGGCGCGCCGGCCTTCCACTCATAGAAGCCGTCGGCGAGGATGAGGCAGCGCCGGCGCGCGAAGGCGTCGCGGTAGGCGGGGCGCTCGGCGACCGTCTCGGCGCGGGCGTTGATCGTCTTGACGCCGAGCTCCTTGGGGTCTGAGACCCAGTACGGCACGAGCCCCCAGCGCAGGAGCGTCGCCTGCGGGTGGGATTCCTCGCGCCGGACGACGGCGAGCACGTCGTCGCCGGGCGCGACGTTGTAGCGACGCCGGATCTCGATCCCCTCGGAGATCGGGAAGCGCACGCGCAGCTGCGACGGGTCGGTGTGCGCGAGGGTGAAGCGCCCGCACATGCCGCGGGCCTACCCGGCGCGTGCGGCGCGGGCCTTGGCCTTCGCGGCCGCCTGTCTGCGCTTGCCGACGACGCCGAGCACCGTCAGCGCGATGACGACGATGAGCAGGCCGGTGACGATCGTCCCGAAGATCCCCGCGCCGCCGAACGGCAGCAGGACGAGCGCCGCGACGCCGGAGCCGATCGCCAGCAGGCCGACGACGATCGCGATGACGAGCAGGACGCTGCGGGCCTTGAGGGCGAGGCTCGCGCCCTTCGGCGGCGCGATGAGGCCCATGAGGCGCAGGATGAAGAGCTGGCGGTTGGACGGAGCCTGCTGGCCGAGCTTCTCGACGGCGGCCTTGAGGTCGTCCGGGCGGCGCTCGGCGAGCGCGAGCGAGGCCTCGGCCATCCGCCGCAGCTGCATCCGCTCCTGCGGGCGCGCCGCGGCGATCGCCTTGCGGAAATGCTCGCGGGCGACGTCGGCGTCGTAGCGCTCGGAGGCGCGCGCGCCGAGGATCGCCTGCGCGGCCGCGCGGTACTTCGTCTCGCTGAGGAGCTCCTCGTCGGAGCGCTCCTCGAGCTGGCTCATCGCAGCCAGCGCGCTCTTCTGCTCCATGCGGACCTGTCGCTGCTTCGCCATCGCGCTGATCAGTGTAGATGGCGGTCTGTCTGCTGGGCATCCGCGGCCCCGCCGGGTAGGGTCGCGGGCGTGCGCCGCCTCGCGATCGTCCTCGCCACCCTCTTCCTGAGCCTCGCCCCGGTCTCGATCGCGACCGCCCAGATCGGGCCGCAGGTGCCCGCGCCGCTCACCGGGGAGACGACGACGGCCGCGCCGAAGATCGTCAACCCGAACGCCACCGACAACGGCGGGCTCAGCACGCTGCAGCTCGTCCTGATCTTCGGCTCGGCGATGGCCGTCCTCGCCGGAATCGCCTGGATCATCCTGCGCGACGCGCATCGCGCGGCGCCGGTGGCAAAGCACGTCGCCGCGCCGGCCGACCGCAAGCTCACGCACGCCGAGCGCGAGCGTCAGGAGCGCAAGCGCCGCGAGAAGGCGAAGGCGGCCAAGCAGCAGCGCAAGAAGAACCGCCCGCGCTGACGAGCGCACTTCCCCGGCCCGCTACCCTCAGTCGTTGGACGCGTACCGCAATCGGGTATGCGGACGACGCACATGGACATCGATCTCGACAACCCACCCGCCGCCCTGGCCACGCTCCTCGAGCGCGGTGAGGAGAACGGCTGCATCAACCTCTCCGAGCTCGACACGCTCGCAAGGCGCCTGGAGGTCGACGACGACGACCTGCCCGAGCTGCACTCGGCGATCGAGGCCCGCGGGATCGACGTCTCGGACGACTGCGGGCGCACCGGCGTCGCCCCGACGGACTACGGCAACGGGAACCTCGCCCACAACACGACCGACGCGCTGGGCCTGTTCCTCAACGAGATCCGCCGCCACCCGCTGCTGACCGCCGCCGAGGAGGTCGAGCTCGCCAAGCGCATCGAGCAGGGCGACGGCGCCGCGAAGGAGCGGATGATCAACTCCAACCTCGCGCTCGTCGTGTCGATCGCGAAGAAGTACCCGCAGAACGAGCTGCCGCTGCTCGACCTCATCCAGGAGGGCATCTTCGGCCTCATCCGCGCGAGCGAGAAGTTCGACTGGCGCCGCGGCTTCAAGTTCTCGACCTACGCGACGTACTGGATCCGCCAGGCGATCCAGCGCGGGATCGAGAACAAGGCCCGCACGATCCGCGTCCCGACGAACATCGCCCAGCGCGAGCGCAAGATCGCCCGCACGCGGCGCGCGCTGTCGACGAAGCTCGGGCGCGAGCCGACGAACGAGGAGATCGCCGAGGAGGCCGAGCTCGAGCTCGCCCAGGTCGAGATGATGGGCGACATCGCCCGGACGGTCACGAGCCTCGACCGCCCCGTCGGCGACGACGGGGAGACCGCGCTCGGCGAGCTGCTCGGCGACGAGCGCCCCGGCCCCGCCGAGGAGGTCGAGGTGCAGCTCCGCGACGACGCCATCCGGCGCGCGCTCGACGAGCTGCCCGACCAGGAGCGCAAGGTCGTCCAGCTGCGCTACGGCGTCGACGGCGCCGACGGCCCCGTCGGCCTGCGCGAGACGAGCCGCCGGCTCGGGATCACGCAGCCGGAGACGCGCAAGCTCGAGGAGAAGGCGCTCGAGCGCCTCGCCGGGCTGCGCGAGCTGGAAGCACTTCGCGAGGCGGCGTAGTCCGACCGCCGCCCCGCGCGTGACGCGCGGAGACGTTCCCGCCTTCGCGCGCCGCCAAACCACGCCTACCCGGTGACGGTGACCGAGCCCTTCATGTAGGGGTGAAACTCGCAGTAGTACGCGTAGGTGCCGGGCTTCGTGAACGTCACGGAGCCGCGCGCGCCGCCCTTGATCGTGCCGCTGTCGAAGGCGCGGGCCGTGGCGCGGTCGGTGAGCGTGTGCGGCGCGCCGTCGGCGTTGGAGATCGCGATCCTCGCGCCCGCCTTCACCGTGGCGGGGGACGGGGCGTACCTGAAGTTCTCGATCGCGATCGCGGTCGTCGTCGCCGGACGCGCGCCGCCGCCGGCGCCACAGCCGCAGAGCAGCGCGGCGCTCGCGGCCGTCGCGATCAGGATGTGGCGCATGTCCTCTACAGCGTTGCCGGCGCCGTTTCGGATCACCGGGCCCCGGAGCGGACCCGGGGGTCTACCGCGACCCGAGGTCGCGGAACGTTCCGGGCGTGACGCCAGACGCGCCGTAGACCGTCAGGCTGTTGATGGCCGAGACGTCGGAGAGGATGGCCGAGCCGTAGGCCGCGCGCTGGGGGTTGACCTGCCCGAGGATCGCCGTCGTCACCGCGCCCAGGCCCAGGCGGGTGATGAGATTGTCGACGATCGCCGTGACGCCGCTCAGCAGCTTCACCGTCGAGTTGACGACGCAGTTCAGCAGTGGCGGGCACGGGAACAGCGCGTCCACGAGGGCGTTCGTGTTGATCGTCAGCGGGGGCGGGATGATGCTGACCTTCGCGCTCTTGCCGTCGGCATAGACGGCGCCCTTGACGTGGCCGCCGTTCTCGATGCGCACGACTTCACGCCCGGGCGTCGCCGAGTCGCCGAGCTCGCGGCCGCCGTTGAGCACTGGGAGGCGCTGGAGATTCAGCGCGTACAGGACGCCGGAGAAGGTGTTGGTCTGCGCGGCGGAGCTCGACGTCGGGGTCCCGGTGGCAGTGCCGTTGCCGCGGATGATCACGCGCCCGCTGCCGATGATCAGCGCCTTGTACTTCACGCCGCTGGACACGTCGACGTAGCAGTACTGATCGCCCGCGCCGAGCGTCGTGCCGGATCCGGACCCGGCGCCGACCTGATCGATGAAGACGGTGCTGCTCGACGTCGCACCCGCCGGCATGGCGCACGCGGGCGCGCCCGCGACGGTGGCCGCGCCCGCGACAGACTGGACGTACGTGCCGGCGGCGATCGCCTGTGCGCGCAGCTGGTCGATGTTCGCGGTCGTCGCGGTCGTCGTCGTCGGGAACTGCTCGATCTTGCCGCCCGTCAGCAGGGTGTTGATGATCGGCAGGGCGCCCAGCGCGCCGATCGTCCCGGCGACGCAGGTCGACAGCGGCACGGCGGTGATGTCCGTCAGCCCGCAGCGCAGGCCGGTCACGCCGGAGGTCGGCGGGGTCGTGGTCGCCGCCGGGTCGGGGGCGACCGTCGGCGTCGTGCCGAGCAGACCGCTGAGCACACCGCCCAGGGCGTTCGTGCTCAGCGCGTTGATCGACGTGCCGAGGTCGTCCGTCATCCCGCCCGACACGAGGCCGAACTTCGACGGCAGCGGCGGCTGCATGCGGGCGTTCACGAGCCCCACGAGGACGCGCCGCTTGCCGCCGACGGTCGACTGCGCGTAGACCCAGACATTGCCGTTGCCGTTCTCGTCCCAGGCCTTGTTGGCGAGGACGCTCGTGCTCCAGACCGTGGAGCCGGCGGTGTCGTCGCAGATGTTCACCTGCCACGTCGCGCCGCTGTAGGCGGCGTCGGTGTAGCTCGCGTCGAGGTTCGCGCGCAGCCGCGCGGTCGCGGCGCTCGGCGTCGCGGTGGACCCGAGCGTGTCGCCGAACCCGGCTCCGGCGGCCGAACAGGAGGGGTTCGGCGTCGGGAGGGTCGCGGGCCAGTTGCGGCCGAGCACGAACGCCTCGCTGTTGAGCACGCTCTCGGTGAGGTTGAACGCGCGGTCGCGCGTGCGCTCGACGCCCGAGACGCCGGCCTGGGTGTCGACGATCGACAGCAGCGCCATGCCGAGCGCGAGCATCACGACGGCCGACAGCAGCGCCGTCACGAGCGCGACGCCGCGCTCGTCCGAGCGCGTCCGCAAGATCAGCTCGCGCATGTGACGTCCTTCTGGATCGTGTTCGTGACGCCGAGGGCGTCCGTGACCTTCGCGACGATCGTGGTGGTCGTCGAGGGCAGCGTGATGCTCGCCACCGAGGTGCCGGTCGCGGCGCCGAGCGTCACGCCGGAGGTCGTGTAGTACGTCACCGACAGCGCCGCGACGTTCGGGATCTGCGCGCTGAGGCTCAGCAGCGCGGTCGTATTGCTGCAGCTCGCGCCCAGGTCGGTCGGGGTGATCGGCAGCGTGCCGGCCGACCGCCGCGCGGCGCTCGCCTTCAACGTCGTGGTGCCCGTCCTGCCGCCGCCGGAGAAGCTCAGGCTCAGCGTCAGCCCGACGTCCTTGACGAGCGCGGGCGACGCCGACGACGCGGCGCCGTCGTAGGTGAAGGCCGTGCTCGCCGTCGTCGCGAGCCGCGCGATCGGCGAGCCCGTCGTCCCGCAGGTCGAGGTCGGGGCCGTCGGCGTGCCGGAGGCCACGACCGACGTGGCGTACAGCCGCGATCCCGCGGTCACGCAGAGGCGCTCGATCCGGCTCGTCGTGGCGGTGTCGGGCACGTAGTACACGAGGTCCGTCGCGGACGCGCGCAGGAGCGCCGCCGCCCCGCGCAGGTCGGCGACGGTGCTGTCCATGACGGAGCGCACCTGCTCGTTGGCGTCCGTCTGGCGCGTCTGCTGCGCGGCGTTGGAGGTGAAGACGTCGAGGCTCTGCAGCGTCGCCAGCAGGACGATCAGCGAGATCCCCATTGCGATGAGCAACTCCACGAGCGTGAACCCCGCCTCGCCGCGCAACGTGGTCGTGGTCGTCGTCGGCGGCATCAGTTCTGCAGCGGGTTGGTGAGGAGGGTCGTCTGGCTGACGCTGCCCGCGCCGCCGCTGGTCCAGCTGACGTCGATGCGCACACGGCGCAGGTCGTCGGCGTGGGAGTCCACCGGGGCGCTCGGGACGCTGGACCCGGGCGGGCAGACGCTGATCGGCACGACCGCCGTCACGGCGGCCATGAGCCCCGTGAACAGGGCGCTGTTGGCCCCGAGCACGTTGCACACGGTATCCAGTAGCGAGCCGCCGAGCGAGACCGACACCCCGAGAACGGTCGGGCCCGTCGCCGCGATCGGCGGCAGGTCGCCCGGCGCCTTCTGCGTCGTCGGGACGGCGCAGAACGACGTGTCGCCGACGCCCGCGCCGTCGGTGGGGTCGTCGATCGAGCAGGCGAAGACCGTGACCGTGTAAACGACGCCGCGCCGCGTCACCTGGAAGCTCGACCCGGAGAGCGCCGAGACCTCCGAGGCCGGCAGCGTCGCCCGCAGGGTCGCGGGGGCGAGCCCGAGCGTCATGTTCGTGTAGTCGGCCTGTCGACTGCGCTCGACCAGGTCGCGGGCGAGGTTCGTCCCCTGCTCGCGCGCCGTCGTGCGGTGCGTGCTCAGCAGGCCCGTCTGGACAAGGCTGACCGTGCCCAGGACGCCGACGAGCAGCACGACCATCGCCACCATCACCTCGATGATGGTCAGGCCGTCCTCCCCTGTGCGCAGGCGCCTGCACACGCAACCGTGCACAGGGTTCCTAGCGCTCGCAGGCAACGCGGTCGATCGGGGTGCCGCCGGGCCGCAGGGCCTGCAGCTTGCCGAGCAGGCAGGCGTTCTCGCTGTGGTCCCCGGCGGCGACGGCGGTGGTGGATGACACGCCCCGACCGTGGCTGATACGCGCGACGTCAAGACGCCGCCTGACGAGAATGCGATCCGAGGTGAGCATCGTCAGGCGCACGTACGAGCCGGCCGGGATGTCGACGTAGCGGCAGACGCCGTTCAGCGTCCGGCACTTCACCGGTCCCGTCACGATGAGGTCGGGCGAGACAGCGAAGACGGCCTTGTGGCGGCTCGGCGAGTACTTCACGAAGACCGCGGCGAGCTTGCCGTGGATGTAGAACGTCTGCAGGCGCGGGATCGCGCGGTGCACGCGCCCGCCGGCGCTCGGACCGAAGCGCACGTCGACGGAGGCCGGGCCGCTGGAGCCCGCGCCGGCGCCGCTGGCGCTGCCCGTGGACGGCGTCGTGCCCGTCGTCGGCGTGACGGAGGTTCCGTCGGCGTTCTGGATGACGACGGGAATCGGCGCGGTCGTCGTCGCGCCGCCGCCGGAGGCGGCGCCCGACGTGGCGGACTTGGGCTTCGGGGTCGCGGCCGCGGCCGCGGCGTCCGTGGTCGCCGTCACGCGGCGCCCCGCCGGTGCCAGGAAGGGATCGCGCTCGCTGCCCTTCGCACCACTTCGGGCGCTCGCGGCGGCGGTCGCGGCGAGCAGGCGCTGGGCGCGCGCCGGCAGCTTGCCGACAGCGGCCGGCGCGGGGACGGACGCCGTCGCGAGCGGCGCGCCGGCGGGCGCGGACTTCAGCAGGAGGACGGGCGCGGCGATCATGACGATCACCGCCACCAGCGGGATCGGCCAGAGGCGCCGGCGGATGATCTCGTGCAGCATGTTGCGGAGCATCAGGACCCTCCCGCGGGCGTCGTGGCAGCCCCGTCGGGGGCGATGTAGGCAGTGGCGTCGATGACGGCCTTCGTCTCCGCCGATCCCGGCCCCTGCGGGGTGAACTTCACGCCGTCGATCGTGAGCAGCCGCCCGTGGACCTTCACGTCGCCGGCCCGGACGCTGACCGACCGCCGCACCGTCTTGAGGATGTCGCGCAGGTCGAAGTACCTGCCGTTGAACTCGAAGGTGAAGGGCAGCGCGGACAGCCCGACCGGGCCGGTCGTCGCACCGGGAGTCGTCGTCGTGGCCCCACTGTCGGCGGTCTTCAGCGCGACGAGCCGCAGTTCGCTGTCGCGCACGTTCGCGCGGCGCTGGAGCTGGCGCAGCAGCGATGAGATCGCGGCCCGCGCGGGCACAGCCTTGTCGAGCGTGCGCAGCTCGGCGAGCATGCCGGGGAACTGCTTACGGGCGTTCTCGTAGCCGGCAAGCTGGGTCTTGGCGGCGTCGAGGCGCTGCTGCTCGGCGGCGACGTTGCCGCGCACCGCGGAGCTCTGGCTGCGCTTGGGGCTGATCGCGAACATCCACAGCGCGGCGAGGATCGCGAGGGTGCCGAGTACGGCGACCGCGATCGCGTTTCGCTCGTTGGACGTCATCGTGCGCCTCCCGTCGGAATCGCGGCGGACTGGCTGGGCGGAGCGGCCGCGGCCGGCGCGCCCGTTGACGCGGCGGGCGTCGCGGCCGGCAGGGCGGGCGGTGCCTTGAAGGTCGTGGTGAGGTCGAACAACGCGGCCTTCGGATCGCCCCCGCGGCAATCGTCCTGCGTGGCGGCGGCGTTGGGGCCGGACTTCTTGTCCAGCCGCTCGCTGCGCGTGAAGCCGACCGTCGTCACGCCGGTCAGCAGCTGCAGACGGTCGATGTAGGCCGGGACCCCGCGCTCCTGCGACGCGCAGCCGTTCAGCGCGATCGTCGGCTCGGAGGGCACCGGCGCCGGGATCGGCGCTCCGTTGGCGGGCGCGACCGGCGTGGTGGCCGGCGGGATCTTGCCGGTGACCGACGTCAGCCAGACGCCGTCCGGGGCGACCTTGGCGAGTTCGGTGAGCGTGCGATCCCACTTGAAGCGGGACTTCGCGACGGTGGCGACCGCGTCACGGCGGGCCGTCGTCGCGGCGACGAAGTCGGCGTAGGGCTTGAGCGCGGCCGCCTGCTGCTCGCTGGCGACGAGCTGCGTCGTGAGCGAGCTGAGCTTCTCGCGGCCGGAGTTGACCTGGTTCGTGACGGTGACGAGGTAGACGACGCCGGCCGCGAGGAGCGCCGTGCAGGCGCAGGAGACTGTCGCGATGCGGCTCACCGGCACGGTGCTGACGGAGCCACGGCGCTTGGCGGCGACCGTGGGGCGCAGGTCGGGGCGCTCGCCCTGGCCGCCCTTGGAGAGCGCCAGGCCGATGGCGATGTCGAGGCGCTCGGGTGCGATCGTGACGCCTGCGAGGTCCGGCCAGGCCTCGCGGCCGGCGGGGAGGACGGGCAGGTGCAGCTCGCGCGTCAGCGCCTCGACGACGCCGGGCCAGGTCGTCATGGCGCCGGTGAGGACGACGGCGCCGATCGGCCGCGCGTCGGGCCGGGCGGAGTAGAACCCGCGCGAGGACTGGATCTCGGCGACGACGCGGCGCAGGCCCTCGCGGACCTGCTGTGCGGCGGCGTCGTCGAGCGCGTTCTCCGACGGGGCGACGCCCATGTCGGCCGCGCCGACCCCGACCGCGGCGACGCGCTGGCGGGCGACCTCGTGCGAGATGCCGGCGCGCTCGGCGAGCCCGGCGGCGATCGACTCGCTGCCGGCGGAGGCGGCGCGGACGAGCAGCGGCTCGCCGTGCTCGGTGATGACGACGTTCGTCAGCGCGCCGGCCTGGACGTAGAGGATGGCGTCGTCGCCGACCGGCGGGTGGTCGAGCGCGGACAGGAGCGCGAGGCCGGAGAGCTGGATGCGCTCGGCGCGCAGGCCGGCGCCGGTGAGCGCGTTCGTCAGGCGGTCGATGCCGTCGACGCGGGCGGCCGCCATGAGGATCCGCTGCTGGCCGCCCTGCCCGCCGGGAACCCGGCCGACGAGGCGGTAGTCGACGACGAGCTGGTCGAGCCCGACCGGGAGCAGGTCGCCGGCGAGGTGGCGGACGGCACCGTCGAGATCGGCGCCCTGGAGCGTCGCGGGCAGCTCGACCATCCGGACCATGAGCCGCGGGTGGGCGAGGCCGACGCGGACGTCGCGGCCCAGCTTGTGCAGCGAGAAGAGGGTCTTCAGCTCGGTCGCCAGGTTCTCGGCGTCGACGACCTCTCCGTCGACGACGAGGCCCACCGGGAGCGGGTGGACGATGGCGCGGCGCACGCGAGCGCGCTCGGTCCCCGAGGACTGCACGATGACGACCGCGTCGGGACCGATGTCGAGGGCAATCGTCGACGAGGATCGACGGCTTGCAAGGCGGACACGTCCGCCGGAAGGCAATGATGGAGTCCGCACATCCCGGTAGTCGGCGGAGGGACCGTCCGCAAAGAGAGCAACTTGAGGCGATTGGACAGATGATCGAAGGGGCGCAAACGGCCGCGTCGACGCTCGCTCTAGGCTGGGTTGCATGAAGGGCTTCGCCTCCGACAACTACGCCGGCGCGCACCCCGAGGTGCTCGCCGCGCTCGCCGCCGCCAACGACGGCCACGCGGTCTCCTACGGCGCCGATCCGTGGACCGCGCGCGCCGAGCAGCTCCTGCGCGAGCAGTTCGGCGAGGACGCGCGCTCGTACCTCGTCTTCAACGGCAGCGCCGCGAACGTGCTCGCGTTCCGGGCCCTGTGCCGGCCCTGGGAGTCGGTCATCTGCGCCGCCGGGGCGCACGTGAACGTCGACGAGGGCGGGGCGCCGGAGCGGATCGCGGGCGTCAAGCTGCACGCGCTCCCGACGCTCGACGGCAAGCTCACGCCCGAGCAGGTCGCCTCGCAGCTGCACCGCACGGGCGACGAGCACGCCGTCCAGCCGCGCGTCGTGAGCGTCACGCAGAGCACCGAGCTCGGAACGCGCTACAGCCCGTACGAGCTGCACGCGCTCGCCCACTTCGCCCACGAGCGCGGCCTGTTGCTGCACGTCGACGGCGCGCGGCTGGCGAACGCGGCCGCCGGGCTGGAGGTCCCGCTGCGCGCGATCACGACCGACGCCGGCGTCGACGTCGTCTCCTTCGGCGGGACGAAGAACGGGCTGCTCGTCGGCGAGGCCGTCGTCTTCCTGCGCCCGGGTCTGGACGACGGCTTCGCCTACCTGCGCAAGCAGACGCTCCAGCTCGCCTCCAAGGGACGCTTCCTCGCCGCGCAGTTCGTCGCGCTGCTCGAGGACGGCCTCTGGTTGCGCAGCGCGACCCACGCCAACGCGATGGCCGCGCGGCTGGCCGAGGCGCTCGCCGGCGTGCCGGGCGTCCGGATCACCCAGCCGGTGCAGGCCAACGGCGTGTTCGCGGTGATCCCGCGGGCCGTCACGACCGCACTACAACGTGACTGGCGCTTCTACGAATGGGACGCCGAGACCGGGGAGGTGCGCTGGATGTGCTCATGGGACACGACGCCCGAGGAGATCGACGCCTTCGCCGCCGACGTCTCGCGCGCGTGTGCTGAGGCGGTCGCGTCATGACTCCGGGCGAGGACGAGCAGGCAAATTGCATCCCCGGGGCCATAACGCCTGCGACCTCTGATGCCGATACTGGTCATATGGGTACGACCTCGCTCATGGAGCGCAGCTACAGGATCGGCCAGGACGGTCGCAGCCCCGTGTGCGACACGATCGCGGCCCGTGCCGACATCGACGCCCTGCGCGACGCGCTCGCCTGGCGGCGCAACGAGCTTGCCCGCGCCGAGCTGCAGGACGCCGACACGGTGCTCGTGCTGCGGGCGCTCATGACGCTCGAGGACATGCTCGGGGCGACGACGGCCTACGACGAGCACGCACCGCTGACGTTCACGCGCGATGACGTGCGCGTGCTGTGCGAGATCGTCGGCGCGTACATCACCGGCCGCGACGTCGAGAGCTACCAGCCGCCCGAGGAGCGCGAGCGCATCGAGCGCCTGCGCGCGCTGGCCGGCCGGCTCATGGACTGCTGCAGCGAGCTCGCCACGGCGCAGGAGCAGCTGCGCGAGCGCGAGCTCACCGTCTGAGCCGGCCTGAGCGCGGGGCCGCGCCAACCCCGGGAGCGCGGACGGCCGTGCACTAGCCTTCCGAGCCGAAGACGGTTGGCGAGGAGGCCTCGATGAGCGAGCAGGAACAGCAGGAGGAACCGCCGGCGGCGCCGCCGCTGCCGGAGATCGACGAAGAGATGCAGGTCATGATCGACCAGCATCTGCGCGTCCTCGAGCAGAGCATCCAGGTCCGCGGGGAGGATCACCCGGGGACGCTGCGCGCCCGCGCCGACCTCGCCATGACGTACTGGAAGATCGGCCACCACGAGAAGGCGATCGAGCTCGAGGAGCAGCTCGTCGAGGACTCCACCCGCATCCTCGGCGAAGAGCACCCCGAGGCCCTGACCGCGCGCTCGAACCTCGCGTCTTCGTACTGGACCGCCGGGCGCGTCGAGGAGGCGATCGAGATCGAGGAGGCCGTCCTCTACGACGCCGAGCGGCTCCTCGGCGAGGACCACCTCGCGACGCTGACCGCGCGCTCGAACCTCGCCTACTCGTACTCGACGATCGGCCGCAAGGAGGACGCGATCCGCGTCCAGCGCCAGGTCGTCGCCGACCGCGAGCGCGTGCTCGAGCCCGACGACCCGGACACGCTCGACGCGCTCGCGAACCTCGCCTCGGCCTACTGGAACGCCGACCGCAAGGACGACGCCGTGGCCGTCGAGGAGGCGATCCTCGCCGCGAGCGAGCGCATCCACGGGGCCGAGGACATCGAGACGCTGCAGGCGCGCGTCTCGCTCGCGTCCGCCTACCGCGCCGCGGGCCGCCTCGAGGATGGCGCTGCGCTGCAGGAGATCGTCGTCGCCGAGAGCGAGCGGCTGCTCGGCAACGACCATCCCGCGACGCGCATGGCGCGCAAGACGCGGGAGCTCAACCAGCCCGCGGGCGGCTAGCCCGGCGCGGGCGCGGTCGCGGGGTCCGCGGCGGCGTCCGAGGTCCCGCAGAACGACTGCAGGTCGCCGGTGACGGCGACGACGCCGAGCAGGCGGCCGTCGTCGTCGACGACCGGCACGCGGCGCGAGGCGGTCTGCAGCGCGAGGTCGCGGCCCGTCGCCGCGGGGGCCTCGGGGCCGATCGTCGGCCCGGTGTCGGCGACCTCGGCCGCGGGGCGCCCGGGATCGCCGTCGGCGACCTGCTCCGGGGTCAGCGAGCCGGCGTAGCGGCCGTCGTCGGCGATGAACGCCTGGCGGCGGCTCGTGCTCGCCGCGAAGTAGTCGCGGACGTCCCCGACCGTCGCCGTCGCGGGCAGCGCGGAGAACTTCGCGTGGAGGATGTCCTGGACGGTGAGGCCGTCGGCTGCGTCGATGCGGATCTTCGCCATGCCTGCATGATGGCATTGCGGGGACAATGCGAACGTGCCCGTTGCAGCGTTCCAGGAGCTGGCCGCCAAATCCGACCCGCCGCTGGACGAGCTCGCGCTCGCGCTGGCCGCCGAGTTCCGCGCGGTCGACGCCGACGCGGCGCTTGCGCGCCTCGACGAGCTCGGCGACGAGGTCACCGACCTCGCGGCCGGTGAGGACGGGCTCGCGGCGCTGACCGCCGTCCTCGGCGGCCGGCACGGCTTCGCCGGCGAGCGCGAGCGCTACGACGACCCCGGCAACTCGATGCTCGACGTCGTGCTCGAGCGGCGCGCCGGCCTGCCGATCCTCCTGTCCGTCCTGTACGTCGAGGTCGGGCGCCGCGCCGGGCTGGCGCTCGCGGGCGTCGGGCTGCCCGGCCACTACGTCGTCGGCCGCTTCGCCCCGCCGCCGCCCGTGCTCCTGGACCCCTTCGCGGGCGGCACGCGCCTGGACGTGGCGGACTTCGACGTCGCGGACGTGCGGCCGTGGGGCCCGCACGAGACCGCGCTGCGGATGCTGAACAACCTCGTCGGCTCGTTCACGCGCCGCCAGGATCTCGGGCGGGCGATCCGCGCGGCCGAGCTGCGGCTCGTGCTGCCGGTCGGCGACGCGGCGGCGCAGGAGCTCGGCGTGGAGCTGCGCGCCCTCCGCGCGCGGCTGAACTGACGATGGTCGGGCCGAGCGATCGCTCCGCGCGGGAGCGCTGGAACGAGCGCCGCTCGGCGGCCGGCTTCGAGCCGTTCCCCGACGCTCCCGCCCCGTGGCTCGTCGAGCACGCGGCGCTGCTCGGCGGCGGCGGGCGCGCGCTCGACGTGGCCTGCGGCGACGGGCGCAACGCCCGCGCGCTCGCGCGGCTGGGCTACGAGGTCGACGCCGTCGACGTCTCCGACGTCACGATCGAGGCCCTGCGCGCGACGGCCGCCGAGCGCGCCCCCGGTGTCCACCCGCGCGTCGCCGATCTCGAGCGCGAGCCGCTCGCGCGCGACGCCTACGACGTCGTCGTGAACTTCAACTACCTCCAGCGCGACCTCTTCGGCGCGCTCGAGGCGGCCCTGCGACCGGGCGGCTGGCTGCTCTTCGAGACCTTCGGCCCGGCACATCTCGCCGAGCTCGGCCGGCACGTCAACCCGAAGTTCGTCCTCGCGCCGAACGAGCTGCTGCACGCGTTCCCGCGCCTGCGCGTGCGGGCGTACCGCGACGGCGTCGCCGAGCATCCGGGAGGCCCGCGCGGCGTCGCGAGCCTCCTGGCGCAGCGACCGGCGTAGGCGACGCGATGCCATCACCGGCGCGCTAGCGGGGCCCGTCTGCCACGATCGCTCGCCGCATGCGTCGCGCCCCGATTCTCATTTTCGTCCTCGTCGCCGCCGCGCTGCTGCCCGTCGCCGCGCCGGCGAGCGCCCAGGCGCCGCTCGGCGAGTACGCGTCCTGCGAGCCGGTCGCCGGCGCGAGCATCGTGCAGGTCAGCGGCGCCACGTGCCCGGAGGCGCAGGCGGCCGCGACGGCGCTCGTCGCGGCGCCGACCGACGGCGAGGGCGACGCGCTGCGGGCCGCCGGCTGGGCGCCGCTGCGCGCGCTCGTCGGGCCCGACGACGCCGAGCACGACGTCGTCGCGACCCGCGGGAAGGCCGCGCTGCGGATCCGCCGCAGCGGGCCGCCGCCGGACCTCGACGGCTGGGCCGGTGGCCGCGAGCTGCTGTTCGGGCGCCCGACGCTCGTGCCGGGCGGACGCGTCCCGAGCGGCGCCGTGCTCTGCACCTCGGCGTTCCTCGTCCGGATGCCCGGCGGCAGCCTCGGCGGCCTGAGCGCCGCGCACTGCGGTGGCACCCGCAGCGACGGCACCGTCCAGCGGCGCAACGTCGCGCTGCGCCGGCCGCCGCAGCCCGGCGTCGTCCTCGGGCGCGTCGTGCGCGACCTCGAGCGCTCGCGGCCGCTGGACGCGCTCGTCGTGCCCGTCGCGACGGCCGCCGACCGCACCGCGACCCCGGTCATCGACCGCGGCATCTCGCGGCCGCCGTGGTACGTCGCCGGCAGGGCGCGCGCCCTGCGCGGCCGCCGGGTCTGCTTCAGCGGGCGCACGAGCGGCATCGACCAGTGCGGGCGGATCGCCGGGGCCGCAGCGCGCCCCTTCGAGCAGGGCATCCTGCGCCGCGCCGGCATCACCGTCCGCTGCACGACGATCCGCGCCCGCGAGGGCGACAGCGGCTCGGCCGTCTATACCGCGCCGCGGGCCGACGGCAGCGTCCGCGCGGTCGGGATCGCCGTCATCGTCGTGGGGATCGGCGCGCAGATGTGCTTCACGCCGCTGGAGCCGGTGCTCGGCGCGCTGGGCGCGGATCTCGTCACGGCGGGCTGAGGCGCGGCGGCGGCGGCGGTCTACCCGGTTCGCGCGGTCGGGCTCGCGCGCCTCCGGCATCGATGAGGAAGCGGATCGGCCGGTTGCGGGCGTTCTCCGCGGGGGGTGCGCCGGGTTACGCTCGCCCGGCGATAGCGATCCGGCGCACCCCCCCCGGATGAGCGCCACGTCCGCCCGGCCAGTTCCCCTTATCGATGCCGGAAGCGCGCCGGGCCCCTACCGGCCGTCGAGCACCGCCCGCGCGCGCCGCCGCGGCCGCCGCTCCAGTACCGCACCCACGGTCACGGCGTACGCGACGTGGTCGAGGATCTGCGGGACGAGCGCGAGCGCGCGGATGCGGGGGAAGCGCCGCCCGACGACGCCGAGGTCCAGGGCGGCGATCGCCAGCCCCGCCGCGACGGCGGCAACCAACGTGCGCCGGCGGGGGAGGATCGCGGCGAGGACGACCGCCCACCCGAGCGACAGCGCGGCGTGCGCGACGACGGCCGCCGGCAGCAGCCGCGAGGCCCGCGCCTCGTGCGGCAGCAGGAGCGTGCCGGCGGCGAGCGAGGCCTCGAGCGGGTTCGTGCGCGTGAGCAGCGCGTGGGCCGTCGACGGGGCGCCGCTGAGGACGGCCGCGGCGGCGGCGGCGGCCAGGACGTCGGCGGGCGTCGGGCGGTCCGGCGCGGCCACGGCCTACCCGAGGCGCTCTTGCTCGGCCTTCTCGATCCGCTTGGCGCGGACGTAGTCCTCCAGCGCCTTCAGCACCCACACGACGCCGGAGCGCGCGCGGGCGTCGGCGATCAGCCCGTCCTTGCCGACGCCCGAACGCGAGACCGGGATCCGCGTGCAGGCGCCCGTGACGATGTCGGTGTTCGTGTAGGTCAGGACGCTGCGCAGCGCCTCCTCGGCGCCGGTGCCGCGGGTCGGGCCGGAGGCGTTGATCCATGCGACCGGCTTGTCGAGCGTCCCGCCGCCGACGGTCCAGTCCAGGAGGTTCTTGAACGACCCCGGCAGCCCGCCCGCGTACTCCGGCGTCGAGAAGAGGATCGCGTCGCACTCGTCGAGGATCGCCCGCAGGTCCGCGGCGGCCGGTGGCAGCGGCTGACCCTCGACGTCGTCGTCGGGATTGAAGTGCGGCAGGTCGCCGAGTCCCTCGTAGAGCAGCGTCACGACGCCCTCGGGCGTCATCGCCCGCGCCGTGCGCAGCAGCGCGGTATTCGTCGAGTCGGCGCGCAGGCTGCCGGAGACGAGGAGGATCGCGATCGGAGTCGGGGGCATGGCGTCAGCTTGTCAGGGCGACGATGCCGGGCAGCGCGCGGCCCTCGATGAGCTCGAGCGCGGCACCGCCGCCGGTCGACAGGTGCGTGACCTCGTCCTCGAGGCCGAAGCTGCGCAGCGCGGCGATCGAGTCGCCGCCGCCGACGACGGTCAGCGCGGAGGTGTGCGCGACGGCCTCGGCGATCGCGCGTGTGCCGCCCGAGAAGGCCTCGAACTCGAATGCCCCGACGGGGCCGTTCCAGAAGACCGTCGCGGCGCCCGCGATGAGCTTCGCGTAGGCCTCGCGCGTGCGCGGGCCCGCGTCCATGCCCTCCCAGCCGTCGTCGATCGGCCCGAAGTCGACGATCCGCGTGTGCGCGTCGTCGGACAGCTCGTCGCCGATGACGAGGTCGAGCGGGAGGTGCAGCTTGCCCGCCGGGGCGACCTGGCCGAGCAGCTCGCGGGCGACGGGGATGCCGGCGGGCTCGCAGAGCGAGTCGCCGACGGGCTCGCCGCGTGCGGCGATGAACGGGTAGCTCATGGCGCCGCCGATGAGGACGTCGTCGGCGAGCTCGAGGAAGCGCTGGATGACGCCGATCTTGTCGGTCACCTTGGCGCCGCCGAGGATCGCGACGAGCGGGCGCTCGGGCGCGCGCAGGATCCGCGTGAAGGTCGCGACCTCGCGCTCGAGCAGCAGGCCCGCAGCCGACCGCGCGACGTGGTGCACGACGCCCTCCGTCGACGCGTGCGCGCGATGCGCAGAGCCGAAGGCGTCGTTGACGTAGGCGTCGGCGAGGGCGGCGAGGCGCGCCGCGAGCTCGGGGTCGTTCTTCGTCTCGCCCGGCTCGTAGCGGATGTTCTCGAGCATGACGACGTCGCCGTCGGGCACGTCGTCGAGGTCGGGCGCGAGCGCGACCGGGGCGTCGAGCAGCGCCGCGAGGCGCTCGGCGACGGGGCGCAGGGACAGCGCGGGGTCGCGGCCCTGCGGGCGCCCGAGGTGCGAGACGAGCAGCAGCCGGGCGCCGCGCTCGCGCAGCGCCTGGATCGTCGGCAGTGCCTGCCGGATGCGCGTGTCGTCGCCGACGCGCCCGTCGACGATCGGCGTGTTGAAGTCGACCCGGAGGAGGACGCGGCTGCCGCGGACGTCGCCGAGGTCGTCGAGCGTGCGCAGTCTTGTCGTCTGGGTGGTCATGTCCCGCCAGGCTACCCAGCCCGGCGCAGCGGCCGGGAACCCGCCACGCGTCGGCTAGCGTGTCGTCCGTGCCCAAGCTCCACGTCGCGGGGACCGAGCTGTACTACGAGCGCCGCGGTGCCGGCGAGCCGCTGCTGCTCATCCAGGGCCTCGGCGCCAACCTCCTGCACTGGGGCGAGGCGCTGCTCGCCGACCTCGAGCGCGACTTCGAGGTCGTCGTCTTCGACCACCGCGGCGCGGGCCGCAGCGCGCCGCTCGGGCGCGACGACGCCATCACGACGGCGAGCCTCGCGGCGGATGCCGTCGCGCTGCTCGACGCTCTGGACCTGGACCGCGTCCACGTGCTCGGCATCTCGATGGGCGGGATGGTCGCCCAGGAGCTGGCGCTCGCGCACCCGGGGCGCGTGCGCTCGCTGACGCTCGGCTGCACGTCGTGCGGCGGCACGCAGTCGCGGGCGACCGACCAGGAGGTCATCCGCGCGCTCACCGCCGCGGTCTTCTCGCGCGACATGGACCGCATGCTGCGGACCGGCTTTCAGTTCGTCGTCTCGCCCGCCTACGCCGCCGAGGCCGCGCACTATGCCGAGTTCGTCGCGGCCGCGCGCCTGCACCCGCCCGACATCCCGCTGCTCATGGCGCAGCAGGCGGCGGTCGTCGGGCACGACACGTACGCGCGCCTGCGCGGGCTGCAGGTCCCGGCGCTCGTCGTCCACGGGACCGGCGACCGGATGCTCGCCGCCGTCAACGGCGACCTCGTCGCGTCGCTCATCCCCGGCGCGCGCCTCGAGCTGCTCGAGGGCGCCGGGCACCTCTTCTTCTGGGAGCAGCCGCAGCGGGCGGCGCAGCTCGTCCGCGAGCACGCCGCCGCGCAGCGCGCGTAAGCGCGCTCAGGCCGGCTCGAGCTCGGCGAGGCGCCGCTCGAGCAGCCGCCGCTCCGCGGCGTCGTGGGCGAGCGTCAGCGCGCGCGCGTAGGCGTCGCGGGCCTCGTCGGGCCGGCCGAGGCGGCGCAGCAGCTCGCCGCGGGTGGCGTGGAGGTAGCGGTACTCGTCGAGCGCGATGGCGTCGACGATCCGCAGCGCCGCCTCGGGGCCGTCGGCCTCGGCCACGGCGACGGCGCGGTTGAGCTCGACGACCGGCGAGCCGGTGAGGCGGGCGAGCTCGCCGTAGAGCGCGGCGATCTGCGGCCAGTCGCGCGGCTCGTCGGCGTGCAGCGCGGCGATCGCCGCCTGCACGACGTACGGCCCGCGCCCGCGCAGCGCGAGCGCGCGGTCCAGCAGCGCCCGGCCTGCGGCGATCTGCGCGGCGTCCCAGAGCGCGCGGTCCTGGTCGGCGAGCAGGACGAGGTCGCCGTCGCGAAAGCGCGCCGCGCGGCGGGCGTCGAGCAGGAGCATCATCGCCAGCAGCCCGTGGACCTCGGGCTCGTCGGGCATGAGCTCGGCGAGCGCGCGCCCGAGCCGGATCGCCTCGGCTGCGAGGTCGCCGCGCCCGCCGAAGCCCTCGTTGAAGATGAGGTAGACGACGGCCAGGACGGCCGCGAGGCGGTCGGGCAGCAGGTGGTCGGGCGGCACCCGGAAGGGGATCCCGGCGGCCTTGATCTTGCGCTTGGCCCGCACGAGCCGCTGCGCCATGGTCGCCTCCGAGACGAGGAACGCGCGGGCGATCTCGGGGGTCGTGAGGCCGCCGAGCGTCCGCAGCGTGAGGGCGACCTGCGCGTCGACGGCGAGCGCCGGGTGACAGCACGTGAAGACGAGCTCCAGCCGCTCGTCGGGGAATGTCGTCGCTTCCACGATCTCCTCCGCTGCCTCGGGGACCTCCAGCAGCCGCGTCTTGGCGGCCAGCGTGCGATCGCGGCGCAGGCGGTCGATCGCGCGGTTGCGCGCCGTCGAGATGAGCCAGCTGCCGGGATTGTGGGGCACGCCGTCGCGCGGCCAGCGCTCGGCCGCGATCGCGAACGCGTCCTGCGCGGCCTCCTCGGCGAGGTCGAAGTCGCCGAGGAAGCCGATCAGCGCGGCGAGGACGTAGCCCCACTGGTCGCGGAAGGCCTGCTCGAGGATCGCTACCACTCCTTGATCGGGCGGATCTCGATCGCGCCGCCCATGGCGGCCGCGGGGATCTTCGCAGCGAGCTCGATCGCGGCGTCGAGGTCGTCGGCCTCGAAGTGCAGGTAGCCCCCGATCGCCTCCTTGATCTCGACGAACGGCCCGTCGGTCGTCAGCGTCTGGCCGTCCTGGACGCGGACGGTCGTCGCGAGCTCCGGCGGCTGCATCCCGACGCCCGGGGTCACGCCGGGGGTCTCGTTGATCGCCTTGTAGGCCGCGTAGACCGCGCCCTTCTCCTGATCGGAGAGGTTGTCCCAGGCGTCGGTGCCCGGCGTCGGGGTGGAGCCCTGATGGATCAGCAGCATGTACTTCATCGCGTCCTCCTTGCGGGAATGGTCGCCTATGGACGAACGGGACGCGACGAAATCGACAACCGCCGAAAACGGCCTTCAGAGACAGGACCGCCGCCCGGTGGGGGCCGGGCGGCGTGGACCTGCATCCCTTGTCGGTCGGGTCAGACGACCTTGAAGGTGGCCTTCGAGGTGCTACCCAGCTGCGTCCTGCCATAGCCGGGGGCGACCTGCACCTCGTAGCTGCCCTTCGTCAGCTGCCGGCGCAGGGCCGCGTGCGACTGCGTCACGCGGTATAGGCCCGCGGCCGCCGGCGCCTTGAAGCCGGACGAGAGGAGCGTCAGGCCCTTCGCCGTCCTGCGGTAGACGTTGATCCGCACGACCTCGGTCCCCGCGGGCACGCGCATCGTGATGCGCAGGCCGCTCTTGCGGGCCTTGCTCTGCTTGATGCGCGGGGCCACGCCGAGCTGCCTGAGCACGAGCCTCGGCTTCGCCGCGGTGGCCGTCGTGCCGCTGGCCGCGGTGATGCCCGCGCCGGCCGCCGCGCCGGCGCCTGCCGCCGGGGTGCCGCCGGTGCCTGCCGCCGGGGTCCCGCCGGCGCCCGCCGCCGGGGTCCCGCCGCCGCCCGCAGGCGTGCCGCCACCGCCGGCCGGAGGCGTCCCGCCGCCACCGGCCGGAGGCGTGACGACCGGGGGCGTGATCGTGTAGACGAAGTCCTTGATCGCGCTCGTGTTGCCCGCCGGGTCGATCGCGATCGCCCGCAGCGTGGCCGAGCTCGTGATCATGATCTGGCCGCCGGCGACCGCCGTGATCTCGTTCGGGGCGCTGCCGTCGAGCGTGTAGTAGACCGTCGCCGTCCCGTCGGTCTCGCTGAGCAGGACCGCCTGGCTCGTGGCGTATGTGCCGGGGCCAGGCGCGACGGTCGGGTCGGCGGGGCCGACGGTGTCCTTGTGGATCGCGAGCATCGAGCCGCCGATGTCACCGCCGGGCGTCGTGATCGTCGCGGATGCCTTGAGCGTGCCGTCGGCGAGGGCGCCGATCTGCGCCGCGGGGATCGTCGCGGTCCACGTGATCCCGTTGGGACCGGTCGTCAGCGTGGCGGGGACCATCGAGGTCGAGCCGCCGAGGCTGTCGCCGACCTGGACGGACACCGCCGTCGCGTCGGACTCGGCGAGGCCGTCGAGCTTGAGGTCGGTCGTGACGTTGGACTGGTTGACCGTCGGGACCTGGGCCCAGAGGTGGTCGGTGGCGGTGACGCCGTTGACAGCCAGCGGCGCCGTGCAGGGAGCCGACGGGCCGGGCGTGCCGGGGTTCTCGAAGATCGTCGACTCCTGGCCGGTGCCGGGGTTGCTCCCGAGCCACATCGACCGCGATTCGGCGCCGAGCGCGAGGGTGACGTCGGCGGCGGTGAGGCCCGTGTACGTCGCGGTGAAGTGGATCGAGCCGGCGGCGTCGTAGGCGAGGTTCCCGTCGGCGCCGACGGAGTTCGCGCGCAGCGTGCGCCGGCCGTTGAGGTCGAAGGACGCGCCCGGGGCGACGAGGCGCTGCTCGATCTGGTCGACGGGGATCGGATCGCCGGCGGCCGTCTGCGCGGTCCCGGTGACGACGATCGTCCCGCTCGCGGGGCTCGTCGGCCGGTCGACCGTGACGTTCGCGGTCGTCGTCTGGTCCTGGTCAGGGGCGCCTGCGACGGTCGCGCGGACCACGTCCCCGGGCAGGATGTCCGGCGTCGTGGTCGTCCAGCAGCCGCCGCCGGGGTGGTTGACCTCGGCGATCCCGTCGAAGCCCGGGGTGCCCGGATCGTCGATCGGCGTGAGCGGCGCGGACGTGCCGATCGTCACGCCGTTGCGCAGGACGTTGATGACGACGGAGTCCGTCGCGGCGAAGCCCGACGACGACACGAAGTCGCGTTCGGGGAACACGAGGACGGAGTGGGGGAGCACCGGCGGCTCGTTGACGACGGCGAGCGCCGCTCCCGGCATGGCGAGGACGGCGAGGCCGACCGCCGATGCCCCGGCGAGCACCCTGCCTCGGGCAGCCTGCGTCCTTGCGTTCTTCTTGCGTGGCACGAATGCCCTCCCTGGTTTCGCGTGAAAAGCCTGTCAACCATGATGGGGCGAGAAAAGTCCAGCCCGCAGAGCACACGTAGCACGAAAAGCATGCGCGTTCATGACACGCATGTAGTCCTTCGGAGGACAAATCCTGCAGGTTTTTGTACTCCTTTCAGACGCCCGGTCCGACAAAGGTCTCATCGGACCGTGCAGCGAGCGCCCTCTGCCGTCCCTGCGCCGGGCCCCAAGATGGCCCACTCGGTTCAACGGCACGGAGGTCGAACGGTGCAACGCAGGCACGACGCATGGATGAAGCAGCCCGCCGCCACCGGCCGCCGGCTCGCCGTCGCCGGACTCGCCGCGATCGGCATGATGGCCGCCGCCGGCCCCGCCCAGGCCGCGCTGTCCGTGACCGGGCCGATCGACCCCGTCACGCTCTTCCCCGCGTGGTATCAGGACTCCAACGGCACGCAGCTGCAGCTATGCCTCGCGGACCCGGGCTGCCCCGCATCGCCGGCGCTCGCGGACTTCACGGCGCCCGACGGCGAGGCCTTCTACCAGCTCGCCTCCGCGACGATGACCGACGGCACCCACACCGCGACGATCGACTTCAACATCGAGGCCGCCTTCCTCGGTGACACACCGCAGGACGGCATCACGTTCGGCCGCCTGCAGCTCACGCTCGACGGCATGCAGCCCAACGCCGAGTACACCGTCACGCATCCCTACGGCGTCACGAAATGGACCTCCGACGCCAACGGCGCGCTGCGCGGCCGCGATCGCGCAGGCGCCCGCGAGGAGAAGGGCTGCGGCAACACCCCGTGCGACTTCGACATCGCGCTGACGACCTCGATGGGCCCGTTCCTGGAGTGGGACCCGGCCGTCGCGCCCGCCGCCCCGGCCGGCTACATCGGCGACGGCACGACGCCGCACGCGGTCATCGGCTCCCCGACGGGCGACAACTTCGTCCGCATCGAGGGCCCCGGGCTCCCTGCCGGCGGCATCACGTCGAACCTCTTCACCGTCGAGGGCAGGTACGCGAGCGCTCCGCAGCCGGTCTTCTTCAGCGCCCCCGGCAGCGGCGCGTTCGGGACCGTCCGCGTGAACACGACGGCGACGCGCCAGGTTGTCGTCAAGAACAACGGCCTCGCCGACATGGATCTCGGCAACGTGACCTTCGCGGGCGCCGGCGCCGCCGACTTCACGAAGGGTGGCGACACGTGCGCGGGCCAGACGATCGCGTCGGGGCAGACGTGCAGCATCGAGGTGCGCCTCACGCCGTCGCAGACGGGGCCGCGGGAGGCGGACCTCGTGATCGCGCAGAGCGGCGGCGCACCGGACCACGTGATCGCGCTGACGGGGAGCGGCGGCGTCGCGGGGATCACGCCGACCCCGGGCATCCTGAACTTCCTCAACCAGAACGTCAGCACGACGAGCGGCGAGGAGCACCTGACGCTGAAGAACACCGGGACGGTCTCGATGACCGTCGCCGGCGCGTCGATCGCCGGGCCCGACGCGAGCGAGTTCGCGATCACGAGCAACACCTGCTCGACGCCGACCGCGCCCGACGCGACATGCAGCATCGGGCTGAAGTTCCTGCCCGCCGCGGCCGGCGTGCGCAACGCGACGTTGAACCTCGCGAGCGACGCGCCGGGCGGCCCGCTCGCCGTCCCGCTCACGGGGAACGGCACCGTCAGCCCCGGGACCGGCGGCATCGACGCCGGCGGGACCGCAACGGCCGGCGCGGGCACGCCCGGCGCCGCGGCCGGCGCGGACGCGGGCGCCGGCACGACCACCACGGGCGCGTCGGTCACGCGCAAGCCGCTCGTCCTGCGGCGCCTGGGCATGGCGAAGACGATCAGGCGCAGCACGGCGCGCAAGCAGGGCATCCGCCTGCACATGGAGCTGCTCGACGGCACCGAGGTCGTGAAGATCAACGTCTACCGCCGCAGCGCGGGCAGGCTGATCCTCCTCTCCAGCGGCTTCAAGACGCCGGGAAGGATCGGGCGCTACGACGTGCGCCAGAGCCATCTCGCCCTGCGCAGGCTCCTGCGCACCGGGATCTACGAGGTGCACGTCACGCCCGGCCGCGGCACGACGGATCTGGGGACCGCCTCGAAGTTCGCGTTCAAGGTCGTCTGAACCACGGCGAGACCTCCACCGCCTGACGCGTCCCGCCCGGCCTCCGCGCCGGGCGGGTCTCGTTGACGGGAGAATGCCGGCGTGCGCGTGGACCGCTCCGAGCTGGCCGCCGTGTTCGCCGGCGGGTTCGCGGGCGCGGTCGCGCGGGCCGGGCTCGCCGACTGGCTGCCGAGCAGCGCCGGCAACTGGCCCTGGGCGACGTTCCTCGTGAACATCGCCGGCGCGCTCGCGCTCGGCTACTTCACGACGCGCCTGCAGGAGCGCCTGCCGCTCTCGGCCTACCGCCGGCCGCTGCTCGGGACCGGCCTCTGCGGCGCGCTGACGACGTTCTCCACGATGCAGCTCGAGCTCTTGCAGATGCTCGACGCCGGCCGCTACGCGCTGGCGGCGGCATACGCGTCGGCGAGCGTCGCGATCGGCTTCTTCGCGCTGGCACTCGCGACGAACGTCGTGCGGCGAGGACGGCTGGCACCGTGAGCCTGCCCGTCCTCGTCGCCGTCGGGGTGCTCGGCGGAATCGGCTCGATCGCCCGATTCGTGCTCGACGGCGCCGTTGCCCGGCGCCTCGGTCGCGACTTCCCGTACGGGACGCTCGCGGTCAACGTCTCCGGTGCGCTCGCGCTCGGCGTGCTCGTCGGCGTGGCGATCAGCGGCGACGGCTACCGGCTCATCGGCACGGGTGTCCTCGGCGCCTACACGACGTTCAGCACGTGGATGCTCGAAACCCACCGGCTCGCCGAGGACGGCCGGCTGCGCCTCGGCGCGCTGAACATCGTCGTGAGCCTCGCGCTGGGCGTCGGCGCGGCATGGCTCGGGCGCCGCATCGGGGTGGCGCTGTGAACGACGACTGCCTGAAGCTCACGACGTACTTCGGGGAGCGCGACCGGGTGGGGGGCCGCTTCGTCGCCGACGCCTTCAGCGAGGTCTATGCCCGCCACGAGCTGGCCTGCAGCCTCGTCATCCGCGGCGCAGAGGGGTTCGGCGCCAAGCACCAGCTGCGCACCGATCGGCTGCTCTCGCTCTCGGAGGACCTCCCGATCGTCTCGGTGGCGGTCGACAGCCGGGCGCGGATCGAGGCCGCGGCGCGCGACGTGGACGCGATCGCGTTCGACGGGCTCGTCACGCTCGAGCGCGCCCGCATGCTCACCGGGCGCATCGCGGGCACCCCGCTCCCGGCGGATCTCCGCGAGGCGGCGAAGCTCACGATCTACCTCGGCCGGCACGAGCGCATCGCGCGCCGGCCGGCACACGAGGCGGTCGTCGCGCTCCTGCATGCGCGCGGCGTGGCGGGCGCGACCGTCCTGCTCGGCGTCGACGGGACCGTCCACGGCGCGCGGCGGCGCGCGGGGTTCTTCGGGCGCAACGCGGACGTCCCGCTCATGGTCATCGCGATCGCCACCGGCGAGCGCGTCGCGGCGGTCCTGCCGGAGCTCGGCGCGCTGCTCGCCCAGCCGATCGTCACGCTCGAGCGCGTCCGGATCTGCAAGCGCGACGGCGACCTCCTCTCGGCGCCGGACGACGTTCCCGACACCGACGGCACGGGTCTCGAGTTGTGGCAGAAGCTCATGGTCTACGCCGGCGAGCAGTCGCGCTTCGAGGACCGGTCGCTGTCGGGCGCGCTCGTGCGGGCGCTGCGCGCGGCCGGTGCCGGCGGAGCGACGAGCATGCGGGGCATCTGGGGCTATCACGGCGACCACGCGCCGCACGGGGACGCGCTCTGGCAGCTGCGCCGCCGCGTCCCGGTCGTCACCGTGATCGTCGACCGCCCGCAACGCATACGCGAGCTCTTCGCGATCGTCGACGAGATCACCCGCCAGACCGGGCTCGTCACGAGCGAGATCGTTCCGGGCCACCGGGCCGGGGGCCTGCGGCTCGCCGCGCGGATCCCCTGAGTCCGACACCCTGGCGTGTACGACGGCGCGGGGATACCCTGCCGGGCGTGACGGCTTCGGTCGGGAGGGGCATGGTCATCGTCGCGGCGCTCGCCGCCGCCATCGGCGCCTGCGGCGCGAAGGACAGCTCGTCGGCCGCCGACACGGCTGCCGCGACCGTCACCGCGGCGCAGGCCGCGGCGAGCTGCCCGGACGCCGGGATCACCGACCTCGAGGGCGGCTTCATCCGGACGCCGCGGGGCGCGCAGCCGGGCCGCACGCCGATGATCGTCCTCGTCATGCCCGGCGGCGACGGCGACCGCGACGACCGCCTCGGCCTCGCCGGCGCGGCGACGAAGCAGGGCTACGCCGTCCTGTCGCCGACGCGCGCGCAGGGTGGCTTCTGGACGCTGAACAAGGCCCAGGGGACGACCGACGTCGAGAACGTCACGGCGCTGCTGGATCGCGTCGTCGCCGCCGGCTGCGTCGACCCCGACCGCATCTCGATCACCGGCGTGTCCAACGGCGCCGGCATGGCGACGCGCATGTCCTGCGAGCTGCCGACGCGCTTTGCCGCCGTCGTGCCGGTCGCGGCCGGCTACCGCGCGCTCGATCCCTGCCCGGCGAACGCCCGCGCGTCGTTCCTCGCGATCCACGGGACCGCGGACACCGTCGTCCCGTACCTCGGCAAGACCGTCGACAACCACGCCGGCTCGGTCCCGCGCTACGCCGGCCGGCGAGCCAGGCGCAACGGCTGCAGCCCGTCGCCGCGGGTCTCGCACCCGCGCGCGCTCGTCACGCACCTCGTCTATCGCGGCTGCGACCCCGGCCTGCGCGTCGAGATCCTGCGCCTCTCCGGCACCGACCACGGCTGGCCCGGCGCGGGCCCGCCGCTGCCCGACCACAACCCGTCGAAGCTCAGCGCGACGACGGAGCTGCTGAAGTTCGTCAAGAGCGCGCGGCGCGTCGGCTGATCAGGGCACGGCGGGGTTGACGATCGCGCCGAGCCGCCGGCTCAGGCGCCGCCACGAGCTCGCCGGGAGGACGCCGTCGGAGCTGCGCGCCGCGAGCGTCGTCGCGCCGGCGGCAGGCGTGAAGCCGATGTGGATGTGCTCGGGCCGGGTCGTGAGCTGCTGTGGTCGCAGGGCGCCCTGGAGCGCGAGCAGGCGCCGGGTCGTGGCCTCGGCGATCGAGCCGGGGCCCTGGTTGCCGGTGATCGGCACGCCGTTGACGGCGACGATGTCGATCCCCGACGCGAGGGTGTTCTCGTCGCAGCGCAGCCCGCCGACGGTCGGGGCCAGCCCCGACAGCGCGAGGAACTTCAGCGTGGCCAGGACGCGGCGGTCGACGCGGCCGGCGCGGACGTCGCGGCGCCCGCAGGGACCGATGGCGATGTCCTCGTCGCCGAGGACGGCCCGCTGCAGCTCGCGCTTGTCGAGCAGCAGCACGCGGCCGATGCCGGCCGGGGCGCCCGCGCCGAGCAGCGACGGGGCGTGCGCGGCGGCGCGCAGGAGCCTCCAGCCCGCGAGGACCGGCGCGGGCTGGATGCGCGGCGCGCCGCGCCCGGCGGGCCGGATCTCGAACGCGAGCCGGCCGGTCGCGCCGTCGACGCGGCCGGCGTAGGCGAGCGTCGTGCCGGCGAGCACGCGTGACCCCGTCCGCAGCGGCCGGTGGGCGACGGCCTTCGCCGGCGTCGCGGTTTGCACGGCGCGCAGCTTCCAGTCCGTCGACGCGAGCGCCGGCGTGAATGCCGGCCCGGCGAGCGTCACGAGCGGTGCGATCGGTCTGGCGGGGCGCGCCGCCGGCCTCTGCGGCGCCAGCGGGTAGCGCCGCGCCGTGCGGGCGAGCGCGCCGTAGGTGTACGTGTTGCCGTAGACGTCGCGCAGCGCCAGCCAGCGTCCGAGGCGGCGGTCGCGCCCGATGCCGGTGACGACGCCGTCGGCGACCGCGAGGACCTGCGCGCCCGGCTTCGTGCGCAGCCGCAGCGTCCTGGCGTCGGCCTTGGGCCGCACGAGGGCCGCGGTCGGGCCGGCGACCGGCGGGCGGCCCTGGGCGAGTCCCGTGAGCGCCGCGACGAGGTCGTCCGGCAGGCCGCCGAGCAGCCGTGCGCGCGCGAGCACCGTCGCGACGTAGGCCGGCGAGTGGTTGTAGGCGAAGATCGCCGCGGCGAGATCCTCGCTCGCACCCGCCGCGCGCAGGTAGTTCGCCGCCGAGAAGATCGCGTCGGCCGGGTTGTAGGGGTCGGCGCGCCCGTCGCCGCCGGCGTCGACACCGAACTGCGCGAACGTCGCCGGCAGGAACTGCATCCAGCCGACCGCCCCCGCGGAGGAGACGCGCAGGTTGCGGCCGTAGTCGGTCTCGATCTGGTTGATCGCCGCCAGGGCCTGCCACGGGACTCCGTACTCGATCCCGGCCGCCTGGTAGATCGGCAGCAGGAACGGGGGCACCGCGAAGGAGTCGATGAAGAACGAGGGGACCTCCGCCGCGCCCGTCGCCGCCAGCAGCGCGCCGAGATCGCCGCCCTCGCCGTGGTCGGCGTCCGATTGCGCGCGAGGGTCGGTGCCGCGATTGGTGCCCAGGACGTTCTCGCGCGCGGGCCGCCGCCGCGCGTGGTCGGGGGACGGCCCGAGGGCGCCGGGCACCTTCGCCAGGCCGCGGGGGAGGCCGGGCATGAAGAGCGCCGGGGGGCGCGACGACGGGGGCGCGACCGCGTCCGCCGGCGCCGGGGCCGGCGGCGCAGGGTCGGGCTCGGGGACCGCCGGTCCCGGATCGGGCGCGGTCACCGCCGGTGGTGGCTCGGGGGTCGTCTGGGCGGGCGCCGGGTCGGGCGTCGTCGCGGTGGTCGTCGTGGCGGGCTGCTGGGCGAGACCGGCCCCGGGCGCCGCGAGCAGGGCAGCAGCCAACGCAGCCGACGCTACGCCGGCGGCCGCTTTGCGGCGTCCGCGATCCACGCTTCCCGATGCCCCCTTGATAGCCCTCGACCCGCCTACCCCGAGGATAGGCGAGACAATCCGGGGCCGATCCGCGGCCGGTGTTGAAGTCTTGTCAACGGCGCGCGGCAGGTCGGCTCAGGCAGCCGAGCGCCACCGCCATCAGCGCCGCCGCGGACAGCAGCCCGGCGGCCGGGGAGATGAGCGTCCAGAGCGCGCCGGCCACGCCGCTTGCGACGAGGTTGCCGAAGCTCTGGACACCGGCGAGCAGTCCGAACGCCGAGCCGCGCAGGTCCTCCGGCGCGAGCCGCGCGACGGCGGCGTGCTCGGCGGTCTCGACGCATCCGATGGCGACGCCGGCCGCGGCGAAGCAGACCGCGAGCGCGACGATGCTCGGCCCGGTCGCGGCGAAGCCTGCATAGGCACCAAGGAAGCACGCCACGCCACCCGCGAGGACGCGGACGGCGCCGCGCCGGTCGACCATCCGCCCGGCGGGCACGCTCGCGAGGGTCGCGGCGAGGTTGTAGCCGGTGTACAGCAAGAGCGCGATCTCTACGGCGCTCTCGTGCCCATGCCCCGGCTCGAGCAGGTCGGTCGCACGGAGGATGAGGAGCGTCGCGGCGATGTTGCCGAGCTCGAAGGCGCCGATGCCGACCATGAGCCGCCCGAGCTCGCCCTGCAGCACGGGGCGCGTGCGGATGCGCAGCGGCCTGCGCTCCTGGACGCGCGGCCGCGCGGTGCTACGGATCGCATAGAGGATCGCCGCGACGGCGAGCAGCCCCGGGATGATCGACAGCAGGATCGCCGTGCGGACATCGAAGGCGGCGACGAGCGCGAGCGCCAGGAGCGGTCCGCCCACCGCGCCGAGGTTGTCCAGCGCGCGTTCGAACCCGTATGCGCGGCCGTACGCGTCGCTGGGGACGACGTCGGCGAGCAGGGCGTTGCGCGCGGGGACCCGCAAGCCGCGGGCCGTCCAGGCCGCGGCGCGCAGCGCGCCGACCTGCCAGACGCTCGTCGCGACGCCGACGAGCCCGCCCAGGACCGCCGTGCTCGCGTAGCCGCCGACCGCCGTCGCGCGGCGGCGCTGCGGATCGTCGGCGAGCGCCCCGCCGCCGAAGCGCGCCGCGCCGGCGAGGCCGTCGGAGAGGCCCTCGATGATCCCGAGCGCGGCGGCCGGCGCGCCGAGCGTGCTCGTCAGGAGGCTTGGCAGCAGCGCGGTCGGCACCTCGTGGCCGAGGTCGGCGAGCAGGCTGGCGGCGCCGATCCCGCGGACACCCGCCGTGAGCCACTGGGCTTGTTCGTCGGGCGTCACGGCGCGCGCACCATAGCTCGCGCGTCATGTGCAAACGCCCCGGGCGGGGTCTTGTGTGCCTAGGTACGCAACGAAAGGGCGCGCTAGGCTCACGGGTATGGACGAGGGAATCCGGATCGGGGTGGCCGCCCAGGCCCTCGGCGTGAGCGTCGACACCCTGCGCCGCTGGGAGCGCGACGGGCGCATCGCCTTCGAGCGCCGCGGCAACCGTCGCGTGCTGGCGCCGGAGGAGCTCGCGCGCGTCCTGCGCGACCGCGGGACGAACCCCCGCTCGAGCGCCCGCAACCGGCTGTCGGGCGTCATCATCGACGTCAAGCGCGACGGCGTCATGGCGCAGATCGACCTCGCCTGCGGCCCCTTCCGGATCGTCTCGCTCATGTCGCGCGAGGCCGCCGACGAGCTCGATCTCAAGCCCGGCCAGACCGCGACCGCCGTCGTGAAGTCGACGATCGTCGTCGTCGAGCGGTCCTAGGCTCCTCGGACTGGCGGACTTGACCGCGGCGCAGCGTGGAATTTAGAATGTCGGACGGTGATGCGTTGTTCAGGACACATCACCGGTTGACGAATCCGCGAGGACGTTGTCAGCTCGCGAGCACGGGCTGAGGCTGGCCTCGCGGGACCCGCTGAGGCATGGCGGATGAGCGACGAGGTTTCTGAACAGCGTGGGAGCCTTCGAGGCGCTGACGCGTGGAGCGTCGGCCGTCTCACGGTGCGCTCGCAGCGCGACGGTGTCCTGCACACCATTCGGCTGGAAGGCGAGCTTGACCTCGCTACCGCCGACGAGCTCGAGCGCGAGCTGCTGCGCGTGGAAGGCAGCGACGCGCGGTCGATCGTGCTTGACCTCTCAGCGCTCGAGTTCATCGACTCCACCGGCGTGCGCGTGCTCTTCCAGGCCGGCGAACGGTCGCGGGCGGATGCAAACCGCCTGGCACTGCTGCGCGGACCCAGAGCCGTGCAACGCGTCTTCGAACTGACCGGGATCCAGGATCGCCTGCCATTCGCCGACTGACGCCCGCGGGGTGCGTGCGACGTGCCCTCGTGGCGATCGTCTCGCGGCCGCACGTGACCCTTGCGCCTGGTCGGCGCGGGACGTCTCGGGACAGCTCACTCGGCAGGTTGGGCTCGTGTTTGCTTGCGGCGATCGGATGTTCATCCACCTGTTGGCTGGGGTAGTCCCGTAGGTGTTCCCGAAGCACAGGAGGCCGAGATGCCTGAGACGGTCAAGCATGTCGACAACGACACTCCGAACGCATCGGCTGACGATGTGAAGACGATGTACAAGGACACCCCGACCGGTGATCGCGACCCGGCGACGCAGGGCGCAGGTGCGAGCCCGCTGCCCGCCGACCCGGAGCATTTCGACGATCCCAAGAGCGCGGGCACACCCGTGCATCCGCGGCCCTCGGAGGATCGCCCGGATTCCTGACGGGGCCCTTGCGGCGGCCCGCGACCCGCGCGGTGCGGGCTGCTGCGCGCCCGGCCGGTGGTGACGTCGGCCGGCCGACAAGCAAAACCGTGTGAAAAAACCGAGGAGGACCTATGCCTTGGGATGAGCTGAAGCCCCGCGACTTCGTTGCGTTCGAACGCGACCTCGACGGGATCTCCGAGCAGACGATGCAGGAGCACTACAAGCTGTATGAGGGGTATGCGAAGAAGGCCAACGAGTGCCGCAGGATCCTCAACGAGTTCGACTATTCCGAAGTCGAGGGCAACCAGGTCTATTCGCCGCTGCGCGCCGTGTCGGTCGACTACACGTTCGCGCTGCTGGGCTACAAGAACCACGACCTGTACTTCGGTCACCTCGGCGGTGACGGAGGCCCCCCGACCGGTCGTTTCGCCGAGCTCCTCGAGGACGAGTTTCCCGGTGGCGTGGATGCGTGGCTTGACGCGGTCAAGAAGGCGGCGTCGGCGGCGCGCGGCTGGGTGATCGTCGGCTACGACCTCAACGACGGGTCGATCTTCAACTACATCATGGACAGCCAGAACCTCTGGGCGGTCTACAACATGGTTCCGATCCTGGCGATCGACGTCTACGAGCACGCCTACGTCCGCGACTTCGGTGCGACCCCGGACGGGCGCAAGCAGTACGTCGAGGCGTTCTTCAGAAACGTCAACTGGGAGCACGTCAACCGCCAGCTCATCCAGGCCGAGGCGGCCAGGCAGGGGGCCGATGCGAGCGGGGCGCGCGAGCCCGAGCCCGCGGGCGCCGCGACCGGGGGCTCGGCTCCCCGATGAGGCGAGCGGTCGCGCCGGCGGTCTGCCGGCCGCCGGCGAGACCGTCAGGCAGCGTGTGAACAGCACGACGAGGTCGACCAGGCGGCGCCACGGGTAACCCTCTCGACATGCGAGCTCATCAAGGCTCCGGTTCCGTCGCGCCAGCACGCGGGAGCATGGCGGGAATGCTCGGCACGCTGGCTGCGGCCTGCGCCGTGGTGGCGGTCGTCATGGTCGTCGTCGGGCAGGCTGCATTCGCGATCCCGGTCGTGATCCTGCTCGCGATCCTCGTCGCCGCCGGCACGGTCGACGCGTTGGCTGCGCGACGCAAGGTCGCGCGCCACGCCGGCGATATCGACAGCATCGAGGCTGACGAGGACGACGCGCTACCGACGATGGTCGCCGACGATGAGGCGCCGATGGGAGCCACGCGCCAGTCGCACACCGACATCGACGTCCACGATCTCCCGGTCGATCACCCGTCGCGACCGGCGGTGCCAGAACGGGCGCGCCAACGACCCGGCACGCGGTCTGCGGGCGAAGATCGCC
>DATJEE010000192.1:0-15694 GCA_035496995.1 Solirubrobacteraceae bacterium | reverse complement strand
GATCGCCACCGACGCCCGGCCCGGCGAGCCGCACAGCGCCGAGGACGACCCTGCGCCGCGGGCGCCGGCCCGCGCCGCCGGACCGCCGCCGCCGTCCCGGCGCACGCCGAACCCGCCGCCGCCCGGCGCCGCGGGCGCGCCCCGCAAGAACGCTGTGCGCCGCTACTCACCGGTCGTCCAGCGGATCGCCGACGAGCACGACGTCGATCTCGACGAGGTCGAGGGCACGGGCCGCGAGGGCCGCGTGCGCAAGCAGGACGTCATGGCCTACGTCGAGGCCCACGGCGGGCTGCGGCCGGCCGCGGCCGGCGCCGGCGCCAACGAGCCGACGATGCACATCGAGAGCCCCTACCGCCCCGGCGCCGGCGGCTCCTCGACAGGCCCCTACACGCCGCCGGAGGGACGCCCGCTCTCGCGCATGCGCCAGCAGATCGGCGAGCACATGAAGCGCTCGCAGCAGACCGCGGCGACCTGCACCACGTGGATCGAGGTCGACGTCTCGCGGATCGAGCTCGCGCGCAAGCAGCTGAGCATCACGGCGCTGCCGCTGATCGCGCGCTGCACGATCGGCGCGCTCGTCGACTTCCCGCTCCTCAACGCGTGGCTCGACGGCGACGTCCACACCGTCCACGAGCAGGTCAACCTCGGGATCGCGGTCGCACTCGGCGAGGACGGGCTCATCGTGCCCGTCGTCCGCGGGGCGCAGGACCTCAGCCCCGAGGGGCTGTCACGCCGGATCCGGGACCTCGCCCGGCGTGCCCGCGCGCGCCAGCTGAGCCCCGACGACGTCCGCGGCGCGACGTTCACGATCACGAACCCCGGCCAGTTCGGCTCGATGATGGCGACCCCGGTCATCAGCCAGCCGCAGGTCGCGATCCTCGACGTCGAGGCGATCATCAAGCGCCCCGTCGTGGTCACCGACGCCTTCGGCGAGGACGCGATCGCGATCCGGCCGATGGTCATCCTCGGCCTGTCCTGGGATCACCGCGCCCTCGACGGCGCGCTTGCGGCCCGCTTCCTCGCGAACATCAAGAAGCGCGTCGAGGCCTACGAGGCCTGAGCGCCCCGGCGCGCCACCGCCAGGCCGACTGGAGGGAGGAGAGAGGTCGACCTGGCGGGGGGATGAGCGCGGGGTGTGCTCGACCATCCTTGCGCGCCCCGATCCAGAAGTCCAAGACTCATCGGCGCACACATTCATAAGCCTGAGCAATGAAACGGAGCGGGACACGGCTTCCCGCCGGCTTGGTCAGGGCCGATGGGTTGAGCCGGACTGCAGAGGAGACGAACAGCGGCCACCGCCAGACCGGCGGAAACAGGAGGAGATACACCGGTCTGGCGGGGCGCGAGAGACGTGGAACCCGACCATGGTTGCGCGACCCGATCCAGCTGTCCAATACGCAGCTGCGCAGGAACTCATAAGCTCTGACTATGGAACTGCGGCAGCTGCGCTATCTCGTCGCGCTCGCCGACGAGCGCCACTTCACGCGGGCGGCCGAGCGCGAGCACATCGCCCAGCCGGCCCTCTCCCAACAGATCCGCCGCCTCGAGGACGAGCTGGGCGTCAAGCTCGTCGAGCGCACGACGCGGCGCGTGGCGATGACCCAGGCCGGCGAGCTGCTCGTCGGGCGCGCGCGCCGGATGCTTGCCGAGCTCGAGGCCGCGGAGGCCGAGCTCGCGAGCCTCGCCGGCGTCCAGACCGGCCGCCTGTCGGTCGGGGCGCTGCACACGATGGGCCCCGTCGACCTCTCGCTGCTGCTCGCCTCCTTTCACCGCACCCACCCCGGGATCGAGCTCACCGTGCGCGAGCAGTCCAGCGAGGAGCTCGCCGAGATGCTGCGCGTCGACGAGATCGACCTCGCGTTCCTCTCGGTCACCGAGCACATCCAGAGTCGCGGCCTGACGCTCGCGCCGCTCGTGAGCGAGGAGATCGTCGTCGTCCTCCCGGCGGCCCATCCGCTCGCCCGACGGACGAGCGTGCGCCTCGCCGAGCTCGCCGGCGAGGCGTTCATCAGCTTCCGCAGGGGCTCGCGGCTGCGCGAGCTGCTCGACCAGGCCGCGGCCGCGGCCGGCTTCGAGGCGCGCATCGCCCTCGAGTCCAACGAGAGCCGGCGGATCCGCAGCCTCGTCTCCAGCTCGCTGGGCGTCGCGATCCTCCCGCGCTCGGACGCGACGGGCCCCGGTGCCCCGGTCGCCGTGTCGGCGCTCGTCGAGCCGGCGCTGACGCGCGACGTGACGCTCGCCGCGCGCACGCGCCGCCATCTCTCGCCGGCGGCGATCGCCTTCCGCGACCTGACGTTGCGGGTCTTCCAGCGCCCATCCGGAATCATGGACGGATGACCACGAACGAGCTCTGGGTCTGCCATCTCGGCACGCGCGAGTACCGCGCGGCGCTCGCGCTGCAGGAGCGCATGCGCGCGGCCCGTCAGGACGAGCGCGTGCCCGACGTCCTGCTGCTGCTCGAGCATCCGCCCGTCTACACGCGCGGGCGGCGCTCGGACCCCAGCGAGCTGCCGATGGGCGAGGCCTGGTACCTCGCGCAGGGCATCGACCTCGTCGACGTCGACCGCGGCGGGCGCGTGACGTACCACGGCCCCGGCCAGCTCGTCGGCTATCCGATCATGCGCATCGACGACGTCATCGCGTACCTGCGCACGATGGAGGACGCGCTCGTCGCGACGCTCGCCGACGCCGGCGTGGCCGCGCGGGCGCGCCCGGACGAGGGGCCGGACTTCACCGGCGTCTGGGCGGGCGAGCGCAAGATCGCGTCGATCGGCGTCCACGTCTCGCGCGGCGTCACAACGCACGGGTTCGCGATCAACGTCTGCAACGACCTGCAGCCATTCTCCTGGGTCGTCCCCTGCGGCCTGGACGGCGTGCAGATGACGTCGGTCATCAAGGAGACCGGTGCGAGCGGCGAGACGCTGCCGTTGCACGACGTGCGCGCGAGCGCCGCGCGGCGCTTCGCCGAGGCCTTCGGCCGCGAGGCCGTCGCCGTCGAGCCCGCCGCGCTCGAGGACGCGATCGCGCCGGCCGGGCGGCCCGGCGCCGGCGCCGGATGAGCCGCCTGCGCGACGCCGTCCGCGTCCGCGCCGCGACCGCGCGCCACCGCGGCAGCGCCGTCTGGTGCCCGCTCTGCGACAACGGCTTCGATCGCTTCAAGGACGACTGGAACCGGCCCAACGCCCTCTGCTGGCGCTGCGGCGCGCACGAGCGCCACCGCGCGCAGTGGCTGCTGCTGCAGCGGCGCCCCGAGCTGCTCGACGGGGCCGGCTCGCTGCTGCACTTCTCGCCCGAGTGGTGCCTGCGCCGGCGCCTGGCGCAGCGGCCGGGGCTGCGCTACGTCACGACCGATCTCGACCCCGCGCAGGACGTCGACCTGCGCCTCGACGTCACGGCGATCGACCTCCCCGACGGCGCCTTCGACGCGATCCTCTGCTCGCACGTCCTCGAGCACGTCGAGGACGACGCCGCCGCGATGGCGGAGCTGCGCCGCATCACGGCGCCGGGCGGCTTCACGCTCGTCATGGTCCCGCTCGCGCTCGACCGCGCCGCGACGTACGAGGACCCGGCGATCACCGCGCCCGCCGACCGCGAGCGCGAGTTCCTCCAGCACGACCACGTCCGCCTCTACGCGCCCGACATCGCCGACCGCCTGCAAGCGGCGGGATTCGCCGTCGAGGTCGCCGACATGCACGCCGAGGCCGGCCCCGACGGCGCCGCCCGCCACGGCCTGCTGGCGTCCGATCTCATCTTCCTCTGCCGGCCCGCCGGGGCCGCACGACGCGGGCGCTACCCTCGGTAGCACGATGGCGATCGACGAACGCAGACTGTCCACCCGCTCGCGCTCGAACCCCGGCGGGATGGACGTCCTGAAGATCCTCGGCCCCGACGTGCGCCCGCTGCGCGAGCGCAAGCCGCCCTGGTTCAAGGTCCCCGCGCCCGGCGGCGAGCGCTACCGCGAGCTGACCAAGCTCATCAAGGACGAGAACCTGCACACGGTCTGCCAGGAGGCCGCCTGCCCGAACGTCGGCGAGTGCTGGGAGCGTGGCACGGCGACGTTCATGATCCTCGGCGACACGTGCACGCGGCGCTGCGGCTTCTGCAACGTCCGGACCGGCAAGCCGACGTGGAACGACCCGCTCGAGCCGGCCCGCGTCGCCCGCTCGATCGCGAAGATGGGCCTGCGCCACGCGGTCATCACCTCCGTCGACCGCGACGACCTCCCCGACTACGGCGCGTCGGCCTTCGTCGGCGTCATCCGCCAGATCCGCAGCCAGGCGCCGCACTGCAAGGTCGAGGTCCTGACGCCCGACTTCCGCGGCCAGGAGATGCCGCTGGCGAAGGTCATCGCCGAGCGCCCGGACGTCTTCAACCACAACGTCGAGGTCGTGCCGCGCCTGTACCCCGTCGCCCGCCGCGGGTCGCGCTTCGAGCGCTCCTGCCGCGTCCTGCGCAACGCCAAGGAGATGGGCGGCGCGGCGGTGACGACGAAGTCCGGCCTCATGGTCGGACTCGGCGAGACGCACGAGGAGATGGTCGAGACCTTCGGCGTCCTGCGCGAGCACGGCGTCCAGGTCCTCACCGTCGGCCAGTACCTGCGCCCGACCGAGCGCCATCTGCCGGTCGTTCGCTACTGGCACCCGGACGAGTTCAAGGCGCTCGAGGCGGCCGCCCACGCGCTCGGCTTCGACCACATCGCCGCCGGGCCGCTCGTGCGCTCCAGCTACCACGCCGACCAGCACATCCCGCAGGAGCAACCGGGCAGCGGGCCGCTCGCGGCAGCAGCTTCTTGACTTCGCGTACCCTCGGTATCACAATACCGACGGTACGCAAACGGGGAGACCGTCGATGTCGTCGAATGTCAGGCTGTACATGTTCCCGGGCTCCAACGCGGTCTTCACCGCACGGCTCATGCTCGATCACAAGGAGATCGACTACAAGGCCGTCAAGCTCCTGGCCGGGCCGCATGCCTTCGTCCTGCTCGCCAAGGGCTTCCCGACGATGGCGGTCCCGGCATTGAAGGCCGGCGGCGTCCGCGTCCAGGGCACGCGCTGGATCGCCCGGGCGCTCGACGAGCTCGTCCCCGAGCGCCCGCTGTTCCCGAGCGACCCCGACCGTCGCAAGGCCGTCGAGGACGCCGAGCGCTGGGGCGAGGGCCTGCAGAACGCGACGCGGCGCATCTTCTACTGCGCCGCGCGCCGCGACCGCGGCGCCTTCGCGAGCGTCATGACCGCCGAGCGCGGTCCCGTGAAGCGCGCGATCGTGCGGCTGTCGGCCCCGCTCGTCATCCGCCTCGCCACCGGCGTGCACCGCGCCACCGACGACCACGGACGCGAGGACCTGCAGCTGCTCCCCGAGCGACTGGACCGGATCGACGCCTGGATCGAGGAGGGGCTGCTCAACGGCCCCGAGCTCAACGCCGCCGACTTCCAGATCGCCGCCAACGTCGCCGCGCTCATGGTCGCCGACGACCTGCGCCCGTTCATCGAAGGCCGCCCGGCCGCGGCGCTCGCACGGCGCGTGGCCCCGGGCTACGAGGGCCACATCCCGGCGGGCCTGCCGGACGAGTGGCTGGACCCGCTGCGCGCCGCGGCGCGCGATCGCGACCCCGTCGGCGCGGGGGCATGACCACGACGCGGCTCACGCGCAGCGAGCGCACCGCGCTGACCCGCCGGGAGCTGCTGGAGGCCGCCGAGCGGCGCTTCTTCGCCGACGGCTACCACGGCACGACGCTCGACGACATCGCCGACGAGGCCGGCTACACGAAGGGCGCCGTCTACTCGACGTTCCGCAGCAAGGCCGGGCTCTTCCTCGCGCTCTTCGACGAGGTCGCCGAGCGCCGCCTGCGCGAGATCAGCGAGCTGCTGTCGGCGCACGACCGCCCCGAGGAGCTCGTCGCCGCGCTCGCGCGCCAGCCGGTCGTCGAGGCCAACGCGCAGTTTCTCCTGCTGGCGATCGAGTTCTGGGTGCACGCGGCGCACGAGCCCGACCTGCTGGAGGCGTTCTCCGGGCGCTACCTGCGCCTGCGCGCGAGCCTCTGCGCGCTGGCGCCGCAGGGCGGCGCGCTGGAGCCGGAGACCTGGGCGATCGTGACGCTCGCGCTCTCCAACGGCCTCGCGCTCGAGCGCCTGATCGACCCCGCCGGCGTGCCCGGCGACCTCATGGCGATCGTCCAGGCGCAGATCACACAGCGCTAGCCCCTCGTCGTTCGAGTGGCGGGGTAGGGTCCTACCAGCAGACCCATGATCCCCCTGAAGGACAACATCCCGACCGATCGGACGCCGTTCGTCACGATCGCGCTGATCGTCCTCAACGTGCTGATCTACTTCGGGCTGCAGAAGGGCGGGATCTTCAGCGGGCCGTCCGACAGCGGCGTCGTGCACTACGGGGCGATCCCGTACGAGATCACGCATCTCGGCAAGCACTGCGACATCACGGCCGTCGGCGAGATCGCCTGCGAGGGCCAGCGCGGCGTCACGGGCTCGGCGCCCGCCCAGCCGACGACGATCCTCACGATCTTCAGCGCGATGTTCATGCACGGCAGCATCCTGCACCTCGCCGGGAACATGCTGTTCCTCTGGATCTTCGGCAACAACGTCGAGGACTCCATGGGCCACGTGAAGTTCGTGCTCTTCTACCTCCTCGGCGGCCTCGCCGCGCTGCTGCTGCAGGTGCTCGTCGGACCCGACTCCGTCGTCCCGACGATCGGCGCGTCGGGGGCGATCGCCGCGGTGCTCGGCGGCTACATCCTGCTGTACCCGCGGGCCCGCGTCGTGACGGTGATCTTCATCATCTTCTTCTTCACGATCCTCGAACTGCCGGCGATGCTCGTCCTCGGCCTGTGGTTCGTCGAGCAGGTCGCGTTCGGGTACTTCGACGTCGCCAACCCGACCGGCGGCGGGGGCGGCGTCGCGTACTTCGCCCACATCGGCGGGTTCGTCTTCGGCCTCGCGGCGATCAAGCTCTTCGCCAGCCACGTCAAGGACTACTCGCCGCCGCCGAAGTACCCCGTCTATTGACCGGCTCGCGCGCCGGCATCCTCGGCGCGGCGCTGCTGTTCATCGGGATCCTCGCGGCGCTGACGGTGTACGTCACCGTGACGTCGGGCGTCAGTGTCCTGACGCTCGTCTCGCTCGTCGTGCTCGGCATGTTCGCCTTCGGGATCATCGGCGCGCTGCTGCAGCCGCCGCCGGAGGATTGATGCGCTACGTTCACAGGCGATGACCGTCTCGCCGGACCGCAAGCCCGTGGTCGTCACCGACCTCGACGAGGCGATCGAGGTCGTGCGGCGCGGAGGCCTGCGCCTCACCTCCTCGCGGCGGCTCGTGCTCGAGGCGCTGCTGGCGGCGCGCGAGCCGATCTCGGCGGAGGACATCGCCGACGGCCTCGGCGGCCGCATGACGCAGTCGGACATCGCCTCGGTCTACCGCAACCTCGAGACGCTCGGCGAGCTCGGCCTCGTCCGCCACTTCCACGCCGGCCACGGCCCCGGGCGCTACGTCCTCGTCGGCTTCGGCGACCGCGAGTACCTCGCCTGCGAGTCCTGCGGGGCGCTGGAGTCCGTCGACCCGACGGCGCTGGACGGCGTCCGCGACGCCGTGCGCGAGCTCTCCGGATTCGAGGCCCGCTTCTCGCACTTCCCGATCGTCGGGCTCTGCCCGCGCTGCGCCGCCGAGCGCGCGGGCGCCGGCTAGGACACCGGCGGCGGCCGACCCTGTTCGCCGGCGCGGAGCGTCATGCTTACGACATCGGTGAGGAAGGGGTGTTTGCGCCCGCGGGCGGGCCCTTCGGCAGGGGGGTTGTCGGATTGCGTCCCATAACGGGACGCGAGACACCAAACCCCCTCCCGGAAGGGGGTTTGGTCAGAAACGACGCACAGGTTGTCGTTTTCCACCACACCCCTCAGGAAGCACCCGCCCGGGACGCGCCCGCTCCGGCGTCGTCGGCGACCTCCCGACTTCCTCATCGATGCTGGAAGCGCCGGGCCCGTCCGCCCGCCCGAGCAACGAGGCGCAGCTAGGAGCGGCCGGCCGCCGCGACGAGGCCCGCCGCGCGCCGGCGGCCCGTGATCCCGGTCGCCACGAAGACGATCGCGAAGACCGTCGCCGCGACGAGGACGATCGCCGGGCCCGACTGGATGTCGAGGTGGTAGCTGAGGTTCATGCCGACGAAGCCGCAGACGGCGCCCAGCCCGGCCGCGAGCTGCAGCATCCGCGCGAAGGAGTTCGTCAGCATGCGCGCGATCGCCGCCGGGATGACGAGCACGGCGGCGATCAGCGTCACGCCGAGGACCTGCATCGTCGCGAGGATCGAGCAGGCCAGCACGACGGTGAGCATCGCGTCGATGCGGGCGGTGTTGACGCCCGCGACGTCGGCGACCTCGGGGTCGAACGTCGTGAAGAGCAGCGCGCGGTAGCGGAAGAAGATCAGCGCGCCGGCGAGCAGGCTCACGAACAGGATCGCCAGGACGTCGTCGGTCCCGACGCCGAGGATGCTGCCGAACAGCGCGGCGTCGAAGTTCGTCCCCTGGCGGCCGAAGAGCGCGAACAGCACGAGCCCGAGCGCGAAGGAGGCCGTCGTGATGACGCCGATCGCGGCGTCCGAGCCGATGACCCGCCGCCGCGTCACGGTGTTGACCATCAGCGCCGAGGCGATGCCCCACGCGCCCGCGCCGAGGAGGAAGTTCACGCCGAGCAGCGCGCTCGCCGCGAAGCCGCCGAAGATCGCGTGTGACAGGCCGTGGCCGATGTAGCTCATGCCCTTGAGCACGACGTAGACGCCGATCGCGCCGCACAGCGCGCCGGCGATCGTCGCGACGAGCAGGCCGTTGCGGAAGAACTCGAAGTCGAACGGTCGCAGCAGCTCGTCGATCATGCGCGCGCCTGCGTCTCGTGGGGGTGGGGGTGCGCGTGATCGTGCTCGTGGGCGTGCGCATGGTCGTGGGCGTGGGCGTGCTCGTGCGCGGGGCCGTGCGGCGCGTGGTGGCGGAAGTTGTCGACGACGACCGGCATCCCGCCGTGGATGAGCACCTCCATGCTCGCGCCGTACGTGCGCTCGAGCACGTCCTCGGTCAGCACCTCCGCGGGCACGCCGTCGCCGATGACCGTCCGGTTCAGGCAGACGACGCGCGGGAGATGCGCCGCGATGCCGTTGAGGTCATGCGTCGTCAGGACGATCGCGAGCCCGCGCGCGTGGAGGTCGTCGAGGAGGTGCAGCAGTTCGTGGCGCAGGCGCACGTCGACGCCCGACGTCGGCTCGTCCATCAGCAGGAGGTCCGGCTCGCCGAGCAGCGCGCGCGCGATGAACACGCGCTGCTGCTGGCCGCCGGAGAGCTCGCGGATGTGGCGGTCGGCGAGCTCGTCGATGTCCAGCCGCGCGAGCACCTCCATGACCTCCGTGCGCTCGGCGCGGCTGGCCCACGGCAGCTTGCGCGCGCCGCCGACGCGCGCCATGAGGACGCATTCGCGGACCGTCACCGGGAAGCTCCAGTTGATCGTCTCGACCTGCGGGACGTACGCCATCCGCAGGCCGGCGCGGCGCTCGACGCGCCCGTTCGCGGGTTGCACGCTGCCGGCGATGACGCGCAGCGCCGTCGTCTTGCCCGCGCCCGACGGCCCGACGATCCCGACGAACTCGCCCGCGCCGACGGCGATGTCGATGTGCTCGAGCACCGCCTCGGCGCCATAGCCGTAGGTCACGTCCGCGAGCTCGACGAGCGGCTGCGTCATTGCGGGTAGCTCGCGTCGTCGGGCGCGACGTCGGCGGGCTTGAAGGCCTTCAGCGCCGAGGCGTCGCCGCCCATCGCCTCGGTCATCGTGACGTAGTCGAAGTGCATGAGGCCCATCCAGGAGTGGTCCGGATCGCCGGGCTTGCCGGGCAGGTCGTCGTCGCGCAGGACGTCGACGTACTTCACCCCCGCCTCTTTGCCGATCTGCGCGAGCACGGGGCTCGGGAAGACCTCTGAGCCGAAGATCGCGGGCACCTTCTCGGCGCGGATCTGGTCGATGAGCCCCGCGACCTCCTTCGCCGTCGGCTCCTCGAAGTCCGACACCTGGATCGCGCCGATGACGTCCCAGCCGTAGTCGCGGCCGAAGTACGCGTACGCGTCGTGGTAGGTCAGCAGCTTGCGCCGCGCGCGCGGGATCGTCGCAAACGACGCCCGCATCGCGGCGTCGAGCCGGCCGACCTTCGTCCTGAAGCGGTCGTAGTTGGCGGCGAAGTAGGCGGCGTCCTTCGGGTCGCGCAGCGAGAGGTCGTCGCGGATGAGCTGCGCGTACTTCAGCGCGTACCTCGGGTCCGTCCAGAGGTGCGGGTTGGGCCTGCCGCCGGACTTCGGGAACGAGAAGTCGTACATGTAGCGGCTCTTGGGGATCGCCTGCGTCCCGAGGTCGACGATCTGCGCGCCGTCCTTGAGGTTCTGCTGCGCGAGGTCCTTCGTCGGCTCCTCGAGCTTGAGCCCGTTGACGTACATCACGTCGACGCGCGAGAGCAGCTCGGCGTCGCTCGGCTTGGGCTCGAAGGTGTGCGAGTTCGTGCCCTCGGGGACGATGCCGGTGATCTTCACCCGGTCGCCGCCGATGTTCGCGGCGATGCTCGTGATCGGCGCGACGGTCGTCGCGACCTGCAGCCGCCCGTCGTCGTGCCCGGCTGCGTCGCTGCCACAGCCGCCGGCCGTCAGGGCGCCGAGCGCCAGGAGCAACATCCAGCGGGGCCGGCTCATGTTGCCAACCTACCGTCACTGTGAACGAGTCGCAATAGCGGGTCGGTCGAATAACGGATCCCCACTGGCACCGCCGCGCGAACGCGCCTACCCTTGTCGGCATGCCGGTTCGCTACTGGTTTCGCTGCGACATCTGCGGCTGCCTCGCCGACGAGGAGACGCGCAAGAGCATCGGCGCGTCGACGCGCGAGTCCCTCTTCGGCGAGCTCATCGAGGCGATGCCCGGCAAGTGGCTCGTCTGGCACGCGGGCGGGCTGCTCGGCCCGCGGCGCTACGCCTGCCCCGAACACCGCCGCGCGCTGCTGAAGAACATCCGCTTCCACTACGCCTACTGCGGCGAGCAGTGGGTCTGGAAGCGCCCGCCCTACCCGCAGCGCTGGCCGCCGGACGGCATCCCCGACCTGCCCGACGGCACGCTCGTCATCCCCGAGACGCTGCTGCCGGCGCCCGAGACGAGCGAGCGGCCGGGCGAAGCTCAGCCCTGAGGTTCAGGCTTCTCCAGGCGCCGGCGCGTCTCCTGGACGGTGTCCTTCGGCAGCTTGGGCAGCCGGAACGTCGTGATGCCGTAGGCGAGCGCGAGCTCGACCTGCGCCGCGTAGTACGCGTTGCGCGAGCGCTCCCAGTCGGTGCCGGCGCCGTTGATCTGCAGCCAGCGGCCGTTGAAGACGAGGCTGAGGTTCGCCTCGTCGGGTTCGGCGTGGGCGATCCAGATGTCCATCGACTCCGGCTGCTCGCCCGAGGCCAGCAGGACGGCGAGCGCGTCGAGGCTCGCGATCGTCGACGTGTCCTCCTCCCACTCCAGCTCGACCTCGCAGACGAGCGGGTCGAGCGGGCCTGCTTCGACGGCGGCCCGCGCGGCCTTCAGGACGACGTCGAGATCCGTCCACCCGTTCCAGCGCTCGCTGAGCGCGAACCTCTCCATGGGCGCAGCATAGGGCGCCGCATGTGACGTGCCTAGCGGCGCGCGGCGGTCAGGCGCCGGCGAGCTGCGCGGCCGCGACGGCCACCTGGCCGTAGGCGATCTGCCCGTCGTTCGGGGGCAGCAGCCGCGGCGACAGGACGCGCAGGCCGGCGTCCTCGAGCGCGTCCGCGGTGAGGCGCAGCAGCAGCTTGTTCTGGAACACGCCGCCCGACAGCACGACGACGTCGACGCCCGCGCGCTCGGCCGCGATGACGCAGGCCTCGGAGGTCGCCCCGGCCATCGTCTGGTGGAAGCGCGCCGAGATCGTCTCCACCGGCACGCCGGCCTTGATGTCGGCGAGGATCGCCATGAGCGTCGGCCGCGGGTTGAGGACGATCATCTCCTTCGCCTCCATCGGGAAGGTGTACGGCTCGCCGCCCGCGGGGTCGGCGAGGGCCTCGAACTCGATCGCGGCCTGTCCCTCGTAGGTCACCTCGAGGCGCACGCCGCAGATCGCCGCGACGGCGTCGAAGAGGCGCCCGGCGCTCGACGTCGCGGGCGAGCCCATGCCGGTCATCGACATGCTCGCGACCATGTTCCAGCGCGGCTGGGCGATGTCCGCGAAGGCCGGCGGCAGCGGGGCGCGCATCTGCGTGAGCCAGCTGCAGGCCATCCGCCACGGCTCGGCGATCGCGCGCTCGCCGCCGGGCATCTTCGCCGTCACGAGGCGCCCGACGCGCTCATAGCCGGCGAGGCCGCCGACGAGCAGCTCGCCGCCCCAGATCGTCCCGTCGGGGCCGAAGCCCGTGCCGTCGTAGATCGCCCCGACCGCCGGTCCGGTCTCGCCGTGCTCGGCGAGCGTCGCGGCGAGGTGGGCGTGATGGTGCTGGACGCCGTGCAGGACGAGGCCGCCCTCCTCGCGCTCCAGGGCGTAGCGCGTCGAGAGGTAGTCCGGGTGCAGGTCGTGGGCGACGACCTCGGGCGTGACCTCGAAGAGCGCCTCGAAGTGCGCGACGCCGTCGCGCAGCGACTGCAGCGTCTCGTAGTTCTTGATGTCGCCGATGTGGTGGCTCGGCCAGGCGCGCGTGCCGGAGGCGAGGCAGAAGGCGTTCTTCTGCTCGGCGCCGGCGCCGAGCAGCGCGACCGGGCAGGCGATCGGGAGCTCGACGCTCGCCGGGACGTAGCCGCGCGAGCGGCGCAGCATCAGCGGGACGCCGCGGACGATGCGCGCGACGGAGTCGTCGGTCCGCGTCGCGATCGGCCGGTCGTGGACGAGGAAGCGGTCGGCGATCGTCTCGATCCGCGCGAGCTCCTCGTCGAGGAAGGCGATCGGCTCGTCGGAGACGTTGCCGCTCGTCAGGACGAGCGGCACGCCGGTGTCGTTCGCGAGCAGGTGGTGCAGCGGCGTGTACGGCAGCATGATCCCGAGCTCGGGCACGCCGGGCGCGACGGCCGCCGCGACGGCGGCGCCTGCCTTGCGCGTGGCGAGCACGATCGGGCGCTCGCGCGACTGCAGCAGCGCCTCCTCCTCGGGGCCGAGCTCGACGAGCTCGCGGGCCGCGTCGACGTCGGCGACGAGCAGCGCGAACGGGCGTCCCTCGCGGCGCTTGCGCGACCGCAGCGCGGCGACGGCCTCCTCGCTGTCGGCGCGGCAGGCGAGGTGGTAGCCGCCGAGGCCCTTGACGGCGAGGATCTTCCCGGCCAGCAGGTCGTCGGCGGCGGCGCGGACGCCGTCGTCGGCCTCGACCCGCGCCCCGCCGCGCTCGAGCAGGCGCACCTTCGGGCCGCAGACCGGGCAGGCGTTGGGCTGGGCGTGGAAGCGGCGGTCCAGCGGGTCGTCGTACTCGGCCTGGCAGGCGTCGCACATCTGAAAGCCGGCCATCGTCGTCATCGGCCGGTCGTAGGGGATCCCGCGGACGATCGTGAAGCGCGGGCCGCAGTTCGTGCAGTTGAGGAACGGGTAGCGGTGGCGGCGGTCGGCGGGGTCGTCGAGCTCGGCGAGGCACTCGTCGCAGGTCGCCGAGTCCGGCGTCACGGGCGCGGTCGCGGCGCCGCCGCGGACGCTCGCGACGATGCGGAAGCCCGCCTCCCCGGTCACGGGGACGTCCTCGACGGTCACGGCGGTGACGTCCGCGAGCGGCGGGGCCTCGCTGCTCAGGCGCTCGGCGAACGCCGCGACGGCGTCCGGCGGCCCCTCGGCCTCGACGAGGACGCCGCGCTCGTCGTTGAGCACCCAGCCGGCGATGCCGAGCTCGGCGGCGAGGCGGTAGACGAAGGGCCGGTAGCCGACCCCTTGCACGGTTCCGTCGACCCGGACGCTCACGCGCCGGGCGGTGTCCTGCGCCTGGTCGGTCATCGCGAGCGCCCGCTTCCCGAGTTCACGCGAGCCCTCGTCGAGCAATGGCGCGCAGTCATGCGGGCGGCGGCTCGGGTCCGGCGAGCTCGACGAGCTCGCGCAGCACGTGGTAGCCGCTGGCGTGCGCCTCCTGGATGCGCGGGATGTTCTCCGAGCGGCTGATGAAGACGTGGTCGGCGAGGTTGTTCGCCGCGACGTTGCCGCCGTCGTAGCCGACGAACGCCATCGTGACCATGCCGCGCTTGCGGCCCTCGCGCAGCGCCTCGAGGATGCTCAGCGAGTTGCCGCTCGTCGACAGCGCGAGCAGCACGTCGCCCTTGCGCCCGTAGGCGATGACCTGGCGCAGGAAGATCGCGTCGGTCCCGATGTCGTTGGCGACCGCCGTGATGATGCCGGTGTCCTCGGTGAGGTCCAGCGCCCGGCGCGCCGGCCCGCCGAACATCGGCGTGCGGAAGTCCGCGACGACGTCCATCGCGTCGGTCGCCGAGCCGCCGTTGCCGAGCGCGATGAGGCGCCCGTCGGCGTCGAGGGCCGCGCGCAGGACGCCCGCCGCCGTGACGAGCGCGTCGCCGAACTCCGTCAGCGTCTGCGCGCGCAGCGCCGTGATCTCCTCGGCCTTGAGGAGGATCGACTGCTTGACGTCGGCGAGGATGCCGTCGAGGTCGGTCTCCTGCTGGCCGAGGAACGGGTAGAGGAAGCTCGACGCGCCGGAGTCGTGGACCGGCCGCGCCGCGCGGCCCTCGAGCAGGCCGCGCTGGTCGAGGAAGATGTGCACGTGCTCCCACAGCGTGTGGTAGAGCGTCTCGGCGATCTCCTGGCGCACGAGCGGGTCGGCGATCGTCTCCAGGTCGAACTCCCACTCGGCGCCCGAGCCCGGCGTGAAGGCGATCGTCAGGCAGCCGCGTTCGCGCGCCGCGGCGAGCGCCGCGAGGATGTCGGGCTCGTTGCCGAAGGCCATCGCGATGTCCTCGGCCTCGGCCTCGAGCGCGACCTGCGGCGCGATCTGGCCGCCCTCGCCCGCGAGCCCGAGCGCCGGCAGCGCGCGCTTGCCGACGATGACGGGGTGGACGAACTCGACCGCCACGTGGCGGGCGTCGGAGCGGTCGGCGGGCGAGGCGCCGAAGGCCACGAGGCGGCCCTCGCGGGCGAAGCGCTCGGCCATCTTGTGGCACAGGCGCGCGAGGCGCTCGGCCTCGGCCGTGAAGAAGCGCGCGTTGGCCTCGCTGCGGTCGCGTAGCAGCGCTTCGACCCGCTCGGCGCCGATGTCCGTTGTCCGTTTCATCTCGGTTGCTCGGATGTCAGACGGCCCACCGAGCGCCTGCGTCACGCCGTGGCGTGCTCGTGGTCGTGATGGTCGTGACCGTGATCATCGTGATCGTGATCGTGGCCGTGCTCGTGCGCGTGGTCGTGCGCGCGCTCGGCGGCGATCCGCGCCGGCAGTGCCTTGAGCCAGTCGCGGAAGGCCTCGATGCCCTCACCGGTCTTCGCGCTCGTGCGCAGGACCGTCGCGTGCGGGTTGACCTGGAGGATGTTCGCCTCGAGGCGGTCGACGTCGAAGTCGAGGTACTGCAGCAGGTCGATCTTGTTGATGACGACCATCTCGCAGGCGCGGAACATCAGCGGGTACTTCAGCGGCTTGTCCTCGCCCTCGGTCACCGAGCAGACCATGATCCGGGAGTCCTCGCCGATGCGGAACTCGGCGGGGCAGACGAGGTTG